>JANOBV010000273.1:0-27897 GCA_031411835.1 Bacteroidota bacterium | reverse complement strand
AAAGCGCTGTGGTGGCTGCTAGTACAGGGACTCTGATCGGAAACGGAAGTGGGACCGTAAATACATTGGATACAGTGGGTGACCCTTCAATTTTTGGTACGAATACCTGGAATGTATATGCATGGAACTCTACCGGCTCAGACAGCTGGAACGTTAATTATGCAGGATATTATATTGACACAGCGTTGTCAATGAATACTACTGTTTATTGGAATGATGGTCAAAGTCCATCGTATGCTCCTGATTACATGGGGCAACCCGTTGGCGATGATAATCATTCATTCGCAGCAAAAAGGAGAGGATTTCCTCCGGGTTACTATATGATAAATATTCCCGGTCATGATGATTGGTGCTATCTGTTAATTGATGGAGTTGAAGTCTGGAATCATGAAGATTGCTGCGATTATCATGGAGATGTTTGGCGTGGCGTGTTGACTGATACATCAACAATTGAATTTCGAGTAATGGAATTTGGTGGTGGGTCATACGGATTTATTGAGTTAATTCCATTGCCATTAATTGCAACAGCAACAACAACATTTATTAATTGTCACGGCGGTACATCAACTGTTGAAATTTCAGCCAGTGGTGGAATTCCTCCCTATTCAGGAACAGGAATATTCACTTTGGGCGCGGGAACATATGATTACTTCGTCGTTGATAATACAGGGGATTCATCATTGATTGTAGTAGACATTCATGATCCTGCTGCACCGGATTCTATTATTGCAACAAGCGCATCAACTAGTTTTTGCGAAGGAGATACAATTACACTTACCGCTCCTTCAAATGGATCGGCATTAGAATTAAGCGGAGGTGGTCCACGTGTTATCATTCCGATCAATTCACCAGAAACAAATTACACCTTTGAAGTAGATTTCAAAACAACAGAGCCGAATGTCGGAATCTCTAGTGTAAGAGACGCTGATTTAGGTGGCTCATTCGATCGCGATCTTTATTTAAACGGAGGAAATATTTTTCACCGATTATATTCGGAGGAAGTAATAAGTTCATATAGTCAAAATTATGCTGATGGAGCATGGCACCATGTTGCTGTTGTCGTTGAATCGGGTGTTGGACAAAGAATTTATGTTGATGGTATCATGGTCGCGAGCGGCACTAAAGATTTTTCTGATTTCAGTTGGGACAATACAATAAATATTGGTTACGGAAATGATTGGTTTGAAGGTAGCATTGATAATGTTCGACTATGGAATGTTGTTCGTACACAAACAGAGATTGAACAAGATCAGACGTTGCATGTAATTGGAGCGCTTCCCGGATTAATTGGAAACTGGGATTTTGATGTGCTTAATGGATCGTCAACTATTAATACTGTAGACAATACAGAAGCTACATTGATTGATGGTGCAGCATTATCTGAAAACAATTCGAACTCCTATTTATGGAGTAACGGCGATACAACGCGAAGTATTTCTTCTGCTTCATCAGGAAGTTTCAGTGTTGCAGTAACAACTTCAAATGGTTGTGCTGTTAACACAGCGATTACCGAACTTACAATGAATGCAAATCCAATTGTTACTGCCGGACCTGACATGTATTCAAGTGCATGTGCAACAGAATACATTTTGACTGGTGGTGCGCCAATAGGGGGTTTATACTCCGGTACAGGTGTGGGAAACGGAATATTTGATCCATCAATAGGAAGCGGAACTTACAATATCCAGTATTCATACGAAGACGCAAATGGTTGTCATAATTCTTCAACGGCGCAAATGATCGTATCGGGTATTCCTACAGTTTTACTGAACTCATTCACAAGTATTTGTTCAGATGCTGCTGCATTAACACTCACGGGTGGATCTCCGACAGGCGGAACCTATACAGGTGCAGGAGTTACCAATGGCATTTTTGAACCATCGATTGGAGCAGGAACATATGCGATTGAATATTCATTTGTTGATTCATTTGGATGTAGTGCGAGTGCAATACAAAACCTTACCGTTGACGTTTGCACAGGTGTCCGCTCTTCAAAATTAAACGAATTGGTTTCAATCTATCCAAACCCTGCACATGATAAAGTCAAAATTGAATTAGTTTCAGAAGCAAGTATTCGAACACTTGAAGTGTTCAATTCAACAGGTTCAATTATTTATTTTCAAAGCACAAAAGAAAATAATTCGGCGAAAGCCCATGAAATTAATTTAAGCGAATACCCTCCGGGAGCCTACCTAATTCGACTACAAACAAACAATGGAATTATATTTAAAAAACTGATGTTAGAGTAACTAATTTATCGTGAAACCACCAAGAACGCTTGTGATCTAAAAAGATTACAGGCGTTTTTTGTTTTGACGCCGCTAAAGATTTTTAATAAAATATCATTAAACTAAAAATAAAATCCGGGTCTATATCTGGGTTATATGTGAGATGTGCGGGAGATCATGACTATAAATTTACGGAAAACACTTATTGCCACAACGATGCAATCTTCTTTAATAAAAGAAGATACGTTTTCTGTTGTTGAAAATAAACCTCTTTGCCATAAAATCAATTTGCTAATTTCATATATCTTGTTAAAAACTGTTGAGCATAAATCTATTTAACAGATAATTATCAAGCCTCAATTTAAAACAAAAGAAATATGAAAAAACTATCACTCTTATTCACACTTGTAACATTAACGAGTTTATTACTCTCATCGTGTAGCCGATTAGATAACATTTCCGTTAGCAAACGCCAACATCGTAGCGGTTATTATGTTGATCTAGGGTCGCGAAAAAATGTGTTGCCACAAAGCAAACCAAAAACTATGGCGAAGGTAGCGTCTCCAACAGTTGCGAGTGCAGAATTGAGAGACTCTGATCCTAAAATTGCTAGATCATTAAGTAATGTTGTTGAAAGTACAAATACTATTTCAACGGCAAAAGAAACGACTATTTCTAGTCCGACAACTCTAGCTAAAAAGGAAGAGAAAAAAAAACAAATTACAAAGGAAAGGTCGGATAACGTATTTGCAGGTGCAATGGACAATTCAGGTTTACGAAACGTTTCAAAACTACAACGTTTGAAAAAACATGTTCGCGTATTTTCAGAAACGCTGGACGTATTAAAGGCTCCGGCTGCAAAAGAAGATGTACCACTTTGGTTACTGATCGTATTGTGTTTCCTTCTTCCTCCATTGGCGGTGTTCCTTAAATATGGTGTAGATACAGAGTTCTGGATAAGCGTTCTTCTTACACTATTATTTTTTATTCCGGGAGTGATCTATGCATTGATCGTGGTCTTAGATTAAAAAGTAGCTTTGTTTGGAAATAAAAAGCGAGGGGCTAAATTCTCCTCGCTTTTTTATTTTTAAAAGTGAATAAATCCTTCTCGGTCGAGCTGCGGATTTATAATTCGCTACAAAGATTAACTAGTTCCCCGGTACATTAAAAATAAACCCAACCCCAAAAACATTTTCAATATTTATCTCCGAATCTTCTTTTAAGTATTTCCGGATTTTCGTCATAAACACATCCATGCTTCTTCCAAAAAAATAATCATTCTCGCCCCATACTTCTTTCAAAAGCTCTTCACGTTTAATTAAAATATTTCTATGTGTTGCTAAATAATTTAAGACATCACCTTCGCGCTCGGTAATTCTTCTCGATTGATTATTGATTGTTAATAATAGATTATAATGATCGAATGTGTATTTCCCGATCGATATAATTTCTTTCCGATCGCTATTGGTGCTACTTGGAACTCTTCGAATAACCGCCTTTATTTTCCAAAGCAACTCTTCTTCATCGAATGGTTTTGTAATATAATCGTCTGCGCCGAGGTCGTATCCTTTTAGCTTATCTTCTTTCAATGATTTTGCCGTAATAAATATAACTGGAATTTTTTTATTCTGCGCCCGAACTCCTTTTGCCAATGTGAAACCATCCATCTTAGGCAACATGACATCCAATAGACATAGATCATAAGTATTGCTTAGAAATGCATTCAGCGCTAATTCTCCATCCTTGCAAAGTTTAACCTCAAAGCCTTCCGTTTCTAAATAATCGACTAAGAGCACTCCCAAGTTGAGATCATCTTCTGCAAGTAATATTTTGAGTTTCTCTTTAGACATTGGGTAATGATATGGTAAATGTTGTGCCTTTTCCTTTTTCACTTTGAAGTTCAATAGTTCCGCCATGCATTTCAATTATCTTCTTAATATATGCCAGGCCGAGTCCAAATCCTTTTACGTCGTGAACATCGCCTTTGGGAACACGGAAAAACTTATCGAATACTTTTTTATGATATTCCTTATCGATTCCAACTCCTTTATCAGAAACAACAACGATTAAATTATTATTGACATTACGTGTTTGAATTGATAACTCCGGTTTTTCATCAGAATATTTAATTGAATTGTCTATCAGATTGCAAATTGCATTTGTAAGGTGTGTTTTATCACCCATAACAACAACATTGTTTGCTTTCAAATCCAAATTCAATGTTCCCTGTTTGTTTTCAACTTGAATACTAATATATTTAACAGAGTCTTTAATTAGTTCATGAAAATCCAATTCCGTTTTTCTAATCGGAATTTCTCCTCTTTCAAGAGCTGTCATGCTTAGCACTTGTTCAACTTGAAGTCGAAGCTTTTCGTTTTCCTCAAGTATAATTCCTGAATAGTGCTTTATTTTATCTTCTTGTCTGATCGTTGAATTCTTTACCATCATCTTTCCTGCTAATGCAATATTTGTTAATGGCGTTTTAAACTCATGCGTCATGTTGTTCAAGAAATCAGTTGTGTGTTCAGAAATTCTTTTCTCCTTTATTAATAATTGTATTGTTCGCCAGAACATAAAGAGAACTATCAAAATTAAAATTACAGAAGTAATAAAAAGTGTTCCCATTTCTGCAATGATGAACTCCTTTTTCTGCGGAACAAACATATTCAACTCTAAACCATTTTTAATCGCTTCTTCAGCAATTCGTTTTTTATAAACGTTATTCGATAGTACGTCTTCTGTTTTTGATTTTAATGAGTCCGGCTTTTTTACTTCGAAAGAATAATCAATATGAAAGTTGTAAAGGTTCATGTAATTATTAAACAAAGAATCTGTTTTGTGCATCTCATCTTTTCCAACACAGACTTCCATACTCCTGCAAGCTGCCGTATCGGTAGTTAGAGCTTCAGCTGTTTTTGAAAGTACGAGATTTGCTTTATCGCTAAATATTTCTTCCTTTATAATTGCAGTCTGATAGATCCAGTTGATCTGAATAATCAACACGACTAAAAGAGCAATTGAAGAAATGGTGATAAAGATAACGGTCCGGTTCGATTTCATTTATATTTTACAAAATTAGGCTTTTTCTGTAGTATATAATCTACATTAACAAGTTAATAACAGGTCAATAACGACTGAGTAACAAGATTTGAATATTTGTCGTTTACATTTGTTGTCAGAATTCAATTTAAAAATCACAAAAATGAAAAAAGGTCTTTCCACTCTGCTCATGTTGTTAATCCTGATTTCAGGTTATTCACAAAATGCTACCTATAAATATCTAGCGGCATACTATCATCCTGAAAAAAATGATTCGGTAAAGAATGACATTAAACGAAATTTTTATTACAATGTCCATGGGGCTTATGAGAAAATTGTCAAAAAAGAGACCTTAAATTCAGCTAAGAGGCTAGAAGATATAAGTGATGGTTATCCGAAAAATTGGGTGAATAATTATGTATCTGCTGAAATACGAACTAAGCAAAATGGAAAAACAAAGTCTGCAAAAAGCTCAAATGAAATTCTTACTGCCGAACAAAAAAATATTTTACGTACCACAGACATAGGTGCAGACATAGAAATATATGTTAAGTACAAAACACTAAATTCAGCAACAGGTGATCCATCCGTTCGTGACATGAGATTTACATTAACTGTAATTCCGGATATTGAAGCTCAATATCCTACAGGATTCAACGGAATGCAAAAATATTTGTGGGATAATGCAATAAATAAATTTGAAGAAGTAAGCTCTAAAACTATTGGGCAAGGAAAAGTTAGATTTACTGTGAATGAAGAAGGCGAAACAATTGATGCACAAATCAAAACATCATCCGGAGATTACAAAATTGACCGGCTAATAATTGATGCAATTGATAAAATGCCGAAATGGAAACCTGCACAAAACTCAAATGGTACAAAAGTTAGACAAGATTTTGAGTTTTCAATGGGGGTCGACGGCTGTTAATTCCGGTTCGAATAAAATTTAAATTGGAATGATTCCCCACTGCAAAAATTATTTCTTTTTTAGTGGGGATTTGCTGTTTCCGTTTCAGGATGTAAATTATAAATTTCGGGATCTTGCTTTTTCAACTTTTTTTACATTTACACTTTCCATTAATGGTATATGAAAATTTTATCTCTCCTATTTCTCAATTCACTGATGACAATGAATGCGAATCAAAATACATACGAGTTTGATGATGCACAAAACGGATCTTTAATGCCAACACCGTCAGCTAAAGCAGACGGTAATAAGGGCCCGTAAAAAAATTGACGCAAATACTTTTAAGCTGTACTATTTTTATTACCGTCAGATTTATCTGACGGATAAGGGCGCACAACCTAGATTATGGCTTTAGCCAAAATTAAATTTTAATACCTCACCGGCAAACTACTTCTCACATACACCGCCTTACCCTTCTCTCTCCCCGGCTTCCACGCAGGCATTGAGCGAACCAATCGAATCGCTTCATTGTCGTATTCTTTACCGAGGCCGTGTGCAACATACGGATAAAGAATCTTTCCCTTCGGACTAATTAAAAAATTTACATAGACTGTTCCGTGTTTTCCGTTTTTATGTTTCGGTGTATTAGAGAAAATATATTCGCCAAGTTTTTCTTGTCCACCGGGAAATTCCGGCATTTGCTCCACAATCATTTTCGACGCTTGATTGGCTTCGTCCTTTCCCCACATCTTTTTATATTTCTTCGCAGGGATTGTATCGTCTTCGATGATCATTGCACTATGACATTTACTCTCGAGTAAATTGAACATTTCAGTATCGCCCAATGCAAGTACAGAGCTCCAGTCACGACATGCATTTAGTGTATCTCCCATTCCCCAATTCGTAACGCCTCTCTGAAAATATGCCGATGCATTAGATCCGTTCGAGGTAATTTCTTTACTCAATAATGTATTGGCGCTTTCAAAATTTCCTGCATTGATCAATGAGACGCCCTCGTTTTCAGGAGTGATGTGATCTTTCATCAACGATTGTATTAGTGAATCTTGTTTCACCGGATTTTGTGCACGTGAAACAATATTCAAAATGAAAAATAAAATAATAAGCGTTGTGTGAAAGAGTCTTCCCTTAAAATTCATTTTGTGTGAGTTTGTGTGAAATCGTGTAACAATATACTAAGAAAATTAAACTCTGGAATAAAACCGAAGATCACTAAGTTTTTAACACTTAAATTTCAGCCACGAATTCACGAATAAAAAACAATTCATTCGTGAATTCGTGGCTGAAATTTAAGTGAGCTTGGTGTTTTATTTGGGGCATAAAAAAGCGGCTGCTCCAAAAGGAACAGCCGCTTTAAATTCAATATCTCAACGATTAACGAAGCACACAAGTTCCGGCACCGCTTAAGTTACCGTCGATGTAAACTTCTAACATATATGTTCCCGGAGGAAACATTTTGTCTTCTTGTTCTTCGTAGTTCATACAAACATTTTGTTTAACGCCTGTATATGTAAGAGTTGATGTCGCTGCATACATTACTTCTTCACCTGAAGCTGTTTTGAATGATGCCGATCCCGTGCTCTTATTTCCCATCGGTTTTCCACCAGGTTCTGTGATCTTCAAGTAAATTGTTTTGTCGCCCGACTTGGCAATTTTATTGTCCAATACATCAAAGCATACTGACAATTTGTGAGTACGTTTTGCAAGAGCCGTCTCTGTATATTTTCCGCTTCCTTTTCTCTTGAACGACTGAACCTTGATATATTCTGATTTCAACACGGATGCTGTTGCAACCGTAGTCTCAAGATTTTTTGTCAAATTCTGATTCGTACTTGTCAACTCTTCTTTCTCTGTTACTAATTGCTTGTTCGCCATTAATAAAGAATCGATTCTTGTCAGATACTCATCGCGCAACATCTGAAGATCAGCAAGCTGTTGTTTCATTTTTGCATTGAGCGTCTTCATGTCTTTTTCGTTTGCACCAAGACTTCTGATTTTCTTTGCTTGCTCGTCGATTTTTGCTTGAGCTTCGTTCAACAAACTATCTAGATTAGAAGAAATACCGCGGTATTTTTCTAGTTCTGATTTCGTTTCTGATAACTCTTGCTCTACATTCACCTTTTCAACAACAAGCGTGTCTACTTTCGATTCAAAATTACTAATCGCTGTTGTGTGGTTTCTCCACTGGTAAATGTTCAGAACTGCAGACAAGATCAACAAAACGATCCATATCGTGCCTTTGCTCTTTCCTTGTTCCTGATTTTGGTTTTCCATTTTTTCTGGTTTTGGTTGGTATTGATTGGTATTGATTGGTATAAATAGTCTTTGTAAAAGTAAGTCGCTCGATTTTTAGGCGTTAATCGAATTTTAAAAGTTATGAAACGTTTTTTTCAAGCATTCGTTGCACTATTAATGAGATTTTTTTGAAGGTTATTAACGGGTATAGGTTATAATTTTTTATACTCTGCTCACTTCAATTCATTTGAAACAGTAACTTTATGATGTCACGTGAAACTTTAAAGAAAACAATTGTTGACTTGATCCGGTGTGATCATAAAATGAGATTAATCATCATATGAGTAAAAATAAGAAAAAAGAAGACGATCCTTCGCGAAGTCTATTACTAGCAGAACTTTTTAAAACCTTTAATCGTCACCCAAACACGCTTTATAATTATAAGCAATTGGCCAGAATTATAAAGCCGGCATATTCTGAGTTTCTAACTAATTCGGGCGAACAACCCGCCAATACAGAAGATCTCGATGGTGGTCTACGAAAAGAAATTCTATTTATCCTGGCTGAGTTGCAAGACAAAGGCGATGTAATAGAAACCGAAAAGGGTAAGTTCCAATTAAAACCAAAGCACGCTTATCTAGAAGGAGTGATCGATATTACATCCGGAGGTGCGGCATATATTCTTAGTGAAAATGATGAAGACGATGTTTATATCGCTCCGAGAAATGTAAAAAACGCGCTTCATGGCGACAAGGTAAAGATCTATCTCTATGCACGACATAAAAATCAGCGAATTGAGGGGGAAGTCGTAGAGATCATTGAACGTGCGAAAACAGAATTCGCCGGAATGGTTCAGTTGTCGGGAAAATTTGCTTTCGTGGTTCCCGATAGTCCGAAAATGAATGTTGACATTTTCATTCCGTTGAACATGGTCAACAAAGCGCAACACGGGCAAAAAGTAATTGCTGAAATAGTTGATTGGCCAAAGGGAACAAAAAATCCGATTGGAAAAATTACAACATTGCTAGGATGGCCGGGCGAGAACGATGTAGAAATGAACTCTATTCTTGCTGAGTATGGATTTCCACTAGAGTTTCCAAAGCGTGTTGAAGAAGAAGCAGAAAAAATTCCACTCGCAATTCCCGAAGAAGAAATTAAACTTCGCCGCGACTTTAGAAAAATCACAACATTTACTATTGATCCAATTGATGCAAAAGATTTTGATGACGCCTTGTCAATTCAAAAACTTGCCAATGGAAATTACGAAATTGGTGTCCACATTGCCGATGTTTCACATTACGTTCGACCCACATCACAACTTGACAAAGAAGCATATTACAGAGCAACATCTGTTTACCTTGTTGATCGTGTGATCCCAATGCTTCCTGAAAAATTATCGAATGGTGTTTGCTCGTTGCGTCCACATGAGGAGAAATTATGTTTCGCTGCTGTTTTTGAAATGAATGAAAATGCAGAAGTGGTGAAGAAATGGTTTGGCAAAACTATCATCTATAGCGACCATCGCTTTGCATATGAAGATGCGCAAGCCGTTATTGAAACACAAGAAGGTCCGCTGAAAGAAGAAATTCTCACAATGGATCGTCTTGCAAAAATACTTCGCAAAGAACGATTCAGGGATGGCGCTATTGCATTCGAAAAAGTAGAAGTACGTTTTCGTTTAGATGAAAAAGGTAAGCCGCTTGGTATTTATCTGAAAGAAAGTAAAGACGCAAATAAATTGATAGAAGAATTTATGTTGCTTGCAAATCGCTCTGTTGCCGAATTCATCGGAAAAAAACACGACATCGTATCAGAAGGAAAAAATCGAACAGGAAATCAGGAAGAAGCGTTGCGCGTTGAGAAAAAACCTTTTGTGTATCGTGTACACGATTCGCCTGTAAGCGACAGACTCGAAAACTTCGTTGGCTTTGCAAGAAAATTTGGTTACACTGTAAAGACAGGAAATGATAGAGAGATTGCAAGCTCATTGAATGGATTAATGAGAGATGTGCATGGAAAGAAAGAGCAAAACGTTCTCGAATCACTTGCCATCAGAACAATGTCAAAAGCAATTTACACGACAGAAAATATTGGTCACTACGGATTGGCATTTGATTATTACACACACTTTACTTCTCCTATTCGCCGTTATCCGGATGTACTGGTTCATCGCTTGCTTGAACATTACTTAGCCGGCGGAAAAGGTGCTGATGCTTCTTTACTCGAAGAGCAATGTAAACACAGCACACAGATGGAAATTAAAGCATCTGAAGCCGAGCGCGCATCTACTAAATACAAGCAAGTAGAATATCTGCAAGACAAAGTCGGTGAAGAATTTGATGGAGTGATCAGTGGCGTTACTGAATGGGGATTGTATGTTGAGATCATCGAAAACAAATGCGAAGGAATGATTCGCCTCCGCGATCTTGACGACGACTTCTATGAATTCGACGAAACAAATTATTGTGTGATCGGTTCGCGCACCAAACACAAATATACAATGGGCGATGTTGTTCGCATCAAAGTCATGCGTTGCGATTTATTACGCAAACAGATCGACTTCAAAATGATCTCGAGAATTTCTGAACAGGGTGATGTAACAATGATAAAAAAAGCACAGAAGGTTTTGCGGGGAGGGGATAGTTATCATCGCAAATACAAGAAAAAGAAATAGTCTTTTGTGAAACATCGATTTTGTTCCCCGTGAAACATGTATTTTTAACACTAATATTTTAGCCACGAATTCACGAATAAAAAAATAATTTATTCGTGAATTCGTGGCTAAAATATTAGTGTTAAAAAAATCACTCGCCTTCAGGCGTAGCCTCCGCCTCTATCTTCCTAGAATTCCCACTAGAATAAGTCTCTTTCAAAACCTCCGCGCCATTCTCATCATATACGATCCAATCACCATCCGGTAATCCCAATCGATATGAACGGATCTCGCGAAGTCTTCCATTGGGCCAGTAAAATTTATGTACGCCTGTTTCTTGTCCCTCTAAAAAATCTCCTTCGAAAGCAAGTTTTCCATCTTCATATTTTTGTTTCCAAACTCCGTCTTCTTTTCCTTCAATGAATTTTCCTTCGGCAAAATATTCACCGATAGAATATCTCCAATCGCCATCCTGTTTTCCATCAACATAATTTCCTTCAGCCATCACTGTTCCGTCATTCGAATATTCTTTCATCATGCCTTCTTCCTTACCGTTCTTGTATGACTCTTCTCTTCTAACAGATCCATCAGTATAAAACCATTTCCATGGACCATTCGGCTTTCCTTTTACGTATGCGCCTGTTTGTTCGAGTGAATCGTTTTCATAGGAGAATTTCCAAATGCCATCACGTTTTCCATCGACATAATTTCCGACTGCACGAAGTTGTCCGCTTTCATAATATTCTTTCCACTCACCTTGTTCAAGTCCTTGGTTATCCATTCTTCCTACGCGGAGTAATTTTCCTTGAGTAAATACTTTTGCGCTGTCGATGTTTCCTTGTTCATCGTACATTCTGAAAACGCCTTCCGGCAATCCTTTTTTGTAAGTACCAACAATTTTTGTTGCTCCCGTCGGATAATATTTTCTTTTGACTTCGAATTTTTCTTTGTCTTCAACAAGTGTCGGAATAAGTACACCCATTCTGTATTCTTCTTTTTTGATCACGCGGCCTTCTGCATTATACTCTTTGAAAATACCATCTTTCACATCATCTTTATACGTTCCTTCAAATTGAACTTTATCATTTGGAAAATAATCACGATACAGACCTTGCTTCAATCCATTTTTATCTATTCGATTTATTTTTTCTTCTTTTTGAAAATAACCGTTTTTATAATTTGTAACTGTTATCAACACTCCGTCTTTCCTGTATTCTTTTGCTAATCCGTTTTCAACACCATTTGTGTATGGAATCGATTTAAATATTTTTCCTTCCGTATCATACATTTTGAAAACACCATGCTTCACACTCATTGAATCGTTTTCTTCCGACTGAATGATTCCGTTCTCGTAATATGTTTTTTGTAAACCGTGTTTTAATCCTTCGCTGTAATTATATTCTGCGGTAACAAAACCGCTGTCATTATAAAACTTCCAAAGACTATCCAATTTAAAATTCAATCTGTTTCCTTCTGATTTTATTCTTCCACTTTCAAAATAACTTTTCCAATAACCATCCGGTTTTCCTTTCTTTAATTTTCCTTCGCTAGAGATCGTTCCATTTGGATAATAGAACTTACTAACACCTAATGAATCGGTATCTTGAGCAAACGAATTTGCAATCGAAAAAAATAAGCAGATATAAAATAATTGGAATTTTAGTTTCATAACTATTCTCTATTGAATTACAATCCTAAGTCTTTTGAAATTTGTAACATTCGTTTAATTGGCTTTAATGCTTTCAATCTGATTTCTTCTTCCATTAACAATTCAGGAAGTTCTTCTTTCAAACACAAATATAATTTTTCCAATGTATTTAACTTCATATGCGGACAATCGTTACATGCACAAGCATTATTTGGTGGTGCGGGAATGAATGTTTTATCAGGAGAATTCTTAATCATCTGATGAAGAATCCCTGTTTCAGTAGCAACTATAAATTCTGTGTCAGAACTTTTCTTCGAGTAATTTAACAATGCTGTTGTTGAACCAATAAAATCAGAAATATCCAGAATTGGTGTTTCACATTCCGGATGCGAAATAAGTTTAGCATTCGGATGCATTGCTTTTAAACGAGTGATCTTTTCCAGAGAAAAAATTTCGTGAACCATACATGCACCATTCCACAGAACCATGTCTCTGCCTGTTTTCTTGATGATGTAACGGCCTAGATTCTTATCAGGTGCAAAGATGATCTTCTGTTCCGCCGGTAAGCTGTTAACGATTCCTACAGCGTTTGAAGAAGTGCAGATGATATCGCTCATCGCTTTTATTTCTGCAGAACAATTGATGTATGAAATTACAATGTGATCGGGATGTTTTTCTTTGAATGCTGCGAATTCTTTCGGTGGACAAGAATCTGCGAGTGAACAACCTGCGCGAAGATCCGGCAGAACAACTTTTTTATTCGGATTTAAAATCTTCGCTGTTTCTGCCATGAAATGCACACCGGCAAAAACAATAATCGATGCCGTAGTTCGCTCTGCCTCTTGCGATAAACCGAGACTATCTCCGATATAATCGGCAACATCTTGAATGTCTGCGTCTTGGTAATAATGGGCGAGGATGATTGCATTTTTTTCTTTTTTCAGGCGATTGATCTCTGCAAAGATATCGATTGTCGGATCAACTTTCACATCCAACCACCCTAACCGATTTACTCGATCCAACTTTTCATCCATAATAATCATAATATATTTTATTTTAAAAATTTAATAAATCTACTACTATTATTAGCCTGTTCATACTGTTTGTAATTACAGCTATTTTCACTTGACTTCTGAGTTACACACTTATTAATCGAAGTAATGAACAAGTTATTATTTTGCAATCGTTTGAAATGTAAATTCATCCTTTGATATTAACAAGTGGTGAATTACTCATTGGTGTATAAATACTTTGACTTCCACAGTTCATAACCACCTTGTTTTTTGTCAGTAAGTCGATCACTCACTCTAACATCTTTTGCTTGACTGATATTTTAATTTCATTAAGGCAATTAACAAGTGAACAAAACAAGACAATCTTCTAACATGTTTGCAACCGCTTATACACTGAATACACAAAATTACTGTTTATAAATTGTTTTGCAGTCGCTTTATTACCAGCTCTATAAATATTGACTTTAGCATGATGTTGAAAACAAATTAAGTACTTTTGTTATCAGTCACCCGCAAAAGTAAAGAACAATGAAAACTCCCGTAATAGCAATAGGTTGCGACCACGCAGGATTTGAATACAAGGAAATTGTGAAAGAATACCTTAAGGCTGAGGGTTTTTCGGTTAAGGATTTTGGAACTAATTCAGCTGTTTCTGTCGATTATCCTGATTTTGTACACCCACTTGCAGAAAGTATAGAAAAAGGAGAAACGGACCTTGGGATTTTGATCTGCGGAAGTGCTAATGGTGTGGCTATCACTGCTAATAAGCATCAAAAGATCCGCGCAGCCATTGCCTGGAAAATAGAATTAGCCTCTTTGGCACGTCAACATAATAATGCAAATGTACTTTGTTTGCCGGCTCGATTTATTACAAGTGAAGAGGCAAAAAATTTTGCAAAGACCTTTATATCAACCGATTTCGAAGGCGGACGACACCAAAACCGTGTCGAAAAAATTGCGCTTTGTTAAATATGCGCAATCTACTTTTATTCGTTTTTTTATCATTAAACACTTTTGGTCAGTCGGCAATGAATTTTGACTATGCCGTCGACTTATCCTCAGATTCAATCAAGTCATACTTATATGTATTGACTTCCGACTCTTTAGAAGGTCGAGGAACCGGACAACGGGGACAAAAGCGAGCAGCAGCATTTTTGTCGAGTAAATATAAAGAGTGGAATATTCCGGTACGGCTGCAAAAACATTCAATGAGTGTTCGTTCTAATTCCGGAAAGAATCTAATTATCAACAACCAACAATTTATTTTTTACAATCACTTTTTTTATGTTGGTCAACAAAAAGAATCTTTATTAAGCGTCGATAAAATTCTTGTTGGCGGTTTTGGTATTTCCGGAGAAAATTACAATGACTTTAAAGGCAATTCTATTGTCGGTAAAAATTTACTTGTACTATGGAAAGATCCCGAATGGAAAAAGAAATTCAAGCAAAAAAAACATCGCCCACAACAAGCAAAATCATTATTTCAATTTGTGACTGAATTATCAGGACAAAAGCCCTCATCTATTTTTGTTGTTGTAGATAGTCTTCCCGGACTTATTCAACAAATTGAGGAGGATCCGATCTTAAGTGGAACGTTAAACAAATCTTCAATACCGGTAGTATTTATAAATCAAACCACAGCGGATAATTTTTTATCTAGTTCAAAGCATCAAGCATACAGCTACTACATAACCAATCTTAAAAAAAAAAGAAAACCAAAGCCAATTCTAAAATCGGTAGAGTGTTCTTTGAAAATCCTATCTAACACAGAAGTAATGTTGGGTGAAAACGTATTCGCTGTAATTGAAGGCGAATCAAAGAAAGATGAATATGTAGTTGTATCTTCTCATTACGATCACTTTGGAATAAAAGACTCCTCAATTTATTATGGCGCGGATGATAATGCCAGTGGGACATCGGCAGTTCTAGAAATTGCTCGCATTTTTCAAAAAGCGAAAAACGAAGGAAATGGTCCGGAAAGAAGTGTGATTTTCCTTAATGTTAGTGGCGAAGAATTGGGACTTTATGGTTCTGCGTTTTACGTGAAACACCCATTTGTTCCACTGGCAAATACAGTAGCAGATCTAAACATTGACATGATTGGTCGGGTTGACAATAAACACGACAGTTTAAAAGTGAAAGACTATATTTATTTGATTGGCGCCGATCGACTAAGTAATGAATTGGCGGAGATAAACAAAAAAGCGAATTCGGATTTCACCAAACTTGAACTGGATTACACATATGACAATAGCAACGATCCAAATAGGTATTACCAGCGTAGCGACCACTATAATTTTGCTAAAAACAATGTGCCCATCATTTTTTATTTTAATGGCACTCACGCCGACTATCATAGTCCGAAAGACACTCCCGACAAAATCGATTGCCCTTTAGTTAGAAAGCGTGCCCAACTTGTCTTTCTAACAGCTTGGGAGTTAGTAAACCGTAGCGAAAGAATAAAATTGAACAAATAAAAACGTATTTTTGGTTTCGTGAAAAAGCTACCCCTAGTATTACTTCTGCTAATCTCCTTTTACTCTAAAGGACAAACCCTTACTTCGGAAGAATCGTATCGGAATTATTTTGTGACCAAGAAAGATAGCATCGATCCGATCGAAGGTGTTTGGAGTGTTTCAACAACGCAAGAATTTTATCGCTACGATACATTGTATGATGTTCGCAAATATCCTAAAGCGGCGAAAGTTGCAGTGATTAAAAAGGAAGATAAATATGAATCGTATAATTTATCCGGCGAATCGTATGACGTACAATTTTTACCGACCGATGTTGAGGGTGTTTACTTGTACAAGAACTATTTTCCCGAGATCCAACAATATTCAAAAGCAAAAGCCATTATTAGCAGAGGCCAGGAAATGGAATATACCTATGATTTCCCGGACGATTTTCTTCGAATAAAATTTGGCGATACTTATGAAGAGGGAACGCGCGTTGTAAATATTTTAAAGTGGAATAAAATTTTTCCTGAAAGCAAATAGTAAATGGCAAGACGGTTGAGATACATTCTAGTATTGATTTTAAATTTTCAATCGCCAAGCATTTTTGCAGAAAAGTATTGGGTAGGTTTTTCTGATAAATCGGGTGTTGAATTCGACCCCTATTCTTATTTCTCTTATCGAACGATTGAACAGCGACTTGCGCAAGGATTAAGTCTATGTGATTCCCTTGATTTTCCTGTGAAAGAAAGCTATTGCGAAAAAGTTTCTTCGCTTTGTGACTCTATGAGTTATTCAAGCCGGTGGTTAAATGGAATTGCTGTTTACACCTCACCGGAAAGAGCAGAAGTGATTGGTCAATATTCATTTGTCACATCAGTTCATTTGATGCAAGCAAAAGCAATCATGGCATTTCACGACAACGGGTCGTATGATATTGATAATTTCGATCAGGCTTTATTACATTATCAAACAGATCGCTTGGGCGGAAAAGATTTCGAAGCAAATCATCTGGACGGAAAAGGAATTCGCATAGCAGTGTTTGATGTTGGATTTAAAGGGGCGGAAAATAATTATGCATTCAAAAAATTGCGTGATGAAAAAAGAATTATTGCAACATATGATTTTGTCGGTAAAAAAGAAAACGTTTATGTAAGTCATTGGCACGGTACAGCAACACTTTCGTGCATCACAGGTGAGCTTGACTCTGTTAAAATTGGAATGGCGACAGGGGCAGAAATTTTGTTAGCACGAACAGAAATACTTTCCCGTGAAACATTTTTTGAGGAAGAGTGCTGGCTAGCCGCTGTTGAGTGGGCCGATAAAAATGGGGCGAACATTATCAATAGTTCACTCGGATATACAGAAAACAGATATTTTAATTCAGAAATGAATGGTCGCGAAAGTTTGATTGCCATGGCTGCAACTATTGCGGCATCAAAAGGAATTCTTGTTGTTAATGCAGCAGGTAATGAAGGAAACGATCGCTGGCATTTTATCGATACGCCGGGAGATGCCGATAGTGTTTTAACTGTTGGCGGCACTGATCCGGGCAATGATATTCACATTTACTTCAGTTCATTTGGTCCAACAAGCGATGGCAGATTAAAACCAAATGTCTCAGCGCCCGGCGAGGTTACGTGTGCAGGAGTTAATGGTTTGAGAAAGGCGTTCGGTACATCGTTTTCCTCTCCTCTTGTTGCAGGATTTGCAGCATGTGCATGGCAAAAGAATCGTTCGTTAACGAATATGCAGTTGTTTCGAGAGATAGAAAAAAGCGGACACCTTTATCCGTATTTCGATTATGCCCATGGCTATGGAATTCCGCAAGCAAAACATTTCATCGATACATCAATCACTATTGAACCAACATTTGATTTCGTAATTGTAAATGATCAGATCAAGGTTGTGTTACGAGAAAAATATGCACATGCATTGGATGAAGCCGGCTTGGGATATGATGCGAGAAGAAATTTGTATTACAAAGTACAAGACAAGAGCGGAAGAATAAAAATGTATGAGGTAATGCTTGCGTCAACAAAAGAAACGCTCAATTTTCAAGCAGAAGATTTTTCTGCGGGCGACGAAATTACAATACACTTTGAGGGCTACACAAGCAGCTTTGATATTCCAAATATAAATTCTGAAGAAATAAAATGAGAGCATGGTAAAAATGAAAACACTTTTATTTCCGTTGATATTTTTGGCTACATTTTATTGTAAAGGTCAAACCGTTCTATTGAAATATGACGAGGCCACAGAGCCGGCATACAATAAAGGCCCGAATCAAAAGAAATTTGTTCAGGGAATTATTAAGGTTGGAATGATTACGCCACCTGATCAAGATGATGCAAATATTAAATTTGGAAATTCTTTTAATCTGGGAATAGGAGTAAGAAAAAAATTCAAAGTAAGCCCCGTTTATTCTCTTGGCTGGCAATTAGAATTGGAATATACAGACTACAAATTCAAAAAAGATCCGGCAATTTTATCGCCCGTTGGTTCCACAATAGATACACGACGATTTGATGTTTCATCGTTAAGCCTTGGTTTTTTCAACCGATTTAATTTTGATCCAAGTCGAGGAAATATCCTTGGTACATATTTAGATTTGGGTATTACCGGATCTCTTGCCTATTCTATGAAGGAGGTTTATAAATATTCTACAGGTTATGGAAATGCTGTCAGTAAAATTGGCAACCTAGATTATGTAAACATAATTCAATCAGAGGTTTTTGCTAAAATTGGTTACAATAAAATTAGTGTTTGGGCGAAATATAGATTTACGGATTTGTTCAAAGCAAGTTTTGTAGTGCAAGAGTTACCGAGAATGGCAGTGGGAATTGAATTGGGGCTGTACTAGCAAAATAAAAAGGGGATATTGAATGGCAACTATACATATTTAACCCCGGGGCGGCGATTCAAAAATTTGAACGTCCCTACTAACGGTAAACGATAAGTTGAAATTGGACAGTAAGCGCAAATGATTCTGGCGTTATGACAGGCAGCCTATTAAAAAAAGTCTCGGTGTCAGACAACTTTAGATACAACTTAACCCAGTACTTTGATGATAAAGAAAAGGCTGACGCCATGCGGATCGGCCCCAAGTTTTCCCCTTCCGCATGACTACCCACCCGAGGCGGACAGCATTTATAAATAGTCAAATGACTATATTTAAATTCAAATTCGTTACCCCATAAATGACGGTTATTTTATGAAACAAAAGTTGAAACGTAAACAACAACAACTTCAAGAATTATTTAATATGAATTTTACAATACGCTTAACCATACTTCTACTCTTCGTGGGATTTGAATCGAACGCCCAAACTACAAAAGGCGATTTCAATGTCTTAATGATGCGTGGAGAAAACTTCAAAGAGGGAGTAATGGTGGATTTGACATGCACTTCGAATTGTTTGATTGTCGATAAAGAAGCCGGAACTATTTCATTTTCATTAAGCGGAAAATTGGGCGAGAGAAATGTTCACGTTACAGGAGAAACTCCAATGTTAAAAGGTACAAAGAAAATTAAAATTGACAAAGACGGCGATCTTGGACCACATCAGAAGTTAACGATAGAGGTTTTTGGAAAAAATCCAGCAGTCGATAAAGATAGCTATGAAGTTCAGGAAGTATCTGACGAAGCAATCATCAACATCATGCGATATGATGAATTAAAAGGCGAAGTGGAAGGAACATTTTCTTCAAAATATTTTGACGACGTTCTTGGAATTAAAAAACTAAGCGCAACATGTCACTTTCTCGTGATCCAAAACTAAAAGTCAGTGTTATTAACAATTGAAGTTCATAACCACTGAATCGAATAAAATCTTGCCGTAACTTTGCACATCGATATTCTGTTAAATTTGTCGTAATCCATAATCACCCACAGATATGTCACTGTCCAAAGAGCAGAAAAAAGATCTAAGTCAACTTGGAGAATATTTCCGTCAGATCGAAAAGATTGGAATTGAGAATAACATCGACCTTGATGTTTTCATGTCAGATTATAAGGACGACGGTTTTGCAGTTTATGCAACGGAAAAAGTTAGCCTTAATGAAAATGCCGAGAAGCGTAAAAATGTTTTTCAAAAGGCACAGAAAGAAAAGACAACTAAGGAGCGGATCAAAACACATTAATTACGACTCTTATAGTTGAGGTGTAGGCTGCAGCCTACACCCCAACTATAAATAAAGACGTAGTCCATATTCCGGTTTTTCTCATCTTTTTATTTGTCGTTGTTGATTCCCCAATAAATTATACTTTTGCGCGCTGTCTGAGTCTCCTGACTTCAGACAGCTTAAAATTAAACGCATGATTCAGTTGGCGTGGCTTATTCCTGTCTTTCCGCTTGTTGGTTTTTTAATTACCAGTCTGGGAGGCAAGACGTTGCCCAAATCAATAAGTGGAGCATTGGCCTCAATAGCAGTCCTCGCTTCATTCATAGTTTCACTCATTACTTTCCTGCAGTTTAATGGACAGCCTGTAACAATCGACTTATTCGATTGGATTTCATCGGGTTCGCTTGCCATTCCATTTTCATTTATGATTGATCAACTAAGTTTGATCATGTTGTTGATCATTACCGGCGTAGGATTTCTGATTCACATTTACTCAATTGGATACATGCATGAAGACGAAGCGTTCTCTCGTTTCTTTTCATACCTTAATTTGTTCATATTCTTCATGTTATTGCTTGTAATGGGCTCTAACTACATTGTAATGTTTACGGGTTGGGAAGGTGTAGGACTTTGCTCATATCTATTAATTGGATTCTGGTTCAAAAACCCTGAATATAATAAAGCAGCCAATAAAGCCTTTATTATGAATCGTATAGGTGATCTTGGCTTCCTTTTAGGAATCATTTTGATCTACATCACTTTTGGAACAACATCATTCAACATTATTTTCCCTTCTGCCGGAGCTTTTCCAAACAATCAACCTGTTATCATAGCGATAACAATGTTGTTGTTTATCGGTGCAATGGGAAAGAGCGCACAGATTCCACTTTACACTTGGTTACCTGATGCCATGGCCGGACCAACACCTGTATCAGCATTGATCCATGCCGCAACCATGGTTACTGCAGGTATCTACATGGTCATTCGTTCAAACGTATTGTATTCATTAGCGCCCGCAACACTTTCTGTGATCACAATTATTGGTGCAGCAACTGCAATTTTCTCCGCTGCGATTGCAATCACACAAACGGATATTAAAAAAGTGCTTGCTTATTCTACTGTATCCCAATTGGGATACATGTTCGTTGCACTTGGTGTTGGCGCATATTCAACGGCCCTATTCCACGTTACAACTCACGCATTCTTTAAAGCATTATTATTCCTTGCTGCAGGAAGTGTGATTCATGCAATGAGTGGCGAACAAGACATTCGCAAAATGGGCGCATTGAGAAAAAAACTGCCTATCACCTATTTCGTTTTCTTGATCGGAACACTGGCAATCATCGGCTGTCCTCCGCTTGCGGGCTTCTTTTCTAAAGATGAAATTTTAGCAAAAGCTTGGGTGCAGAACAAAGCGATATTTGGTGTGCTTGCAATTACAACTGTAATGACATCCATCTACATGTTGCGCTTGTTCTTCCTTACATTCTATGGAACATTCAGAGGAAGTCACGAACAAGAACATCATTTGCATGAGTCGCCAAAGTCAATGACAATTCCATTGGTCATTCTTGCTATCTTATCTGCAGTCGGCGGTTTCATGGGCTTGCCGGAAGTTTTCTCTGAGCATCACTCATTCAATAAATTCCTTGAACCACTTTTGACATTCCCAGAATCTTTGATTCACGAAGAAGCATCACATTCTTTCGAGTGGTCATTGATGATAGGATCAACAGTTTTGCTTGCCATCATCTTTTTCATTACAAAGAAATTGTATTCTTCTTCTAAAGGAGTTCCTGTTTCACATGAAAACGATTTGTCGTTCTTCGGAAAAGCATCATACAATAAATTCTATATCGACGAACTTTATAATTTCATCATTGTTCGTCCATTGCATGCAATAAGTGATGTGTTCTATAAAATTGTAGATAATCGAATGATCGATGGACTTGTTAACTCTGTAAACAAAAGTGTTGTCTCTAGTTCGAAAACATTGCGCTTGGTTCAGACCGGCAATGTTGGTTTCTACATTTTTGCAATGGTCTTCGGAATTATTGCAATACTATTGTTTAATCTGGTACTCTAAATAAATCGCCGAATTCATTAATCGAATTCGGTTCAGTTAAGAATGTTGTCAATACTAATTTTCTTTCCGCTTGTCGCGGCACTTGTTACTGCTTTCTCCGGCGAGCATGCTAAAAAAGTAGCGCTAGCTGCTGCCGTTATAGAATTTGCATATTCATTATGTATTTTCTTTCGCTTCGATCCGACGGCAGGAATTCAATTCACAGAAAACATCTCGTGGATCCCACAATTAGGAATCAATTATCACGTAGGCATTGATGGAATCGCATTGTTACTAGTAATGCTAACAACGTTTTTAGTTCCGCTGATTATTCTCTCTTCTTTTAATCACCAATACAAATCTCCTTCTTTGTTCTATGCTCTTATTCTAACAATGCAATTTGCATTGGTTGGTGTATTCAGCGCATACGATGGATTCTTGTTTTACATCTTCTGGGAACTTGCGCTTATTCCAATCTATCTTATCTGTTTAATGTATGGCGGAAAAGATCGTTTACGAATCACGCTTAAGTTTTTCATCTATACGCTGACAGGAAGTTTGTTGATGCTTGTTGCATTGATTTATCTATGGCTCCAAACTCCGGGAACTCATTCATTCGATCTTCAAGCATTGTATTCATTAAATCTTTCGTCTGTTGAACAGTCGTGGATCTTCTGGGGATTGTTTCTTGCATTCGCAATCAAGATGCCCGTATTTCCTTTTCACACATGGCAACCCGATACCTATGTTGATGCGCCTGCACCGGGAACAATGTTGTTATCAGGAATCATGTTAAAGATGGGGATATTCGGCGTGATGCGTTGGTTGTTACCTGTTGTTCCACAAGGCGTAGCTGAATGGGGAAACCTTGCTATGATATTGTCAGTGATAGGAGTTGTTTATGCATCAATGATTGCTTGGGTACAAAAAGACTTCAAACGGCTGATTGCCTATTCTTCAATTGCTCACGTTGGATTAATTTCAGCGGGCGTTTTCAGTCTTACGTTTCAAGGATTGCACGGAAGCGTGATTCAAATGATCTCACACGGTATCAACGTTGTCGGTTTATTTTTCATTGCCGACATGATCGAGCAAAGAACAAAAACGAGGGACATGGATCACATCGGTGGACTAAGAACAACGGCTCCCGGATTTGCAACGTACTTCATGATCATCATGCTTGCATCTGTTGCGTTGCCGTTGACAAATGGATTTGTCGGTGAGTTTTTGTTGATCAATGGAATTTTCCAATACAATCATATCCTTGCAGCATTTGCCGGACTCACTATTATTTTGGGAGCAGTATATATGTTGAAAGCATACATGAAAATATCTCTCGGTGAAGCGAAATCAGTTGCAAAACATTTTGCTCCATTGACCATTACAGAAAAAGCAGTTCTTATCCCGATCGTTATTATGATTTTCTGGATTGGAATTTATCCAAAACCGCTTCTTGAAATTGCAGGTCCGGCTATCGAAGCCTTAAAGCTTTCAATTCAAACAGGGACATCATTGAAATAAAAAAAGAATCTTGAATACGCTCTTAGTTTTATCCGGAATAGGAATTTTCGGATTGTTTTCAGAAATCTTCAGATTTAAAAAGGCATTGTTACCTGTTGTCTTTTTAGGTCTTGCAGCTGCATTGGTCACAACTGTTCTTGATTGGAATACGAATGTATCGTACTTCAACAACATGATGAAGGTTGATAATTTCTCGCTTGCGTTTTCTGCAGTGATGATTGGAATAACACTGTTGTGGTTCATTATTTCTCCCGGATTTTTCACTGACGAAACAAGCAAGAGCGATCACTTCACACTTATCCTTTTTGCATTGACAGGCGGAGTTTTGATGTCGTCGTTCAATAATATGGTTATGCTTTTTCTTGGAATAGAAATTCTTTCTATCTCAATGTATATTCTTGCAGGAAGCAATAAAAAGAGTCTCGCATCCAATGAGGCAGCATTCAAATATTTCTTGATGGGATCTTTTGCCACAGGATTTTTATTATTTGGAATTGCATTGATCTATGGTTCTACCGGAAGTTTTGATATCGATGTAATTTCAACACGCATTGCAGAAGGTAATATGAATTCGTCCGTAATGTTATTTGCAGGAATTCTTATGACCATGATTGCAATGGCATTCAAAGTTTCAGCAGCGCCATTTCATTTCTGGGCACCGGATGTTTATCAAGGTGCGCCAACGGTGATCACGGCGTTTATGTCAACAGTTGTAAAGACAGCGGCAATTGCAGCTTTCTTCCGTTTATTCATTCACACATTCGCATCAATGACAGCTGTGTGGCATACGGCACTGATGATTATTTCCGGTGCAACAATTCTTGTAGGAAATATATCTGCAGTTTATCAAACGAATGTAAAACGTATGTTGGCATATTCAAGTGTTGCACATGCCGGTTATATGTTGATGGCAATTGTATCCATGAATACTGCAGCACCATCGGCACTTCTATTTTATACAATTGCATATTCTATTTCTTCAATAGCATCGTTTACGATCTTATTGATGGTTAGCAATTCTACAGGGAACGATTCTATAGAATCTTTTTATGGTTTAGGAAAAAAGAGTCCCTTTTTAGCAGCCATGACTGTTATCTCCATGCTTTCATTAGCCGGAATTCCACCAACAGCCGGATTCTTTGCGAAATACTACATCTTCATTGCGGCAATGGAAAACAATATGCTTCCATTAGTGTTAGTTGCAATTCTTGGTTCGTTGATCGGGGTTTATTTTTATTTCCGTGTGATCATAGCAATGTTCAGAGATGGCAACGAAACAGCAATCAATTTTGCCGGGCCATATAAAATAGTGATGATAATTGCCGGTATCTTAGCGCTTGCACTTGGTATTGCGCCGGGAATCGTGACAGGATTACTATAAGTCGATTTAATTTTTGATAAATATTTAAAAGCTAGGCGATTAAGTTGTCGTTTAAAAAAGTGTGAAACGTTTATTTGTTCATGCATAAAGTATAAGCATAAAAATAGTGCTCAAAAACGCCTTAAAAAGGCGCTGGAATAAGAATAAAATTTAAGTTTAATTCGTTGGTGTCTATTCCGAATCGCTGAATTCAAAATATAATTGTCAGGTTACGGTTAAATCATCTCGATACTTTTTGGAATTAATCAGAATTTCCTAATATTGTCGTCCGGAAAAGCTATTCGACTGAATAATTTTTTATGGAAAAACATATTTAATCAAGTCTATAATCATTCCCATAACCAATAACTAACAGTACAATCATGAGCAACACATCATCTAAAGGTGGAAATGGCGTTCAAGCCCTATTCTCGATTCTTGTAATTCCAATTGCACTCTTAATCGGATTTTTGATCTGGAAATTTGTCATGGGTAATCCGGCAGGTTTTCAAGATGGCGATACAGAAAAGGGACCGTTAAACGGAAATCTTTTAGCTACAATGTACAAAGGCGGAATCCTTGTACCGGTTTTGATCTGTTGCTTTCTTACTTGCATCACTTTCGCAATAGAGCGTTTCATTACCATAGGTAAATCAAAAGGAACCGGTCGCATTGAAGTTTTCATTGCAAAAGTTCGTACTGCTATGGCGAATGGTGATTTGAATGCAGCAAAAGCAGAATGCGCAAAACAACGCGGTTCAATTGCCAATGTTGTTTCTGCAGGAATTGACGCATATAAATTGATGGAAAGCGACAAAGAACTTGACAAAGAACGCAAGATCTTAGCTATCCAAAAAGAACTTGAAGAAGCAACAACTTTAGAGTTGCCAATGCTTTCTAAAAACTTAGTGATCATTTCAACAATTGCATCAATTGCAACATTACTTGGACTATTAGGAACGGTAATGGGAATGATCAAGGCCTTTCAAGCTCTTGCAACAGCAGGTGCACCGGATGCAGTTGCACTTTCAACAGGTATCTCAGAAGCCCTAATCAATACAGCTCTTGGTGTATTATCTTCTGCTACAGCAATCGTTTTCTACAACTTGTTTACGAGTAAGATTGATAATATCACTTATGGTATCGATGAAGCCGGTTATAGCATTGTTCAATCGTTCGCGGCACGTAACAGAAACTAATTCTTTTTCCTTTATGGAAATCGAAAAGTAAACGACTCAACATTTCAAGTATCCGATGCCGAAAATAAAAATAGCCAAAAAGAGTCCTTCATTGGACATGACGCCGATGGTAGATCTGGCTTTCCTTCTTGTTACATTCTTTATGTTAACAACGAAGTTTCGTCCAGATGAGCCGGTAATAGTTGATCAACCATCTTCAGTAAGTCAGATTCCTCTTCCCGATAAAGGCGTGTTGATGTTAACGATTGACGGAAAAGGTAGAGTGTTTTTTAATGTTGAAGGACAACAAATAAGAAGAGATATTCTTGGGCGCCTCGGTACTCATTTCAATATGACTTTCGATGAAAAAGAACAAAAAAGATTCTCCGTTCTTTCATCTATCGGAATGCCAATGAATAAATTGAAAGAATATTTAGGAGCGGAAGACGAGGAAAGAAAAATAATGAATGCAGAAACGAAAGGAATTCCAATTGACTCAACAAATAATGAGTTAGCAATTTGGGTAAATTCTGCCCGTAACGCTGCCCCTCGATTCAGTATCGCAATCAAAGGTGATCGCGAGGCAGATATTCCAACGATTAAAAGAGTAATTTCAATACTCCAAGACAATAAAGCAAACCGTTTCGCGCTCATCACCAATTTAGAAGGTGCACCGGAAGCGGCAAAAAAATAATCTGTTTTAGTCAAGAATAAAAATGTCAGAAGTACAACAACAAGAAGGCTCCGACAAGGGGGGCAAGCATAAAAAGGTTCGCGCTAAGAAGTCGTCGACTCACGTTGACATGACTCCAATGGTTGATCTAGCCTTTCTTCTGCTTACTTTCTTTATCATGACTACAACGTTTTCGAAACCGAAGACTATGGACATTACCATGCCGGTTAAAGACAATATCAAAGACGAAGACAGAACTAAGGTACCCGCTTCACAAACAATGTCAGTGATTCTTACTGCCGACAATAAAGTGATTTGGTATTTTGGACAGGACGATCCGGCTCAGCCGCCGGTAACGAGTATGGCAACATTTTCTCAAACAGGTGAAAACAGTATTCACAAAATTTTACTTGAGAAAAACGCACTTATCAACAACCAAGTGAAGGCTGTTGAAGATTCAGTAAGACGCGGACTAATCGAAGATAAAGAAGATGTTATCAAAGCTCACAAAGCAGCAGTAAAAAATGCAGAGAAAAAGGGATTGATCGTATTGATCAAACCTGATGAGACATCAAAATATAATAATCTGGTAGATATTCTAGACGAAATGCTTATTTGCAATGTAGCGCGCTATGCAATCGTTGATCTATCTGATTCAGAAAAGGAACTGGTTAAAAACACTAAATAATTAGTAAGGATGAAGGTATCATTTGACTGGTCGAATGCCGTTAGCCCCGAAAGGAGCGAAATCGTTTTTGAAGGACGCAATAAAGAGTATG
>JANOBV010000272.1:0-5469 GCA_031411835.1 Bacteroidota bacterium | reverse complement strand
AATAAATACAATATTTACTGTTATTGCTGAGAATTTTCGAGTATATTAATTTTCATTTATTCGCAATTTTTTAAAATGGATAACCAATTGCAATATTAAAAACTAAATTCTCTTTACGCCAAGAGGAATTTCCCGGATTGAATTTATTGATCACCCATCGTTCTCCATCCGGCAACCACGGCTTACGCAATGGAACTGCTGCATCCAATCTTAGAATAATGAACGTGAAATCTAATCTCAATCCTGCTCCTGCTCCTACTGCCAACTGAGAATAAAATTTATTGAAGTCAAATTTTCCCCCAATTCTTTGCAGGTCTTCTCTTGCTAACCAAATATTTCCCGCATCAGTAAATATCGCTCCTTTGAAATTTCTAATAATATCAAAACGATATTCAAGATTTGATTCAATAGTAATATCTCCTGCTTGATCTATTGCAACGTCATTTACACTATCGGGAATGTGATAACTACCCGGCCCTACAGATCGCGCAAGAAAAGCTCTCAAGCTACTCGGACCACCAATAAAATATTGTTTATTGTAAGGCATGATTGATGAATTGCCATAAGGCAAGCCTGCGCCAATAATTAATCTCGCTCCAACTACACTCGTTTTGGTGACAGTGTAAAAATATTTCTCCTCATTTCTTATTCTTACAAATTGAGAAAAAGGAACTCCAAGAAATGAATGCGATTCTCCGCTAGGCAAACTACTAGTAATATTTGCTACACCATAAGCTAAATTTCCGGAAACATCAATGGTCTCTGAAATAAAAAAACCAGCTCTCTTTTTTTCACGATTAAGATCATTATAAATAAAAGTATAACTACCACCTAACACAAACTGTTCTTCAAAACTTTTTCGAACTGTTGGATTTTTTTGTAAGTACTCTTCAAATTCTATTGTTGTTTTGCCGAGATTAGTATAACTGATATCAATTGGCCTAAACAAATGGGATACCTTTTCGCTCGTCTTCCAACTATAGCCTAACGAAGTTGAAAACGAACGAAGATCGTATAAATTAACTCTCGAATAAAGCCCAAACCCGGCAGAGATAATGGTACGAGGAAATAAAATTTTAGACCCCTTTCTAGCAAATTTGAAAGGCTCAAATTTTGGCAAAGTCAATGAGCCATCAAGCGTAACTTGATAAGAAGTTTGACCTTTTGTATCGCCTTTCAATTGTGTTTCAAAATTTCCACCAAGACTTACAGTTAGAAGTTCTGCACCTCCTAATAAATTCCTATTTCTATAACTTAACTTCAAACCCGGTCCCGCGAAACCGGTATTTTTTACCGCTCCATTTATTTCTGTACTGAGCGATATTTTTTTGTAAGGAGTTAAAATAATATTCGCTTTCATTTTTTCTTTGAGAGAATCATTTAGAACAAATCTTGCAATTGCAAATTTGTAAACCCCAATACCCATCAAATTCCTAATTGTACCATAGTGATCATTTCGAGAATAGAGTTTATCTTTTTCCAATAAAACTGAATTGAGAATGACGGGTGGTTTGAACATGTGATATTGCGAAACATATTTATAACCATCAATTGTCATGGTATCAGGCTGATAATCGATTAGCGAATAATCATCGAAAATATAAACTTCATCTAATGGAAATGACCTGAAAGCTTCTTTTGGCATTTCATTCTTTAGCTTTAATCGAACATTAACTTTTCCCGACATAGTTGTTGTATCGGCAGTGAAAAGCAGGTACTCAGGATTAAAATAATAATATCCTTTTTCCTTTAAAACACTATCGATCCTGATTCGCTCATTTTCAAAATCACTAAGGTTGTATGTATTGCCTTCTTTTAACAATGAACTACTTCTGAGTTGTGATATTTCACCACCTATTCCAGAAGTATCGTTTGGATAAAGAATTGAATTCAATTTATATGGCTTTCCCAAAATAACACTGAACTTAACAGAAGCTGTTTTCTTACCGCTATCCACTTCAAAACTCGTTTTAGCCAAAAAGTATCCACGATTTTGAAGACGGTTATCTATTGCTAATGATATTTGTTCCGGATTTAACTTCTCGAATATAGATGGCGGCTCTCCTAGTCTATATTTCATCCAATGCCAAAATCCCTTTTCATTTTTCGGCTCTTTGATCAAATTGTGTAAACATAATAGTGGTCGCATCCACAATAATTTTCTATTAGGCTTTAATTTGATCAAATCTTCTAACTCTGAATTTACTGCTGCCTTGTGTGACAATGTTTTTGCAGAATCTATCTTTATTGAATTTCCAGTGTACAGATGACTACCATCCACAACCGGTCTCAAGCCCGTACATGCAGAAAGCAGCAACATTTGAAATGTTGCCAGGATAACAAAATATTTTAATTTACACTTTAACACAAATAATGGCTCTTGAATTTTATTTTTTTATCTCTTCCGGCTTTTCATTTAATGGAGGAACAACATGTTTTATTCCATCAAACTCTTTCTCAAAAATTAATGCTATTCCACTATACGTTATATCACCATCAAAAGAATCATACGAATTTTGGTAATATGCTCTTAGCTTATACTCACCACTTTCAGTCAAGCGGTATATAACAGCAAATTGGCCATATCCTTGCGCTGAAGCAGTTGGCGAATTTTGATTTTTCGATCCTTTAAGTCCGTATGTATTTTCTGCTTCTACAGTAATTCTATCATTAAACAATCTTTTCGAAACCTGTACTTCCATTTCCGTTCGCGAATCACCAGAGCTCGACGAATAATCATCGTAGCTTGTCAGTCCAAAATTCACATCTACACCTGTGATATATTTATTTGAGATATTGTTCAGTTGATTTGCTAGAATTCCATTCACACTATTTCTAGCAGCAGTAGATGCCAAACTACTTGATGACCCTCCAGAAGCCGAAGCCGGATTTTCTGCCATAAAGCTTCCCGCCACGAGTAATGCGAACACTTGCTTATTCAATAGTGCTTCATTATTTTCTGAATTAAGCTGACGAAGTTTAACTTCGACAAGTGGGTTGTCAGATAAATATTGTTGAGGTAATCCAATATTAAAACTTATTTCAGGTCGTGCTAAAAAACCACGAATATTCAGCTTCACTTCAAAAGGCAATCGTTTGTTAAATATCTTTTTCTCCTCTTCACTCATTGAAGAAGTTTCGTTTGCAACTAATGCGACAGAAGATGTTCTAACAACATATTCTGCTGTGATATTTAAATCAGCATCCATAGGACTTCCCGACCAAACGATTGTACTTCCAGGCATAATTAAAAAATCTTTCTTTACTAGGTCGTAAAATGATAATTGATAAAATCCTGAATTCACTTCGTAAATTCCATTCATAGTTTGATTTCCTGTCGTCCCATCAGAAGTAATATCCAATTTCGCCTTACCGTTTACTGTTAAGTAATCACCTGAACTTGGATCGACATCAATTGTAAACTTTGCACCTTGATCTATTTCAAGATGAGTGGTAAGATTTAACCCCTTTATTTTCGATAATATTGAATCAGTCATGAAATCACCCACAAGAACAGTTTGGGAAGTGTCAAGTAGTTGTAATGAATCTAAAAACTGAACAACGCCTTCTGAAGACACTAACTTCAATTCACTTCCCGGTAAAGCATAGGTGAGATCAGTAATGCTATCTATTTCTATTTTAGCATTTATTATTGGACTATTACTATTGCCTTTGATGTCTATATCAGCAGCCATTGATAATTTCCCATATATCGACTTATTATCTTTGACAGAACTATTTATAGGCTGAAAATCTTTCGCACTTAAATTTAAGTCTAAACTATAATCACTATAATTCGAAGTTAGAACACTGCCATCAATTTTTAATTCTTTATCATTTATATCTCTAATTATAAATTTTTGAAAATGTATTCCTTTCTGATCAATATGAATATTATCATGCTGTATTTTTGCAAAGAAATTTAAACTATTTACTTTGAATGCTGTTTGATCAAATTGAACATCTCCAATAATTACAGGGCTTTTTGTAGAACCTGAAATTTTCAATTCGCCAAATACTTCTCCACTTAATTCTGAAATATCATCTACAGCAAAATGCTCAAGACTGTGCAGATTTTTTAAATCAATCTTTGCACTTAAGTCAAATTCGGGCACTTTATTAAAATTATTCACACTACCTTTTACTATAAAATTATTTTGCATACTCGTTAAACCAGCATCAATAATCAATCTGCTTTGTTCCAAATTCGCCTTTAAGGAAAGGTCTCCAACCAAGGTATCCAGTAAATAGAGTTCATTCAATGTAATATCAACATCTAAACCGTTACCACTTGACGCTGTTGGAATTTTAACTATGCCATTCAGACTTCCTTTGACTAATCTCCCACCTCTTTCAAATTGATGATCCGGCCTTTTGTAAGAAATAATATCAAGCAAGCTTTGGAGTTCAAAATATTTAAACTGTAATTGATGACCCCCATTCTCCATTTGAATTCCAAAGGAATGTTCGTCCTTTGAAAATACAAAGTGATCAACAGTGTACTTTTTAAAATCCGTTTTTGAGTTGCCAAAATCAATTACAAATAAATTATTTTGATCCGCATTCCACTTTTCTCCGGCTAATACCAATCCATCAGAAAGAAAGCGCATCATAAATTTATTATTCCCAATTTCAAATTCATTATTCAACAAATAGTTGATCTTATCTGATGAATCTAATGTTGAAATTTCTGAATGTATTTTTCCATTATCAGTTTGTTCTTTGATAAATAATTTATCTATGCTAAAATTCGAATATGTAACTTTTTTACAGGAAACATCAAGCACCAACTTATCATTAACTCCGTTAGCACTCACATTCATACTATCAAGTAAAACTCCTGCATATAAAACATGAGGAATCTTTAAGTCAAGCTCTAAACTATTATTATCACTATTATAATTTCCGTCAAATTTGGTTATTTCCAATCCCTTCAGATCAGGTGATACTATTTCAATTACATCTTCCGGCAAATGAACATTCAAATTAAATTCAATATTCTTTCCCGGCTTCACAACTTCTGTATCATTCAAATGAAAATACTGTTTGAACTCTAACGAGAATGTTTTTCCTAGATCTGCTGCCAAAATATTCCCGCTAATTTTACCATCGAGTAAATCAGATTCTATAGATACATCTACTCCAGTTAAAGATGAAGTTGCATCGACATTAAACTTTTTAACAAGTACTCTTTTTACTTCGTTTGATATGTCAGTTTCATCTAGCTGTAGTTGGCCAATTGCATTATTAAGTCCATTATAGATAAAGTCAGCTTTCAAGGTAGTAGAAATATTGAAATCCTTTTCTGAGAAATTAAGTTCTTTTAAGTTTAGCGACGAGAGCTCAAGCTCAGTACTATATTTTTTTTCTTGATTACGAATATATCCTTTTGCAAGAAGATTGAATTTAATATTCTCATCGTCAGAAATTACTTTTGTTATTACTGAATCTCCATCTATTACGTATTGA
>JANOBV010000271.1:0-4512 GCA_031411835.1 Bacteroidota bacterium | reverse complement strand
TAAGTTAAACACAGAGGGCACTAAGAAAATAAAACATGGAGAGCACAAAGTTTCTCTGCGACTATTTTGCATTATCTGCGCTCCCGATAGTTATCAGGATCTGCTGGAGAAAAATTAATGCAAGTCCACAGACGGTTCAATGGGTAAAAATTGAAATTAAGTATCACTTGCTAATTACCACTCACCAATTACTACTCACCATTTTCCCTATGGAAATGATTGAACACTTTCTCTGCGCGAGAAGCACCAACCACTGCTTTCAATTCATCTTGAGTAGCTTCTTTGATTCGCTTTACAGATTTAAATTCGCGAAGTAATTCATCAGCAGTTGACTGACCAATTCCTTTGATGTCCGACAATTCTGTCTTCATGACACCTTTACTTCTACGATTACGATGATGAGTGATACCGAAACGATGGACTTCATCACGCAACTGTTGAATGATGCGAAGTGTTTCGCTTTTTTTATCGATGTAAAGTGGTGCAGAATCACCGGGATAGTAGATCTCTTCCAGTTTCTTCGCAATACCAATGACAGCCATCTTCCCTACTAATCCTAACTTTTCCAAGCTGGTCATTGCAGAACTTAATTGCCCTTTACCTCCATCGATAACGATCAATTGCGGAAGTGGTTGTGCTTCGTCAAGCATGCGTTTGTAACGACGATAGATAACTTCTTCCATAGAGGCAAAATCGTCGGGGCCTTCCACCGTTTTGATATTGAAATGTCTGTAATCTTTTTTTGATGGTGAACCGTTTTTAAATACACTCATAGCGGCAACCGGATAAGCTCCTTGAATATTTGAGTTATCGAAACATTCAATGTGTCGTGGTAACTCTGTTAGACGAAGATCTTTTTGCATTTTTTCCATCAGTCGCAATACTCTGTTCTCAGGATTTTGTTTTTCTAATTGCAGATCACGTTCGCGGATATAATTTCGTACGTTACTTTCCGACAAAGAAAGTAAATGTCGCTTATCTCCTATTTTTGGAACTGTAAAAGTTACACCTTCAAGTGGTGTCGGAATTTCAAAAGGAAGAATGATCTCATTTGCGTCGCTATTGAATTTGGCACGAATGTCAGCGATTGCAATTTCAAGAAGTTCTTCAGGTGTTTCGTCTAATTTCTTTTTGATCTCCAATGTGTGCCCTTGAATGATTGAACCATTCATGATGCGCAAGAAATTGATGAAAGCTGAATCCTCTTCTGTTACAATACTAAATACATCTGTGTTATGTATAGATGGATTTACAACTACAGATTTTATTTTGAACTTTTCAAGTAATTCAATTTTCTCTTTCGTGATATGAGCCTCTTCATAAAAAAATTGCGATGATTGTTGGTTCATCAAATTTTTAAGATGCTGTATTACGTTATTAATATTCCCTTTCAGGATCAATCGAATTTCTTTGATCGTCTGATCATAATCTTCCATTGTCTGATGTGCTTCACATGGACCCTTACAATTTCCGATGTGATATTCCAGGCAGACTTTGAATTTTTTCTTTGCAATATTCTCTGGTGTCAGATTGAGTGTGCAATTTCTCAACTTGTATAATTGCCCAATCAGATCCAACAAAGTATTTATCATTTTCACCGGAGTATATGGTCCGAAATATTCCGAACCATCTTTGATCATTTTTCTTGTGATGAAAATTCTTGGAAACTGTTCGTTCTTAATGCAGATCCACGGATACGTTTTATCATCCTTCAGATTTACATTATAACGTGGTTGATGCTTTTTGATGAGACTGTTTTCCAAAAGCAAAGCATCCATTTCAGTTGCGACTACAAGAGTTTTGATGTCTGCAATTTTTCGGACCATCACTGTCGTCTTGCCATTTTCATGAACTTCCTTTTGAAAATAGGAGCTCACTCTCTTCTTCAACGACTTCGCTTTCCCAACATACAATAGCATTCCCTCTTTATCATAGAATTGATAAATACCCGGACTGTCGGGGAGTGTGGAAAGAAGTTCGGGGATGTTGTTTGTCAATTTTGGGTGAGTAATAAGTCGTAATTAATCCTAAATTTCAGCTATGAAACACTGAATATTCCGTGGTCTTTTGTGAACTTGTGTTCTTGTGTTAAAAAATAAACACTAAGAGCACAAGTTCACAAAAGACCACGGAATTTATGCTTTGAACAAGTATTCGTTAATTCAAACCGTATTCAGCGAGGAGAAACGCCAACGATCCCATAGCTGCAGAACCAAGAAGCAATTCACGTTTGTTTACTTTATCGAATGTATCTGATGCAGCGTGATGATAATCGAAGTAACGTTGAGAGTTTACATGCAATCCAATACATGGAATATCATATTTTTCCAATGCGCTTATATCAGCTCCATCGCCTTCGCCTGAGAAATTATATACTCCATAATCCAAAAATAATGGTGCCCACTTTTGAATTTTCGCTTTCTTTTCTTTCGGCATATTCAAACCAAAGCCGAGAGGAAGAAATCCGCCGGCATCGCTTTCAATTGCTGCAACATGCACTTCCTTTTTCATGCCAACATTATTTGCATACGTTCTTCCTCCGCGTAAACCATTTTCTTCGTTCATAAAAGCAACGATACGAATTGTACGTTTCGGTTTCATGTTTAATGACTTCAGAGTTTTGATAATTTGAATTGACTGAACAATTCCTGCACCATCATCGTGAGCGCCTTTGCAATTATCCCATGAATCAAGATGCCCACCTACGACAACGTACTCCTTTGGATTTTCAGTTCCACGAATTTCGCCGATCACATTGTATGAAAGCACACTGTCTTTCATTTCACAATTTGTTTGCATAAAGAACTTCACATCTTTATTTGCTTTATAAATTTTGCTAAGAAGATTTGCACCGACAGTGCTAATCGCAATGCAAGGTATTTTGGGAATCGAATCATTGTAACGCATTCCACCGGTATGCGGATAATCATCTGTTGCATTGGTCATTGATCTGACGATAGAACCGACAGCTCCATATCGAGCAGCTTCCGACGGGCCCTTCCAACGATATTGAACTGCTTCACCATATGCATCAAAAGTGTTTACAAATTTTTCATCGAACGGATGATTATAAAAAACGATCTTTCCTTCTATCATTGCTCTGCCATATTTTTCTAACTCATCGAAATTTTGTACTTCGATGATGTTAGCCGTAATTCCTTCTTTCGGAGTTGCGACAGAATTTCCCAATGCAATCACTTGTAGATCTTGTTTGTTCCCGCCTGCTTCGATTACCGTTCCTTTTTCTTTTGCACCGCGTACCCAGTGTGGAACCATTACTTCTTCGAGATAAACAGAATCAGCACCGGCTTCTATCATTTTTTGTTTTGCCCATTCGACAGCAGTACCTGCTTCTTTAGAACCAGCCAATCTTGGGCCGATATTTTCAGTCAAGTCATAAAGCCATTGGTATGCATTTCCATTCATGAGAGTTTCATCATAGATTCGTTTGATAGTAATTGAATCCTTCGTTTGCGCATTAGAATAAAAACAAATGAATGAAAGGACTGCAAGCAGACTGATTTTTTTCATAGCAAGGGAATTTTGTCAAAAATAGGAAAAAATACCTCGTGGAATGGGCTTGAAAAATTTAAGTAAAACCTTAAATTTAGGAGGAAAGACTACTCTTTAATCACTTGCCCTTTTCTTTCTCCTTTATCATTAGAGATTCGATAAAAATAAATCCCTTTTTCAAGTTCATTAATGTCGATCTGCTCATTAGTACGAACATTATTTCTTTCAAAAACAATTCGGCCTTGAACATCGCTGATTTGAATAGTGAAATTAGAGGACAAATCTAGAGCAGTGAGAACTAAAATTCCATTTGTTGGGTTTGGAGAAAGTGATGCATTGAGAGATGAATTAAGTTCACTTACACCAACAGGTAAAACAGATATTTGTTGTTGTGAAGTTACTTGCAAACAGTGAGAATTTCTAACGGTGTGTCTTACATTGAAGAGTGAAGAAATTACATAAGTATGAGTGACAGATAAACCGGAATCAAGCGGGCTACCATCTCCAAAATACCAAATATCAACATCGTTGTCTGTAGAATTCGCTGTATATGTTACTGTGTCGCCAATCTGAATAGTAGTCGGAGAGTAAGTAAATGTCGCATCAACATTCTTTACATAAATTACAAAAGACACTGCAAATGATTGTTGAGGTATACCATTATCGGTCGCAGTTACATCAATTGTATGGTAGCCTAAATTTCCGGTTTGTCCAATAACATATGCTGTTGCCGTTGCTACGTTTCCTGGAATATTTTGCAACACCCCACAACCGGTTAATCCATAAAAATTAAACGCACTCGTTGTTACTTGTCCTGCTTCCGGTGAATAAAATTCGAATTCAATTGCAGTAGTATCACCCATACAAATTTCGAAAGTATCGCATAATTCAGAGTATTTTACAAATGGAGAAATATTACTAGAACTACAGAGATCAAAAGAATAGGATTGATTGTCGAGAAAATCAATTCCTCCTGGCCCACCGTATGGGCCAAAATAC
>JANOBV010000270.1:0-23870 GCA_031411835.1 Bacteroidota bacterium | reverse complement strand
AATCCCTCGCAAACCTCCCGCAGATTTCGCAGATAAATTCGCAGATAAGGTCGCAGATTATTAGATATTATCTCCAGTCCAAACAGCAGAAATAAAATAATATGAAAATCTTTTGGATGTTTTTTATAGTTTCACCATTGACAGTGTTCGCAAATCAAGCGACGCATGCGCTTGCCCAAGGCTCACAAATTGAAAATCCGATAGTAATTTTTTAAACTTTTCTTCAGAAGAATTAAGTCCGACGTAACTCATGAACTTTCGTTTCATTGACAAATTCTTTAGTCTTGGCTGGCCGGGATCAAAATCGCGAGGATGGAAATAAGTCATCACATAATCCGTTTGACTCATCCATTTCTTGATCAGAAAATAAGGCAAGAGTCGAAAATATCCCCCACCGGAAAAGACAATTTGCTTTGACAAAAAAGATCGTGTATTAATTGGGAATTCGACCACTTCGAAATCAGTTCCGGAAAGCAGGCATGGGCTCTGTACGGGAAAATCCGGGATTCCACCATGATTTCGAGCTGCAGGAAATATCGAACAGTCAACTTTGATCCCCAATTTATTCAGTTCTTCAAAAACATAACCGTGTTCTCTCATAATTGAAAATCCGGGTGCGCGATATGCGCTGATCTTTTTTCCTGAAAGATCCTCAAGAACTGAAACACTTCTTTTTAAATCATTTTTAAATTCATCTTTACTTTGAAGGTAGATCAATTGATGATCCATTGAATGACAAGCAAGTTCATGTTTTTCGGAAACCTTTTTTATAAGTGCAGGATATTTTTCAGCAATCCATCCAAGGCAGAAGAAAGTCGCAGTCAAATTATACTTTTCGAGAAATTCTAAAATGCGCTCTGTATTTTTTTCTATTCTACTTTCAAATTTATTCCATTGCGCAGGCTGAGCTGTTTCCTCAAAATCGAGAATATGAAACCAATCTTCTAAATCGAATGTGAGAATATTCATTAAAATATATCGTAGTCGCCAAAGGTAATAAACCACTTCTTAAAATCGTTGAACGAATCAGAAATATTATCATTGTGCCTCCTGATGACCATATGTAATTTTTTAAACATTAAAAAATCGGGAACTTTGAAAAATCCCGCATTCCTTAAAATGATTTGTTCATTTGAAATCATAGGAACTGTTGCTATAATCAAATCAAGCTTACTTCGTTTGATTTCGTTAATCAATTTATTCGCAGAAATTTCATTATTCAACGCCAAATGCTCTACAAGAATACCACAACGAACACCCATAATGTTTTTTAATCGGATTACTATGATTCCAACTATTTCATCATTTTTCGAAAATTTAAACAAATGATATTTTCGAAATGGAATATCAACGTACCTCCATTTCAGATAATCAATAGTTCGATCTGTTGTGATGCAATTCTTTGTTTTGAATTTATTCCAGAAAGACAAATATTTACTTCCATCAGCAATTAAATCTAATTTTGAGAAATTACTTAACTGAGAAATTTTCATCAATTCAATTTCACTTTCTACTTGCGAATTACTTTTAAATAAAAAGTTAAAGAAAGCGCTGGACGGATTAATTACTTTTATTAGCAAAGGCAATCTTCCAATTTCTTTAAATTTCAATTTAGACAAAAATCCACCAACAGAATTAGCGTTTGGAAATCCAATAGTGAAATTGATCCCCTTCTTTTCACATTCTATATAAGTCAATTCGGCTAGCTTTGTAAAATAACCTTGGCCGCGGTAGCCGGGATGCGTAATCGTGTTTAATGAAAGCGCTCCCGCTATTATCTTACTTTCGAAAACATAGTTTTTAGGTATAACTAAATATTGAGAAACAATTTCTTTTCCATTGTCTGCAACCAATACTAAAGCACGACCTTCCGGATTTTGATTATACTCCCAATTAAGATAGTCTTCAGAAATGATTTCACCACTTGCATAGGTAGACTTAGCAAGTTGGGTCAGATCACTAAGTCTTGATAGGTCATGCTTAACTAAATTCATCTTCTTTTACTTAGTATCAAGTTCGAAAATAATTCTTCATATTGGCCCGCTATTTTTGACCAAGAGTAATTTTCAGTCACTCGCTCAAACGCACTTATTGATAATGTAGTTGTAAGTTCATTGCTACTTTCTAATTCGATAATTAGGTTCAATAAATACTCAGCAGAATTAAAATAAATTTGCTTATTGGATGTAACTTCTCTATTAAAAACATTGTCATGGCAAATACACGCACATTTGCAAATCATAGCTTCCAAGAGCGCAGGATTTGTACCTCCAACACTGTGCCCATGAATGTATGCAAAACTATTTATCCGAAGACTATCTAATTTATTTTTCTTGTAAACGCTTCCAACAAAAACAATTTTATCGTTTACAATACTTGATATTGATTTCGCAAAAGGATTATCACTTATATCTCCAACAACAACTAACTTTTTATTGCCCTTATAATTTGCAAACGACTCAATTATCATTAAAAGATTATTTTCCGGGACTAACCGAGCAACGACCAAATAATAATGATTTTTTTCAAGCTTATATGTCCCGAGAATTGAATCATCAAATTCCATCGGCAAATCTGCACCGTATGCAATTGCAGTTAATTTATTTTCAATTGCATTAAATCTTTTGGACCAATATTTTTCCACTTCGAGTGAATCCGCCACTAAATAATCACTGAAACTTGCAGCCAATTTTTGTAGCCCAAAAACAAATTTCCTCTGCAGAAAAGTATACTTCCTTCGCAAGTGCTCCAATCCATCGACATTAGTAACAATAATTGCATTCCCCCTATTCCATAGATAAAATGCTGCTCCCCCGACTCCACACACCAAAACAACATCATGCGATTTAGAAACAAGATTTAATGAATGCTTATAAAACAAAAGCGGGTTTTTACTTTTCTTATATTTCGAGTAAACAATTTGAACTGGAAAATCGAATGTAATAGCATGATTATCCTTTTCATTCACCACAGTAATTTCATGAGATGAATTTGAAAGGTGTTTCGCCAATTTAAATGCAAACGTTTCGAAGCCGCCATAATTTGCCGGAATTCCTTTTGTACCTATGATAGCTATCTTCATCTAGATAGAATTTGTTGAAAGCGTTCTGCAATTAGATTCCAATTATGCGTTTTCTCAAGAAGCGAATAAGCGTTTTTCTTAAGAATTTCTCTTCTCTCTTCATTTACCAACAAAAAGTTAATCTTCTCTTCAAGTTGAATGCTATCGCCATCTTTAAAAAACTCAATACAATCTATATTCCCTGCAAACTCTAAATTTGGGGTGAGATCTGAAGCAACAACAGGAATACCATAACTCATTGCCATAATCATTACACCACTTTGATAGATCTTGCGATAAGGCAACACAATAATATCCGCTGACTTAAAATATAAGTCACGTTTTTCATTACTGATATAATTCAAGTCAGCAATTAACTTATCTTCTTTTTTCAAATTCGACAATTGATTATTAAAGTCAGATGTTGATTTCTTTCTCATTCGACCGGCAATTATCAATTGAGCATTCACTTTCATCATGGCTTGAAGAAGCAAATTGAGTCCTTTAGAAGGCTTTATCATGCCGAAGAAAAGAACTTTCAATGAACTATTATTCAAACCGAGTTTTTCTTTTGCTTCTTGTTTGGAGATTTTCGTAGGAATATCAAGGAAATTCCCATGAGGAATAATCGTCAATTTATTTTCGACTCCCGGAAATTTTTGCAACAACAAATCTGATGAAAAGTGATTATGCACTACAATTTCATCTGCCAATTGAAGACCGGCAAACATTTCTTTATCGCTTATATTATCACGAATAAGACTATCGAGGTCATGCAAAATATAGATCAACTTAATATTTTGTTTTTTTACTTCGCGACAAAGTGAATTGCTCGACTTAGTTATTTTGAACAAATGGAGAATAACAAATTGTGGTTTACTTGCTTTTAAAAGCTTGAATACTTTCATCAATGAAAAGATCATTGAAGGAATAAATAACAATGATTTTCCAAAACGAAATTTAAAAACCGGTTCAGCAAATTCAGAAGTATAATTACTAAATACTTTTACTTCGATATTTAATTTCTTCAGCGAACTTGCAAGACTATCGTTATAATGATCGAGTCCGCCTTTTTTACCGACAGGATCAATAATCACAACATTTCCGATTTTATTTGCTGGCACCTTAGTCATACTTTTGCATCCACGAAGAAAGATCTCGAACAATCAATTTTTCAAGCATTATAAGATCGTCTTTATAGATCGCTTTGAGTTTTTCACGAGTTTCCACATTCATTTCCGGATTCTTTTTACCGGATGAATTTAATCGCATGAATTGCTCTTTTATCGTCGTCTTCACTTGTTCCGGAATCCTACTTAAGAATTTGAATTTTGTTTTACTTTCAATTGTCAGCAGTTTATTTAACAAAGTAGATTTAGGAAAGAATGATGAATTTTGCTCCGTTCTTTTCACGAATACAAAATCACTATCCACATTGAGGAAATCACAAATTGAAGCAAGCGTTTTTTCGGTTTCATTCTTTAACTCTTCAAACAAAATAATTTTTACAGCTTTAAAATTTTCTATATAAGCTTTGACTTGATTATAGTACATTCCTCTATCTATATAGAAATAGTCAAAACTGTAATTATCTTTTATTCGCTGCGGTTCAGCTGCAAGAGCTTCTTCAAAAGTCAATTCTTCTCTTCCGTCACGCACTCGCCAGAGGTACTGAGAATAGGCACGATCAACAGGATTTCTGAGAATAATTATTATCTTAATCGATGAATAATCATCATGAAATTTCTTGAGGTTATGAATAGTCTTATAATGTTTATATAAATATGGAGTAGAAATATCTCCAGTCACTTGCGATTGCAAAGCTCGTTTATACAATTTAGCATAATCATCGATTGCTGTTAAAGCGAACGCAAATTTTCCATGCTTGTAATCTATCTTTTCTCCGGCAAAAGTATAGAAGCAAGGTTCCTTAACAACAGGTAAAAAAATATCCGGATGTTGAATTAGATATGAATTGAGTGAAGTTGTACCGGCGCGTGCTGTACCGGCAACAATGAATTGCGGATATCTCATGCATTTATAGGTTTAAGTATTTCACTTGATTGGACTTCTTCATTATAAGAATATCTGAAGTAATAAAGTAAACAAACAAGAAACATAATACTGCTCGAGTCACGAATATTTACTGCAGAAAAAAACATGCATAAAAAGAAAAACAACAGCATATATTCGCAAGTCTTGAAGAATACATGATTTGAACGAACTTCGCGCGACATTGTAAGCGAGAAATAAAATGGCAAATAAATGAGTAAGGTTCCGAAAATTCCGAACACGAAAATATTTCCAAGAATTCCTATGTCGACCGGGTAAAAATATCCGAGAATGTCATGCCAGCCACCATTCCATTGATTTGAAATAAACCCATTTCCAAGAACAGGATTCTTTTTAATATACTCTAATGCCGTATTGAATTCCATAAATCGCACGGCAGAGGAAGCTTCATCAGGCGATTCCCCTTGAAAAACATTGAATACATTTTGATAGAGAACTTGGTATTTATCAAACAATGAAGTGTAGCCTAGTGTAAAAAGTATAGTTACGAGTATAAATCCAATACCACCATAAAGCAGAGTGTTTTTCAGTTTTTCTTTAAGTGAAAAATTTCTTATGAAATAAATTAGAATCGTAATTGCTAAAACGACCAAAGTAGTTCTAGATTGTAGGAAGTAAATTAGATAAAATAGAATCAATAATGCGACAATGACAAATCTATTCTTTTGTTCATGCGACACTTTAAATAATGAATAGAACAAGAGCATGATCACTAATGCAAATTGAAAACGATAACGATATCCGCGGATTGGTGAATATGCCACAAATTCAGCGTCATTGAATTTTACCGGATTCACGAAGAGAAAAAAGAAATAGAATACAAACAGCAATGTCAATGAAATAAACAGAAACGATCGTTCGACTTGACGAATCGTGATCATTCCTTTATTCAACATTGAGACCAATAGTATTCCACTAATTGATAACAAGACCGAACGTTGAGCCATAATACCATAATAATATGGCTGGCCAAAGACTTCGTGTCCTTTGAATGCTGCTAGAAAATTCACCAGAATAAAAATCCACATCAATACGTCTAATCTACTGATCCTACTATTCTTGAAATTCAAGAACAAGCTAAAAAGATAGTAACCTGAAAGCAGAATAATAGCAAAGGTCGATAATGTTTGATGAAGAGTTTCGAGCGGAAGTGTTGCAAAGATCCTGAAAGTCGAAGTGTAAGCCAAAAACAACAACGTATAAGCCAGTATCGGATGGAGCTGATTAGGTTTATAATTTTCTGTTGTCATTTCTAATTAACTGTTTTTAGCAAACGGATTAAAAAATGTTAGAAAGCCAAAATGTTTTTTAACCGATAGTATAGAAAGTAAATTCCATGAAAAGATTCCGGCCAACTGGGCAAAGCATGTTCCCATAATTCCATAACGCGGAATTAAAATAACACAAGCAACAACATTCACAATGGCAGAGAAAAAAGCAATGTTTCGAAGAACATGTTGCCGACCAGTCATGTTTAATATCTGAGATGGTAATCCTGTTACAACAACAATAAATTGTCCGGCCAATAAGACATACAAAGCAGGCTCATTTCCGGGAAACTCTTTTCCGAATATTGAAAGTATCCATTCAGGAAAAATGGTGAGCAGAACAAAAGCAGGAATTGAAGTAATAAAGATCAGGCGCGAAACTTCCTTTGCATGTTTCCTCAGGAGATCCAATTTTCCTAAGGCAAAAGCTTCTGCAAATCGAGGCATTGCTAGGCTGTTTATGGCAAGAATTGTTACATTGGTAAATACCGAAATTCGTATTAATGCATTGTATACTCCTACATCAGCTTCAGAATTGTAGGCTGCCAAAATCAATGTACCTGCCCAAGACATAATCAATTGCATGAGTGTTGTAAAAAACATCGATGACGAAGTTTTCATCAGAGTAGAAACAGGAAATTTATTTAAAGATTTCTCCTTAAAGAATTTACTATAATGAAACCACATAATCAAGCTCATAAATCCTGTAAGGGCAATACTTAAGAACTGAATAAAAGCCGGAACTTCACGAGCAGAATAAATAAATGACAACGAAAAAAGCAGGAGCATTGCTATAAAAGAAACCGAAACTGTTTGAAAAAAAGTATAAGCTCTAATTTTTTTCAATCCTCGTATACACTCAGAATTCACAAGTATTAAAACCAATGGTAATGTTAGCCATGCATTTACTTTCAGCAGCTCCTCTAAATATGGTTTATGCAAGATAGTCGTAGCAAAATAGCTTGACAAAAAATACAAAATGACCGATATTAAAAACGATACAGGAAAAATTATTTTCATTGCTGAAATATAAACTGACTTGATCGAAGAGAAATCATTTTTCCCTGCAAATTCAGCTACGTACTTCATCAACGCAACATCGAGACCAAGTTTTCCAAAAACAGAGGCAAAACTTAAAATTGCTATACATATCGATACAATTCCAAGTGCATCGGCGCCGAAAAAACGAGAAGTAAGGAGCGTTACGAAAAACCCTGTAACAACGCCGATCATCCTAACCATTAAAGCAAGAAAACTTGTCCGAATTAACTCGTTGTATTCCTTATCAGTTTTGAATCGCAATAAAGCGTTCCTTAAATTATCGAGCAATGAACCAATCATTCACCAGTGAAGGTTTGTTATATTTCATTTCTTTATTTGAAGGATGAAGTAGAATATTTTTTCCGCAAGCTTTCAAAATTGCATGGCCTGCAGCAGTATCCCATTCCATCGTAGGAGCAAATCGCGGATAAACATTTGCCTTTCCTTCTGCAAGTAAGCAAAATTTTAGTGCGCTTCCTGCATTGACCATTGATATCTTATCACCATTTAAGTTTAACAAAGAGATGAACTCCTCTGTCGCTTGGGACAAATGAGAACGGCTAGCCACCACTTTAATTTCATTTTCAGGCGCATTAACAGGGGCAGAAAATACAAAGTCCTCTAAATTTATTAGCGACAAATCTCCTACAACTGAATTATTCAAAGAATAGACATTATTGTTTAACCCGGCACAAATATGTCCATTTACAGGACAATAGATCACACCAAAAGCAGGCGAATCACCTTCCATAAATGCAATATTGACAGTGAATTCTCCATTTCGTTTTACAAACTCTTTCGTGCCATCTAATGGATCAACTAACCAATAGTTTTTCCAATCTTTACGAACTTCATAAGGTATTTCTTTTCCTTCTTCAGATAATATTGGGAAATCGAATTTTTTAAGTTCATTGCTGATTAGTTCGTGTGAAGCTTGATCAGCCAATGTAAGCGGAGATAGATCATCCTTTAGCTCAACCGAGAAAGAAGTATTATAAACTTCCAATATCTTTTCTCCTGCTAGAACAGAAGTTTTAATTGCAGCAATAAGAAGTTCTTTAAACATTTTCAATTAATTAAGTAAATCAGCAATTTATTTAGAAAAGCAATTTAAAATTATGAACGTAAATTATACGATCATTCCTGCGCCCACTGTTTCATTTGTACCCTCGTCAATTAAAATAAGACTTCCGGTGTTTCGATTTCGACGATAACTATCAAAAAATAATGGCTGAGTTGTTCTTAAAACTACTCGTCCAATATCATTTGCACCTAAGTTTTTTTCGTTTTCTATTCGTCTTAATTGACTAATATCTATTTTGTATAAAACTTCCTTTACAATACATCTTACTTCTCGAGTAGTATGTTTGATAATATACTTGCCACCTTCTTGAAGTTTCTTTTCATTCAACCAACAAATCATGATGTCAATATCCTGACTGTTCTGAGGTGAATTATTTTCGCGGACGATCATGTCACCCCGACTAATATCAATTTCATCTTCCAACATTAATGAAATAGACATGGGAGCAAAAGCTTCTTTGACCTCACCATCTGAGGCATTGATTGATTTAATTGTCGAAGTAAATCCGGAAGGTAACACCATCACTTTATCACCTTGACGAAACACACCACCTGCAATCCGCCCTGCGTAAGCGCGGTAATCATGATAAGCATCATCTTGCGGCCGAATGACATATTGTACTGGCAAACGACAGTCCACATGATTTAAGTCTCCACTGATGTGAACATTTTCCAAATGAAACATTAGAGTGCTACCTTCATACCAAGGCATTTCAGTTGAACGATGAACAACATTGTCACCAAGCTTTGCACTAATTGGAATAAACTGAATGTCTTGCACATCCAAACGTGAAGAGAACATTCTAAATTCTTCCACGATCTTTTCATATGCATTTTGATCGTAATCAACGAGATCCATTTTATTGATACATACAACCATGTGAGGGATTCCTAAAAGTCCGGCAATAAAAGAATGTCGTCGCGTTTGCTCTACCATTCCTTTTCTAGCATCAATAAGAATAAGTGCAAGATTTGCCGATGAAGCACCAGTCACCATATTCCGAGTATATTGAATATGTCCGGGTGTATCGGCAATAATGAATTTTCGTTTAGGAGTAGAAAAATATCGGTACGCTACATCAATTGTAATTCCTTGTTCACGTTCCGCTTTTAGTCCATCAGTTAATAATGATAGATCAATTTCATCCAACCCTTTTCGTTCACTAGATGACCTCAAAGCTAAAAGCTGATCATCAAATATATTCTTTGTATCCAACAACAACCGACCAATAAGCGTACTTTTCCCATCATCCACACTACCACAGGTAGTGAAACGGAGAAGTTCTTTTTCGGGTTTGGTTTGCATCTTTTTGAAATTAGTAAGTGGTAAGTAGTAAGTAGTGAATAGTGAATAGTGAATAGTGAATAGTGAATAGAATACTACACCTCTAAACAATCAAACTACTTAATTCCATGGTCTCCTTGTGCCCCGATAGCAAACTGAATCGTGTTCGTTGTGTTTCATTTTTCATTCATCATTTTTCATTCTTCATTATTAATTGACCTAAAAGTATCCACTCTTCTTCCTCTCTTCCATAGCATTCTCTGATCGCTGATCATCCATACGCAAACCTCTTTCAGTAACAGTAGAGACAAGTAGCTCATCAATTATTTCTTTAACAGTAGAAGCATTGCTGAGAATTGCTCCTGTACAAGTAATATCTCCAATTGTTCTAAATCTCACTTGCATACTACTAACCGTTTCTCCGGGCAAGAGCTCCATGAAGTCAGCATATCCATAAATGACACCTTGTCTTTGAAATACATCTCTATGATGTGAAAAATAGAGAGAAGGCAAATCAATTTCATTTCTTTCTATATATGTCCAAATATCAAGCTCAGTCCAATTACTAAGAGGAAAGATCCTAAAATGTTCGCCCATTTTTTTTCGTCCATTGAAAATGTTCCAAAGTTCGGGTCGTTGATTTTTTGGTTCCCATTGACCAAACTCATCTCTATGCGAAAAAAATCTTTCCTTTGCACGTGCTTTTTCTTCGTCACGACGAGCACCGCCAATTGCTGCATCAAATTTTAATTCATCGATTGCATCCAACAATGTAACTGTTTGCAAAATATTTCTGCTAGCATAGGGACCCGATTCTTCATGTGCTCTTCCGGAATTGATACTTGTTTGAACAGAGCGCACAATTAATTTTGCTCCCAGTTTTTCAACCCATTTATCGCGAAAATTAATTGTCTCTTGGAAATTATGTTCAGTATCAATATGCAATAAAGTGAATGGAATTTTAGCCGGGAAAAAAGCTTTCTTTGCCAAATAAGAAAGTACAATTGAATCTTTACCTCCACTAAATAAAAGCACAGGTTTTTCAAATTGCGCAGCTACTTCACGCAAAATAAAAATGCTCTCTGATTCGAGTTCCTTTAAATGATCAAGATTATAACTAAACATATATTAGGGTAAAGATAATAAAATCTGAGTGATTAAAGTTTTATCAGTTTCTGAATAAATGAATACAATTTATCAAGTGATTCAGATTCAGAAGTGCTGTCCGTTTCAACAATGATTTCCGGCAACAATGGAATCTCATAAGGCGAGTCGATCCCTGTAAAATCTTTTATTTCTCCCGCCCTAGCCTTTTTATATAATCCTTTCACATCACGGATTTCACACGACTCCAAAGAAGCATTTACAAATACTTCTACGAATTCCCCTTTTTGAAACTTCTTCCGAATTGAATCACGCTGCGCTCGAAGTGGTGAAATGAATGATGTGATAACAATCAGCCCTGCAGTTGAAAGCAACTTACTTACTTCGCCGGCTCTTCGAATATTTTCATCTCGATCTTCAATTGAAAATCCTAGATCTTTATTTAATCCATTTCTTAACGAATCGCCGTCCAGTAAAAAAGCGGCAAAACCATTCTCGATTAATTTCTTTTCTAATGCAAGACCAATTGTTGTTTTCCCGGAACCACTTAAACCGGTCAACCAAATGACAAGCGATTTTTGATTCATAAATAATTCCCGATTTTCTATACTCACCAAGGAATTTAAAGGAAAAATATTTTTAGCCATTATTTAAAATGATCACTGTCCAATTGGATGCCAAGTAGTCTTCGTTTCCTGTGCATCCATAATCCGATAACCGTTATGAGTATTTTCAATCATGTCATCAATCCCTTTATAGATCAGAGCACGTTTTACATTCAACGATGCAAGTTCTTTTATCTTCGAAATTTCTTCAGCATTATCACCGGAATACATAATTGCATTTACGTCCATGTGATTTGCAAAATACGAAAGCAATTCAGAACGATAGCCTGTTAAGATGTTCACAACACCTGCCGGTACATCAGAAGAGTTGATCACTTCACCAAATGTAACAGCGCACAATGGTTTTTCTGAAGATGCAAGAATGATAATTGTATTGCCGCCAACAATTGCCGGAGCAATCAATGACACAAGACCAATCAATCCATAATTCTCAGATGAGAGTGCCGAAACAATTCCCATTGGCTCTGCCATAGAGAAGTTGAAATGCGAAGAATCAACCGGATTTACAGCACTAAATACTTGCTGATACTTGTCACTCCATCCCGCATAATAAACTAAACGATCAATAGAAAGTTCAACCTCTTTTTCTGCTTTTGCTTGTGTACTTCCTTGCAACATCAATTCTTCTATGAATTGTGTTTTTCTACCTTCCAACATTTCAGCAATACGATAAAGTATTTGCCCTTTGTTATAAGCCGATTTCGCCGCCCAGCCATGTTGTGCTTTTCTTGCAGCAACAACAGCTTCGCGAAAATCTTTACGTGAAGACTGGCAAATGTTTGCCATCTGCTCGCCTTTGCTATCTTTCAAAATATAATAACGTCCCGATTCCGTACGAGGAAATTTTCCGTCGATATATAATTTATATGTCTTCATAATATCGAGACGCTTTCCTTTACCGGATTGCCCATTGGCACCTAAGCCATTTATTACGTCAACTTTTGTTTTTTCTGTCTGATCCATTTTATTCCGTTTTAATAACGCTGCAAAAATTAATTGTGTTCAACTTCTAAATAAGGCATCAAGCCATGCAATCCGCCTTCACGACCAACTCCACTTTCTTTATATCCACCAAATGGAGAAGTAGGATCGAATTTATTATAGGTATTCGCCCAAACTACACCTGCACGAAGAGCACCTGTCACTTTAAATATTTTAGAACCTTTGTCAGTCCAAACTCCCGCACTTAATCCGTACGGAATATTGTTTGCTTTTTCAATCACTTCCTCAATCGTTCTGAAAGTTTGAATTGCAAGCACAGGTCCGAAAATCTCTTCTTGAACAATTCTAGATGACTGAGAAACATTAGTAAAAATTGTTGGCTTACACCAAAAACCTTTTGTTGGCAGTGTACACGACGACTGATACATTTCACCACCTTCATTAACTCCAATCTTAAGGTATTGTTTGATCTTATCCGCTTGCATCCTAGAATTGATAGCTCCAATGTCAGTATTCTTATCAAGTGGGTCGCCAACGATTAAAGTTTCCATTCTATCTTTCAACTTACGAATAACTTTCGCAGCAATACTTTCTTGAACGAATAATCTTGATCCGGCACAACACACATGACCTTGATTGAAGAAAATTCCATTGATAATTCCCTCTACCGCTTGATCGATCGGCGCATCTTCGAAAATAATATTCGCAGCTTTTCCACCTAATTCAAGCGTATATTTTTTATTTGTACCGGCGATCGATTTCTGAATGATCTTTCCGACATCAGTACTTCCTGTGAATGCAATTTTATTGATATCAGGATGATTGACAAGAGCGGCACCTGTTGCACCTGCACCAGTTATAATATTTACAACACCCGGTGGCAAATCTGCATCACGAATAATTTCAGCAAGCTTCAGTGCAGTGAGCGGAGTAGTTTCTGCAGGCTTTAACACAACAGTATTTCCGGCAGCCAAAGCAGGAGCAATTTTCCATGCAGCCATTAGCAATGGGAAATTCCAAGGAATAATTTGCCCTGCTACACCCAATGGTTTTGCAGAAGCACCCGGAACGGCATATTTCACTTTGTCAGCCCAACCTGCGTAGTAGAAAAAATGAGATGCTGCTAAAGGAACATCAACATCACGCGATTCACGAATAGCTTTTCCGCCATCCATTGTTTCAATCACAGCAAGTTCGCGTGCGCGTTCTTGCATAATACGAGCGATCCGATAAATATATTTTCCGCGTTCTTTTGCGGGCATTTTACTCCAATGCTTATCATATGCATTTCGAGCAGAACTAACTGCTTTGTTTACATCCTTCTCATTTGCATCAGCAACCATAGCCAGCTTTTTTTCACTTGCAGGATTGATGGTTTCAAAATATTTTCCTGATGAAGGAGCTGTAAATTTTCCATCAATGAAAAGATCGTATTTCTCTTCCAGACGAATATGATCTTTACTTTCCGGTGCCGGTGCATATGTCCAGTCAGTATCAAATTTGATCGCTGCTGTTTTCTTTGTTTGCTTTTTAGCCATTTTATTATAAATATTCTAATACACTATTTGAAACTATGTCACGAAGATCCGCAAGTGGATTAGTCCTTTGAAAAATAATCTATACTCTGATAAACACCTAATTTCTCTTTTACAATTTGCATAAGTAGATCATTAGCAAGTGCACTTGCTCCGAAGCGGAACATATCTGCATTCATCCAATCGTTTCCAAGCGTTTCTCTTAACACAACAAGATATTGCAATGACAACTTTGCAGTAGCAATTCCACCCGCAGGTTTCATTCCGATTTGCTTTCCTGTTTCATAATAAAAATCACGAATTGCTTCGAGCATTACTAAAGTCACAGGCAGAGTTGCAGCAGGTTGAATTTTACCAGTAGATGTTTTTATAAAATCAGCTCCGGCATGCATTGCTAGATCCGAAGCGCGACGAACATTATCGAGGGTACTTAATTCACCTGTTTCAAGAATGACTTTCAGATGTGCATTTCCGCAGGCTTCTTTCACAGCAGCAATTTCATCGTATACGAATCCATATTCACCGGAAAGAAAATGTCCACGAGAAATTACCATATCAATTTCATCTGCGCCTTCACCCACTGCCCATTTAGTTTCTTCCAACTTCACTTTACGCGTCGACATACCACTTGGGAAAGCAGTAGCAACAGCAGCAACTTTTACCTTCGAACCTTGCAATGCAGTTTTTGCAACACGCACAAGATTTGGATAAACACAAACTGCTGCAACTGAAGGAATATCCGGATACAAGCTATGAGGATACATTGCTTTAGTGCAAAGTTGTTTTACTTTTCCGGGAGTGTCTTTTGCTTCGAGAGTAGTAAGATCGACCATACTGAGAGCCATTTTAAGAGCAGTCATTTTCGACTCCTTTTTAATACTTCGCTTCGTAAATCGCGAAATCCTCTCTTCTACTCCAACCTGGTCAATGGCCGGACTGTCGCTTAAGGAAAAATCTGATCGTTTCATATTGAATAGAACCGCAATTAGCGGGATAGCGAAGATATAAAAAATGTTTGGATGCCCGTTCTTACCTTAAAAATCGATACTGGGCCAATTTACCGAACAACACGTTAAACAAATTAAACACTTTAAACTCACTAAACTCTAAAAATGAGTAAATCAAAATCTATATGAAAACCCGATCTCAATCAACCTATTGTACTCTCCTTTTTCCATAAATGGAGTATACCCTGCAGATGTTGGCCGAATTGTCGTCAATGAAATGGAATATCTTCCATCGACATACCAATTATCAGATAATTTGTATGCCATTCCAATTCGTCCGGCAACTTCATACTTTTCGAAATCGGGCCCAGTGTATTCTCCGGCTTCTGTTTCTTCATACGAATTTAGCAACACTCCGAATGATGGTCCGGCGAAAAAATCTACTGCTTTACCGGCATGCCACTGGATCATTAATGGAACTTCGATATAACTTAGTCGCATCAAATAATATGTTCGATTGAATTCATCGACGGGTTTACGACTACCTTTCTGAATGAAATTCATTTCAAACTGCAATGAAAATTCTTCTGCAATTTTTCTACTTACTGAAACACCCAATGTTAAACCGGGTTTATTAAATCCTTCGTAAGTGTCACCATCAACTTGACTGGCAACAATACCTCCGCGGACTCCGGCTTTAAATTCTTGAGCGAAAAGCAGTGTTGGAAACAAAAGTAGAAATAGAACAGAGGCTTTATTCACCATTCTTATTGTACAATTTTCTCCTCAATGACTTGAATGACTTTTTGGGTATCTGCATCATAAACGAAACAAACAACTTTGCATCGATCGGCATTCCAGTTTGTAGCAAGTGTAGAAAAATATCCATTGAGGAAAATTTTTCCAGCAGGAATTGTTGCATCGGCGATCAACGAATCTCCGGTATTCCCATTCATTGAAGCACGAAGAACATCATGATGAACATAATCCGGAACATATTGCGGCGTATGATTGTACCATTGTTGCCAATCGACTATACTATCCTCAACAATTTCCATTTGCACTTTTAAATTACCTGTGTAGCTAGCTAACATTTCTGTTCTAACTGCAGCTTTTACAATTCTTGCAGTGGCATCATACAATACTTCACTTCTAAGTTTGATTGTAGGTGCAACACCTAATTCTGTTGTCGCGAAATTTTTCCATGATAAATATGTTTTCTTGTGTGAAGTAGGATAACCAACACGATCAACCATTCCCAACGGGTTCGCTGTTATCCCAAACTGTGTGTATTGAGCATTACTAACTCCACAACGAAAATCAGTTTCAAATGAACCTGCCGGAGCAGCGGAAGGACAATCAAGCGCAGAAGGACAAACTTCTGCAAAATTTCCTGCATGGACAGAGATCACAACAAGTAGTTCGCCGAACAATGTCCGCAAAGAATCGTTTAACATTTTTCCTGCAGGCGGACAAGTCCCACAAAGATGACCTGTAAATTCCTCGATCAATACACGTTGAATTGCAGTAGAAGAATCAGGGCCAAAAACAAGAGAATCGCCATCAACAATGATCAAATTGTCGCCAATTGCAAAACCTGAATTATTTTCTTCAAGTCTTGGTCCATCAATTTTATCGCAAGCAAAAATAGTAAGAGATAAAACAGCAATGGCTAGATAATAATTTATTTTTTTCATTTTCTTAGAAGCTACTTGTTATTGAAATTGTAAATCCATTTGATGCAGGTACTGTTCTGCAAACACCTCCAACGCATAATAATCCGGCACGTTGACGTCCATATCCAACGGAAATTCGATTAGCTTTATTTGTATAACCGGTTGACACATTGAAGTAATTGAATTTACGATCATCGTTGCTGTTACCATAATTGTATTCATCAAAAGCAGCAAAAAACCAGTGTGGATTGATTGAATATTCGGCAAGAAGCAATGCCCAACTTCCATCATCTTGTTTTGTATACAAATGTTGAAGTTCAGTACGGATACTGCGCTTTGTATTGATCTTATAATTGAACTCTGCGATTCCAATATGACTGTAAACATGTCCAAATCCCGGACGACCTTCAATCACATCTTTATTGTAATTGATATAAACATATGTTAAGATCATTCGTAGATCTTTTTTCAATTTAGTATTGTACTCAACATTGAAGTCTTCGTAATACACTTTATCGCCACCTTTAAAAAACTCAGATGTATAGCCATCAGTTGGATCGACAGTTGGTTGCTTATCTATACTTTGTGCACGAGAATAATTTATAGAAAGGTCTGCGCCTCGTTTTCCCCCGAGAAATTTGCCTTCCTTGATATGAAAAAACGTTTCTGCCTGAGCTCCAAGTTCACCATTTGGCTGTGTTGCATAAGGATAAAAAGAAGCAAGAATATAAGTATGTGTCTTTGTCATTGCCGGAAGATAATTTATGATCAAGCTATTCAACACTGCATTACGATCAGAACGAAAACTCATGTTATCAATTCTCTTCAATCCAAAATTAAATCCGAAGCCGGGTTTAGAATAAGTTGTAGTGAGTAATACTGCTGAACCGGGTTTGTAGATATAGCCATTTGTATACGAAGGGTCATTTACTTTATAAGCAACTTCGCCACCGACATTCCATCCGCCACGAAGAATATTGAATCGTCCGGAACCATTGGCAACATTTTGAGGAAGAATGTACGAGTTGTCATCATCCACTTGAAACTTACTTACAAAACTTCCACCAAGTATCAATTGTGTTTTTTTATTCTTCCATTTTTTAATAGTCTCATTCAAATTCCATTCACCATCTGCACCACGCACTATTCCTTCACCAACAGTGAAAAAATTTCGTTGAACACCAATAAGTCCTTTGAATGTTAACCCGGGAACCGGAGTCATTTTCACTCTTACTCCATTGATTGCATTATCGTAACCAAGACCGCGATCTTCATAGCTACGAAGTACAAGTCCATTTCCGAATTGCTCATAAAAATTACCGGCAGTAACTTCCCAAGCATCTTTTTTATAGTTAATATACCAAAACGGAATTCCACTTCCGATATAGTCGCGTTCGAAACCTAATAACGGATTTCTATAACTTTCATAACGTAATCCGGCGGTGAAGTCCTGATATTCGTAATTCAAATTCAAGAATGCATTGTTTAGAAATTTCTCAGGCACTTCGGGCGCACCAATCACAGAATCCTGAAAATAATATTGCCCATTGAATTCAAAGTTCCCATGAATATTTGAATTCAATAGTCCTTGAGAATATGCATTAACAGCAGACAAAAATATTAATGCAATGAAGATATATCTTTTGATCACGTTCATAATTTAATTAGTTTAACGGCAATCCTGCAGCAACTTTTTTTACAACTTCGAAAAGTTCTTCTTCGTTTCCTTCAGAGAAACCTACGTGTTGCCATACAATATTTCCTTTCCCATCTACAACAAATGTATGTGGTGGCATATTAACATTCATTGCTCTTTTGAAATCGCCATTCGGATCGATATAATATTCATACGGCCAATTTCTTCCATTTACAAATGGAGCAACACGAGTCATTGTTTTCGCATCATCTAGCGATACAGCAATTAATTTCACACCGGTTTCTTTTTGCCAATCAGCATACACTTCATTGATTGCATTTAACTCTTCAATACAAGGCTTACACCAAGTAGCCCAGAAATCGATGATCATCGGTTTACCATCGTTACTGAAAGTTGTTGTATTAACCGTTTGGCCGGTTAAGTTTTTCAATGCAACATCAGGAATGGATTGAGACGATGATTTTTCTTTATCCTGCGCGAATGAAAGATTGGCTGAAAACATCAGACAAATAATGAGAATTTTTTTCATAGTATGATAATAGAGTTTAGAAATGAAAAAGGGACTTAATTACTTAAGTCCCTTTAATTTCATTTATACAAATATGAGTATTATTCTGTAATGTTCAAACGAGTATTGAAAACATCTGACCCACTCGTGACATTAACAACATAAGATCCTTTTGCAAGACCGTTAAGATCAAGTTTAAGGATTTGATTTGTTACTTTATCAAATGAGTATGTTTTAACAACAGCTCCAATTGAGTTTAGAAGTGTAACCTGAAGATCTGATGCTTTTGCAAGATTAGCATTTAAGTAAGCTTCGCTTCTAGCCGGATTAGGGTATAATTCAACACCTGAATTAAATATTGTTACCGGTATTGAAACAGTTCCATCTGTGATATTGATATTATCTACATAAGCGTTATTTCCATAAGCGCTGATACCTTGAAACTGAACAAGCAATTCAGTTTGTCCGATGAACTGATCCAAAGAAACTGTTTCTAGTCTCCATTGAGCTGCAGTTGGATTGTAAGCCGTTGTTGAAGCAGCAGTAGTTGCAAGAGTTGCTCCTGCTTTGTCATATACATTCGTCCAAGTAGCACCACAATCAGAAGATACGTTAACCTTAATTCTATCATTGTAAGCTGAAGAATAAGGAGCATGAGCAACTTCAAAAGTCAATTGAGAACCTGCAATTGCATTAGAGAAATCAAATTTAGGAGCATAAAGATTGTCAATTGTTCCATCAGCAGCATTATAGAAATTTAATTTTCCGCTACCTGCACCATTGTGACCGTAAGCAGATCGTGCCCATGTATAAGTATCTGCATCTACGTTTTCAACTGCAAAACCTGATGGTGGGAAAGCAACAGCTAAGAAATCGGCTGAAACAGGTGCTGTAACGTTACCACTATAAATAGTAGTGTTGCGTTGCTCAGCATCGTTATGAGTATCTTGATCTACACCTGCATTTGGATTACTTGTTGAAACATAAAGTACGTGTGCACCTGATCCGGGTGATAAAGTTGGCAAAGCAACTGTTGTTTCAGCATCAGGAGCAAGTACACCTGTCCAGTTATAAACTGTAGGTGTATTAGTGTCGAAATTATAATTGATATCAACTGAAGTAAGATTAGAGATCGCATAATTGTGAAGAACAAAAGACGGAGTTACATCAGGAGTACATTGAATAGCAGCAAGTCCTGAAATGTCAACGATCCCTGCATTGTTAGTAAACTGTGGTTTCATATAACCGGCTTGATAAACTTCTTTCGTTGTATTGTTTTGAATGAAAACAACAAGTCCAAGTTGGTTGATATCATAAACGTTTGCAAGTTTCCATGCATAGTTCAATTCCATAGAATCGCCAACAGCCCAAGTAGAAGCGGCAGCCGTTCCTGCATCTGAAGGAAGCATCGTTTTCATTACACCTTCAAATTCACGTTCTCCATTTGTTCCGGGAGGATTTGAATTTGTGAAGTAGATGTTTCTTTCAATAACGACCATGTGAACCTTATTCACACCACCTGTTACTGGACCTGTGCAACGAATCATTGCATGGCCGAAGATCGTATCGTTGGTAGCAGATAAATGATAGTCAACATCGATTGTAAAAGGAGAAGTTGTCGCATAACGAGCAGCAATATCACCATAAACCATTCCCGCAGGTTGCCCTGAAAATCCAAGTCCACCGTCAAGTTGGCCATCAGGAACACCTGAAACACCGTAGTATGAAACACGAGTTTGAACTTGTGCCGGATTATGAACGTTCATCACGTCGCTTCCCGGCCAATCAGTTTGATATTTAATTGATACAACTTCACTCGGATGAGCATTCAACATTGCATTCAATGATGGATTTGTCGAAGCACAAGGCGGACAAGAAGCTTGTGTAAACTCTTCGAATAGCACTAAGCGCTCTGATTGCGCAAATGCAGAAGAGGCGGCCACAGCAATGGCAACTAGTAGAGTAATTTTTTTCATGGTTAGTTTAGATGATTGGAATTAGTTCAGCAGAATTACCATGCAAATACGGCAAAAAAAAAATGACATCCAAGAAAAAAAAAGAAGTACAACCGTCCTTGAAGAAAATTCATCTTCGTTCTGAGCCATTCAACATTTTAAAGCATGCACCGACTACTAATTTCCTCGATTTTAAACCAATATTCGCTACTGAATGGTCATTTCTGAAAATATGATCAGAATGCCTTTTCTTGAAAATTGAACGTTTGACAGTATTGTGTCATATCTCAAGTTGGCCAAAGTGGGATAAGAAAATCTGTTGGATGCAATTCAATAATCATTATATTTGTATTCCCTAAAAAAAGCACAATGCAAAAAATTACTAAAATTCTATTTATTGGCGCATTAATGATGCTTTCAGGCTACGTGAAATCACAAAGTCTTAGCATTACCAATGGTCTATTTTATGTTCAAGGACTCGTTACTGACGCTCGTCTAGAAGCACATGTAGAAGTAGAAAATACGAACAATGCTGATTTGATGGTCCGTGTTTCTTGTAATACTGATCAAATGACGTTCGGGCATCATACTTATTACTGTTGGGCATTATGTTACGATACAACAGTATGCGATATCGATCCATCAACACTTGATCCATTGATCGTTCCGGGAAGAACAACAGACATGTTTAGTTTTCATAGCTACATTTATACCGGCGGAATCGCAGGTTCTAGTACTATATCCTATACTTTTTATGACATGAATAATCCAAGTGACCTAGTTTCTACAGCAATCACTTATGATGTACTTACTTCAGGAGTCAACGAACTTTCAAAGGGAAGTCTTTCAGTTGCAAGTCCAAATCCTGCAAACACTTTTACAAATATCAACTATACAGTACCTACCATTAAAGATGGCCGTTTGGTAATTTATAATATGCTTGGAACGGTTGTAAAAGAATATCGTTTAACAAATTCACAATCAGCAATGGTACTTTCTACTTCTGATCTTTCTTCAGGAGTTTATGTTTACACACTAATGAATAATGGCAAAGCCGTTTCAACAAAAAAATTAGTTGTAGCACATAATTAATCAGGCAAATAAGTTTGCCTTTTAGAAAAAAATAATTGAATCTTTGAAGCACCTGAAATCTCAGGTGCTTTTTTAGTCTTAATCCAAAAACAAGTTCTCCCAAAATATAATGAGCAAAAAAAATCTTAACCAGGAAGCACTCGATTATCATTCACAAGGACGTCCGGGTAAAATTGAAGTCATTCCATCTAAACCATACAGTTCTCAACGCGATCTTTCACTTGCCTATTCACCCGGTGTTGCCGAACCTTGTCTAGCTATTGCAGAAAATATAGACGACGTTTACAAGTACACAGCGAAAGGAAATTTAGTTGCGGTAATTAGCAATGGAACAGCAGTGTTAGGACTTGGAAATATTGGTCCGGAAGCATCAAAACCGGTCATGGAAGGGAAAGGACTTTTGTTCAAGATCTTCGCTGACATCGACGTATTCGACATTGAAGTAAATGAAACCGATGTCGACAAATTTGTAGAATGTGTGAAAGCAATTTCTCCAACTTTTGGTGGAATTAATTTAGAAGACATCAAAGCTCCTGAATGTTTTGAAATAGAAAAGCGTCTGAAAAATGAATTGAAGATACCAATCATGCACGATGATCAGCATGGAACTGCAATCATTTCTGCTGCTGCATTATTGAATGCATTGGAACTTGCAAGAAAGAAAATTGACGAAGTAAAAATTGTTGTCAACGGTGCCGGTGCATCTGCAATTTCATGTGCGAAATTATATATCGCACTTGGTGCAAAACAAGAGAATATTGTGATGTTAGATAGTACGGGAGTAATTCGTACTGACAGATCAGATCTTGATTCGAATAAAAAAGTTTTCGCTACAACAAGAAATATCAATACGCTTATTGAGGCAATGAAAGATGCCGATGTTTTTCTTGGCCTTTCGAAAGGAAATATTGTTTCCAAAGAAATGGTTCAATCGATGGCTGCTAGAGCAATTGTTTTCGCATTGGCAAATCCTGATCCGGAAATTACTTACAACGACGCCCGCGATTCAAGAGAAGACATTATTATTGCAACAGGTCGTTCCGATTATCCTAATCAGGTTAACAATGTACTAGGCTTCCCTTTTATTTTTCGCGGAGCACTTGATGTGAGAGCAACTCAGATCAATGAAGCAATGAAATTAGCGGCTGTTCGAGCTATCGCTGAATTGGCAAAAGAACCTGTTCCTGAAATCGTGAACCTAGCATATAATTCAAAGAACATCACATTCGGAACTGATTACATCATTCCCAAACCACTAGATCCACGATTGATCACAACCGTTGCTCCTGCTGTTGCAAAAGCTGCAATGGACTCAGGAGTTGCACAAACACCAATTAAAAACTGGAATAATTACAGCGATGAATTGCGTAAACGATTGGGGCTTGACAACAAACTCATTCGCGTAATTACAAGCAAGGCAAAGCAACATCCACAGCGAATTGTCTTCACGGAAGCAGATACATACAAGATCTTGAAAGCAGCACAGATCGTGCGTGACGAAGGAATTGCAAAACCAATTTTACTAGGTAATAAAGAAAAAATTCTTCGACTCATTGAAGAAAATAATCTTGATCTGGGAGATACGCCAATCATCGATCCGCGTGTGGAAGACGACAAGAGAAATCATTTTGGAGAATTGCTTTTCCTGAAACGCAAACGTCGCGGACTAACTTTATACGAAGCGAAAAAGATCATGAACGAACGTAATTATTACGGCGCCATGATGGTGGATGTTGGTGAAGCAGATGCAATGATCTCCGGTCTTACAAGAAAATACGGCGACACGATTCGTCCGGCATTACAGATCATCGGCACACAAGAATCAGTGAAGAAAGTTGCCGGTATGTATATCATGGTCACCAAAAAGGGGCCAATCTTCTTTGCCGATACAACAGTGAATGTAAATCCAACTGCCGAAGATCTCGCAGAAATTACAGTGCTAACAGCCTGGGCAGTTCAACAATTCAATATCAAACCACGGATCGCATTGCTTTCGTTTTCGAACTTCGGTTCATCG
>JANOBV010000269.1:0-13691 GCA_031411835.1 Bacteroidota bacterium | reverse complement strand
TCGAATTTTGTAATCATGTCAGCACCGCTAACACCATTAATTAATCCCGTCCAATAATCATGAACATTATTCCCAAGGGGGGTAAGAGCGCCAAGGCCCGTTACGACGACTCGTTTCAGTTGCATTCCTGTGCTGGAATTTTAAGGTGAAAAATTCAGTGGCCGGAGATTAACCTGCTGAAAACACAACATGATCGATTTCTTCAAACCGATCATGTTGTATCTAAGAAAAAATTATTTTGCGTTTTTCTCGATGTAATCGATTGCCTGACCTACAGTGGCAATTTTTTCTGCTTGATCATCTGGGATAGCGATATTGAATTCTTTTTCGAATTCCATTATCAGCTCAACCGTATCAAGAGAATCTGCTCCTAAATCGTTTGTGAAGCTCGCTTCAGGTGTAACTTCTTTTTCATCAACACCTAATTTGTCGATAATGATTGCTTTAACTTTTGCTGCAATGTCTGACATGATTAATCTTTTTTTTGATTTGTTTTTATTTGAGGTGCAAAGTAAAATTTATTCGGGCTAATATCAAAAATATGCCCTATAATCTTATGCTTTACGTTTTGAAATTCTCTATTTTTTTTGAATTAATGAATTCTATTTTGTGAAATCTGACTAATATTCTGATTTACAGAAGTATAATTAAAATTTCATCGTCAATTGTTCCACGAAAATACTCTTTTTTAAGACAACTTGTAATTAAGGTAAAAACCAGTGTATTAAATTAAATATCAAAGCTGCCATTAAAGCTGAAACAGGGATGGTTAACACCCATGCCCAAATTAACTCAATAGTAACTCCCCAGCGAACAGCGCTTACTCTTCTCGTAACACCAACTCCAATAATACATCCTGTAATAGTATGTGTCGTACTTACCGGAATTTTAAAATGTTGCGTACCAAACAATGTAAGTGCTCCTGCAGTTTCTGCACTAAAGCCTTCAAACGGAGTTAGTTTTGTAATTTTTTGCCCCATCGTTTTTACGATCTTCCATCCTCCAAACAATGTTCCGCATGCAATTGCAGTATAACATGCAAGTGGAACCCAGCCCGGAAGTCCTTTCGTTTCTGAAATAAGTCCGACTGAAACCATGGCTGCTGCTATGATCCCCATTACTTTCTGAGCATCATTTCCTCCATGACCTAAACTATATGCTGCTGAAGACAATAATTGAAGCTTTCGGAAAACCCGGTCGACTTTCGATGGATTCATTTTCTTCACTATGTTCATGGTTATGACGGAAATAATATATGACATGATCATACCAATAACAGGAGCAAGAACAATAAAGTAAATTACAGGCATGATCTTGTCCATCTGAACAGCATGTAATTGTCCGGCATTGGCTATGCCGGCACCGGCAAAACTTCCGATTAGTGTATGCGATGAACTCGATGGAATTCCCCACCACCATGTAAGCAAGTTCCAGATGATGGCAGCTATCAATCCCGAAAAAACTACGATCAATGTAATGTATTCCGGTTTGACAGTTTTCGCTACTGTATCGGCTACTTTCAATTCAAACATAAAGTAGGCAATGAAGTTGAACATCGCTGCCCAGATCACAGCACTTAGCGGAGAAAGCACCTTCGTCGATACGACGGTCGCAATTGAATTTGCTGCATCATGGAAACCATTGATGAAATCAAAGATCAATGCAAGTACAATAATTACAATGAGTAAAGTTGTCATAACTCGAAAGTGTAAACTGGATTAAGCTTGTTTAACGATTATAGATTCAATCACATTTACTACATCTTCACATTTGTCTGTCGCAGTCTCTAAAGCAGAAAGTACTTCTTTTATTTTGATGATCTCAATTGCATTTTTTTCGTCCTCAAATAAACGAGCTACTGCATTATCAAAAATATCGTCGGCATGATTCTCTAGACTGTTTACACGTACAAGAGATTCTTTTATACGGATAATGTTTTTCATACTTCTCAATCCGCAAATAGCTATGTTGATCTCTTCTGCCGATTGAAGAATCAACTCAGCAAGTTTGATCATTGAGGGATGGATCGGGTCAACTTTGTAAAGTTCGATACGTTTTGCTGATCCATGGATATAATCAACAACGTCATCCATTGCAGATGCTAAATGTTGAATATCTTCACGGTCAAATGGTGTGATGAAAGTGGTACTTACTTCCTGAAAGATCTTATGTGTGAACTCATCGCCAACATGCTCCAGTTTTTCAACTTCTCTTATAAAAGCAGTTCTTTTTTCAGCTGATGGTGTAGTCATTGCTTCTAAAAGCACTTTTGAAACGGCCACTAAATTGGCTGAAGCGCCTTCGAATAAAGGATAAAATTTACGATCCTTTGGAACAAAATACTGTAAGATTGGATTTACCGACATAGGTTTGGTTCTTAGCTTATTAAACTAATGTGATTTGAATTTCGCTTTCAGGCGATTAATGTGTGCCAGATTGAGATTTTTGAGGTGGGTAAAGTAATAAAAATAAAAGCGGAGATTTTTTAGAATTTGAAAATATTCTTAAACACAAGAAGTGTACTTTTGTTGCCGCTATGAAACGTCTTGCCATTTTTGCTTCGGGTTCCGGTACCAATGCTGAAAATATTGCACTCCATTTTCTTGGAAGTCTGGATATTTCTGTTTCTGTTATTATTACCAATAACCCCAACGCCGGTGTTATCGATAGGGCAGAAAAATTCCAAATCCCGGTTGTTGTCATCACTAAGAAAGAATTTTCAGATTCAGAAAGAGTCCTAGAAGTGCTTAAAGAATACAATATTGAAGTCATAATTCTAGCCGGATTCCTATTATTAGTTCCGATTCCCATTATTGAAGAATACAAAAACAGAATTATCAATATTCATCCGGCGTTACTTCCTCAATTTGGAGGGAAAGGGTTCTTTGGCGCCAACGTTCATCAGAAGGTAATCGAAACAAAAAGTCTGATTTCAGGTATTACTATTCATCATGTAAATGAATTCTTCGATGAAGGAGAGATCATTTTTCAAGCCGCTTGCCATATCGATAAATTGGATACCCCTGAAAGTCTGGCCGACAAGATTCATTGCCTTGAAAAAATGTACTTTCCTGTTGTCGTTGAAAAATTTGTTCAACAGCTTCCCTAATGATGCTAAAAAGATTAACCGGTTCAAATTCGGTTAAAATTGCTTTTGTACTTTTTCTTGCTGCTCTATTATTGGCTGGCGGAGCTGAAATTGCTCAGCACCAAAATGCTTCAATTGGTAAGTCACTCTTATCGAAAGCGGAAACGAAACTTAAAGACCTCGAGCAAGAAATGAAGTCGTCGCTCGAAATGATCAAGGTCTTTAAAACAGAAGATGAATTTCATGATTTCTCTTTGCACAGCGGTTTTGAAGACAATGGTTTCAGTTTTTATGTTCTTAAAAATAATAAAATTATTTATTGGTCGAATAATGAACCTGTTGTAACGGATGAAGATCTGACTTCCAATGTTCAAGGTAAATTTCTTTCTCTGCCAAATGGCGATTTTCTCCTCTATTCAATTGCAAATGGGGATCAAAAGTACATCGGATTAATTCTTCTTCGTCATAATTACGATTACGAAAATAAATATCTGGTCAATGGTTTCAATAAAACACTTGATCTCTCTTCGTCATTTATAGCAGGGAGTACCGGAACACTTGAGTTTCATCTGCCGAATGGAAAAGTTGCTTATCATCTTTCGTATGAAAATGTAAATGATTCAGAAAATGGAAAAGCGAAGTGGATGTACTTTTTCGCATTGCTTTTTTGTTTCATCGGACTTCATTTGCTAATGCGTTATTATTTCCGAAAGTCATTAATCGCAGGCGGAACTTTTGTTGTTTTAATTTGGATCATTCGTACGCTTGCGATTGCGTATAAAATTCCGGATGAATTTTATAATCTGCAGATCTTCAGCCCGCAGTATTATGCGTCTTCTTTTTATTTCAATTCACTGGGCGATCTACTTATAAATGCAATTATATTTCTTCTCATTGCTATAAATCTGTATGATACTTGCAAAAAAGTTAAAAGCTCCATCGGTAATGTAATCGCTTCAATCGCACTTTTAATTTTTTTAGCAATAAGTTTTCATTTTCTCGTCACGGGCTTGATCATTAATTCGCAGATCTCATTCGACGTAAACACTCCACTTGAAATGAGTGAATTCAGTATCTGGGCTTTTGCAGCAATCTCACTATTGCTAATTACTTTTTTATTCGCTGTTGCAATTGTCTTGCGTTTGCTCAAGGGTTATCAAATCACATCCGGACATGCATGGATCGGTATTGCATTGTGTGCTTTGTATTCTTCCTTTGTGCTTGATAATTTGAATTGTTTCAAAGAACAGGAAAGTAGAAAACTTCTTGCTCAAAAAATTGGTGTCAGACAAGACCATGTTGCAGAATATCTTTTCGACGAAGCAGGAAAGAAAATGCAAATTGATACTGCTATTGTTGACTTAGTAGAAAAGAATGAAAATGTACTTGCTTACATCAGCCAAAAATATCTAAATGGTTATCTAGCTCGATTTGAAAGCAGCGTTTTTGCATTTCCATCGAATGATTCATTGGCCGTTTCTGAAGGAAAAACATTTAGCTACTTTCAACAAATGGCAGATAATGGTAAGCCGACTTTTGGAAGAAACCTTGTTTTTCTCAGTGGTGAAAATGGTCGTTCGTCTTATCTTGCTTTTGTGCCGCTAGGAAATCCGAATTCGTCGAAATATACTTTAGTGGTTTTGATGAATGCGCGTTTCTTGCAAACGGAAGAAGGATTTCCGGAATTGTTCATGAGCGGACAATCGCAGGAAAATATTTTTCCGAAAAAATATTCTTTTGCAAGATATAGCGACCTCGCCTTGATCTATGAGTATGGAAGTTATACTTATTCGTTGACAGAAAAAGATTTTAGAAAAACTCTTGATGAGTTTTCTTTTATTGAATTGAATGGCTACAATCACTTAGTTTATCGCATGACTGCAAGTTCAGCAATCGTTGTCAGTCGGCCTATAGAAAACATCTTCACGCTCATCACTTTGTTCTCATGGATGTTTGCGTTTTCCGGAATCTTGGCTTTTCTTATTTATGTTTTGTCAATTATTCTTTCACCGAAAATTTCATTTACATGGAATCTGATGCGTAGGATCCAGGTTTCAGTTGTATCGGTCGTTGTGCTAAGTTTCATTCTTGTCGGTGCAGGAACTGTTATTTACATAGACAAAAAATATCAGGACGATGAAAATAAAAGTATTTCTGATCAGGTAAATGCTCTTTGGTTCATGATCAGTGAAAACGCAACGTCACTATTGTCCGGGCAAAATTACACGGAATTAGATGGAGCCCTCGATCGAATAGTAAGTAATACAAATATCGATTTTAATTTATTTGATTCGCGCGGCGAACTATTGTATTCATCACAACCAAAGATCTATGATCAGAATATTGTTAGTCAGCGAATGAACCCTGAAGCTTTGTTTGAGATCAAAAGAAATCAGCTCACACAATTTATCAATCCGGAAAGTGTCGGACAATTGAAATATATTTCCGGTTATGCTCCAATTACAGATCGTGACGGAAAAGTGAGAGCCTATTTGAGTTTGCCTTACTTCGAAAAGCAAAACGAACTCAATAAAGAAGTGTCAGGATTTTTATCGGCTCTCTTAAATATCTACGTCTTCTTACTTGCCATAGCAGTTTTAGTAACAGTCATCATTTCTTCTCGCATCACTAAACCATTATTGTTGATCCAGGAAAAAATGTCAGGCGTTCGATTAGGGTCTATCAATGAAAAAATTGCTTATCAGCGGAATGATGAGATTGGTCAACTGGTGCATGAATACAATCGAATGTTGGAAGAACTTGCAACAAGTGCCGATAAACTGGCTCAAAGTGAAAGAGAATCGGCTTGGCGCGAAATGGCAAAGCAAGTAGCGCATGAGATCAAGAATCCGTTGACGCCAATGAAACTTTCTGTGCAACATTTACAGCGTACATTACAACATAAGGACGAACAGTCACGAGAATTTGTTAACCGTGTTTCTGAAACGTTGATCCAACAAATAGATACATTGTCATCTATTGCAACCTCGTTTTCTGATTTTGCAAAAATGCCACAAGCGCAACCGGAGAAATTGGATCTGCTAAATGTGATCACTCCAATTGTTGATCTTTATAGAGAAATTCCGAACCTGGAAATTGCATTAGAACAACCAACTGAATTGTATTTTGTCTTAGCCGATAAAGATCATCTCAACCGAATTTTTTCGAATATCCTGAAAAATGCGCTTCAAGCAATTCCTCAAGAAAGAAAAGGCAAAATCGCAATTGATATTAAAAATACAGCTAATGATATTCGAATAGAAATTTCTGATAATGGTAGCGGCATTCCTGACGATAAAAAAGACAAGATCTTTATTCCAAATTTCACAACGAAGTCAAGCGGAATGGGCCTTGGACTTGCCATGGTTAAAAATTTAGTCGAGCAGTGCGGCGGGAAAGTTTGGTTTACGACTCAGGTCAATGTGGGAACTACTTTTTATATTGATCTTCCGAAAGCTTAGCTCTAACTTTTTATTACCGACAGCTTTAGCTTAATTTCATTTAGTTAAACTGAATGTTGTCTTCGTTGTCAATTTTTAGATTATTAGGCCCGTTAGGGCAATACTCTTGGTGACTTTTGGACTATAAAAAAAGCGCAAAGCCCCTTTAGGGGTGTACTCTTTAAACACACAAATTTTTTGACAATGAATGCATAAGGTATTCACCTTCGTCGAATGCAACAAATGTATGCAAGAATGTTCACACTGTTAAGCAAATGGACACATGCATTGTGTTTAAAGAGTGCGCCCCTAAAGGGGCTTGACGCGCTCGTATAGTCTACTGTTTCCAAAAGTGCAGCCCTAAAGGGCCTGTCATTTCTAAATGCATTTACTTATTATGAGTTCTTGTGCTTAACTAAATGACATTGAGCTTTAGCTGTTGGATGGTGATAACCACTCCAACCCGGCTTTAGCCACCTTTTCAAGATAAATAACATTACTATCTTTGTCCAACTAACACTTCGAATCTCGATTTACGATTTACGAATCTCGATTTACGAATTCTCGAAACAAAAAAATGAATCGTCCGATCCGTGTATTGATTGCAAAAGTTGGCCTCGATGGCCATGACAGAGGAGCAAAAGTAATTGCATCTTTTCTTCGTGATGCAGGAATGGAAGTCATCTACACCGGCCTCCGCCAAACTCCCGAAATGGTTGTCAATGCAGCTTTGCAAGAAGATGTCGATGTGATCGGTGTAAGCATTTTATCCGGAGCACACATGACCGTTTTCCCAAAGATCATTACACTGATGAATGAGAAAAAACTTGACAACGTTTTACTTACCGGCGGTGGAATTATTCCTACTGACGATATGAATAAACTAATAGCACTAGGCTGCGGAAAATTATTCCCGCCCGGGACTGACACAAAAGAGATCGTAGGTTACATCAAAGACGAAGTTTCAACAAGACGAAAAGACATTAATATTTAGACTATGAAAAAATCAACAGTACTAAATGCTCTTAATGAACTCCCGGATGAGTTCAATTTAGACAAATTATTAAAGCGGCTTCTAGTGATTGAGAAAATTGATGAAGGTCTTAAGGAGGCTAAGTCAGGTAAAATAATTTCTCATGAAAATGCAAAAAAAATAATTGGAATTTAATAATCGCCACTCAATCAATTCAGAAAATGTACACTAACATCCTCGCAGAAAATAAAGACAACACCTGTATAATCACAGTAAACCGTCCCGATAAACTGAACGCTCTCAATCACGAGACCATTCAAGAAATCGGTAAGGCAGTTGCTGCAGCAGAAAAAGATAATTCTGTTTACGGAATTGTCATCACGGGGAGTGGACCAAAAGCATTTGTTGCAGGTGCAGATATTTCCGAATTTTCAAAATACACAGTTGAAGAAGGAAAAAAATTAAGTGCCGACGGACAAAAAGTTTTTAAGTCGATCGAATTATGTACAAAACCTGTGATTGCAGCAATAAATGGTTTCGCTCTTGGTGGAGGCTGTGAATTGGCAATGAGTTGTCATTTGCGAATTGCATCCGACAATGCAAAATTCGGTCAGCCCGAAGTAAAACTCGGATTGATCCCCGGATATGCCGGAACACAACGTCTCGTTCAATTGATCGGCAAAGGAAAAGCAATGGAGTTGCTCATGACAGCAGACATGATAGGAGCAGGAGAAGCATATACTTTAGGACTTGTCAATTATGTTACATCTCCCGGCGACTTAATGATTAAGGCATTCGAAATACTAAGTAAGATCTACGCAAACGGACCACGAGCAATCACAGGAATAATCAATTGCGTTGACGCCTATTTTAAAGATGGCGTTGATGGCTCTGCTTTTGAAGTAGAAGAGTTTGGAAATTGTTTTGGTACTTCCGGATTTACAGAAGGGGTTGATGCGTTTTTGAATAAAAGAAAACCGGATTTTAGATAATTCATTTAAATCTAGTTATAGAAATTAAATTGTTTTAGAACCATATCGAATCCATAATGAAAAAATTTACTTTTCTTTTCTTATTAATCAATTGTGTTCACATTAATTTATTCTCTCAGAATATTTGGAATACAGTCACTCCTAATCCTTCTTTAGGTTTAGGACTTGTATTAGCTACAGATTCAAATCATTTAAAAGCAATTAAAGGAATTTTGCCTTATAAATTTGCATTTTCAGATGATGGCGGAACTACATGGAATGATACAGCACTCAATGTGCCTCCCAGTAATTTGTTTTTTACTGATAGTATGAATGGATGGATCACTTCTAATGCCGGAAAAATTATCCATACAATTGATGGTGGAAGGACCTGGGATTTAATCCAGCTGAACAGCATAAAGTATCTGACGACATTACAGTTTTTAAATGATTCTGTAGGTTTTGTCCTTTCTGATTATTCTGATAGTTTATTTACCACAAATGATAAAGGTGTAAATTGGAATTATTATAAAACAAATATCCCTTCCGGAAGTGATCAAAAAATATATTTTATGAATGCATTAGATGGATGGATTTTGAATGGAAGATACGACGACACTACAATTTATAGAACTACAGATGGTGGTGTCAACTGGACGACTGTTTCATTGCCTTCTCAAATGGGCGGTTATACAGGAAATGGAATATCGTTTATTGATTCTTTGAATGGATGGTTGTCCGGCGAAAGTGTAATCATGAGGACGATTGATGGAGGAAATTCGTGGTCAATACTGACTTCTTTTCCGGGAGGCAATATTCAATTTTCTGATCCAATGAATGGTGTGTTAGCTAATAAATCCTCGAATAAAATTTATTATACTGCAGATGGCGGAGTGTCTTGGGCAAATGTTTTTACTCCGGTAATACGACAAAGCAGTTACAGATCTCCAAGATGTGCTATCCATGATCAGAACTTTTTTGTAAGTACTGACGCTGGTGAATTATTAAAATCAAACAATGGAATTGATTGGACTCGGATCACATGGAATTCTTTTCCAAAATATTTATTTGGACCATCACCACTATTAATGAGTTCAGCAGCAAATGGTATATTCATTTCGCAAACTGATTGTACAAATAATTCATGTGGTAACAACTCTTATGTTACTCGTGACAGCGGAAAAACATGGTTTGATGTTTTTCCATATACATGGAATACTGCTTCGCTAGCTTTCAATGATTCTTCATGGTATTTTACTCAAACTTTCTATGCTAACGATAGTTCAATTTTGTATAAATCGACGGATCAACTTCGAACTTATTTTCCAATTGGTGGTTTCCCTACCAGGATAAGGACAATTTGTTTTACGAACTCCTTACATGGGTTAATTGGCGGAGAAAATGATATTTTTTATACTGAGGATGGCGGCATAACGTGGTTACGGGCAAATGGAATTACACTTTCATTTTTTTATGTTCAAAGTATAACTTTTACAGATGATTACAATGGCTGGTTGATCGCAAGTAATTTTGTTGCGCGCTCGACAGACCGGGGACACAACTGGACAATAATTTATACAGATCCTGTTTCGACTAGCTTTTTTTACTATTTGCAAATGGCAGATTCTGTGAATGGTTTTATTTACAGAAATAATACTTCAAGTATTAAAGTAACTTCTGATGGAGGAGTTTCCTGGGTCGATAAAAATGCTCCGTCAATGGTAAGTGATCTATATTTCATTGATGCATATCGAGGGTGGATTGCATGTGATAGTGGGATTTATTATACTGATGATGGATTAAATACATTTACACGTCAGTATGACAAACCAATATACTCACTTTCATTTTTAAAATCAGGTATTGGATTTGCTTCATGCGATGGAGTTTTTCTTTCAACAGATTATTCTAATCTAATTAATGAAGCCAAACCAATTGAAAGTTCGAATGAAGATGTAACTGTTTATCCAAATCCATCTTCCGGAAAATTTAGTGTTAAGTCAACAGTAAGAATTTCTAAAATTGAAATCTGTGATCAATTTGGTAGAAAATTGAAATTGTATTCTACGATGAACCCTGATTCAGAAATCCCTCTTAGTGGTTTTGAAAAAGGTTTTTATCTGATCAAAGTTTATTTAGGAAGTAAAATTGTTGTAAAAAATTTGATCGTGCTTTAATATAGTTGGTGAGCAGCAAGCAGTAATTAGCGAGTTGAACTGCTCAACTTGATAATTAATACTTACTACTCACTAATTTTATGAATTCACCCACACCGCCCCTAAAATCGTCTTCACATCTTCAAACATATCAACATTCATTAATTCGTCGGCTGTGAATTCTACAATCTCAATGTCTTCGTCGTCTATTCCACCACCGGCTGAAATTTTCTGATCGACATCGACATAAAACAAATGCATTTTTTCAGTGCTTGCTCCCGGAGAGGAGTAGAAGCTATATAAAAAGCGAACGTCATCTTTGTTGACGGAATATCCAAGTTCTTCTTTTATCTCGCGAATGATACAATCTTCTAATGAAACGTCATCTTTCTCCACCATTCCCGCAACAAGTTCAATCATTTCTTTCTTCGCTCCAACACGAAATTGTTTTACGAAAAGATATTTGTCGGTTTCTTTGTTGTAAACAACAGCGCAAACAGAATCTGCTCGCTCCAGACATTCATAGATATGTTCAGTCGGGTCAATTGAATTTTGGATTTTATATTTTTTAACTTGAAGAAATTTTCCGTCGTATGCAATTTCTTCGCCTGTTATTTTCTTTGACATAAGTTTTATATATTTCAACAAAAGTACAATTCAAAATTACGGTTTATGAAAGCAATTCATTTAGTTATTCACGGAAAAGTTCAAGGAGTTTTTTTTAGGAAGTATGCTGCTGAAAAAGCAAAAGAATTAAAACTCAAGGGCATTGTCAGAAACCTAATGGATGGTTCCGTAGAAATTTTTGCTCAGGGTGACGTTGATAGAGTAAAAGAATTGGTTGAATGGTGCTATAAAGGTTCTCCGTCATCAAAAGTTGAAACCGTAGAAATTACAGATTGCAATCCCGGAGCCTACAATGAATTTCTGATTACAAGATAACTTTGAACAATCATATTTGTTACGAACGTTCACCCCTTGAAAAATAAACTCCAACCCCAACCGTTCACTAACTTCCTTTCCCCACTTTTGCCTTTCACTTACACTTCGATTAACGATTAACGAACAACCAATTGAGTATCTACAAAAAACTCGCAGGTCAAACTGCTATTTACGGACTAAGTAGCATCTTCGGCCGATTGCTGAACTATCTGCTTGTGCCTATCTATACCCGCGTCTTCGAAACAGGGGAGTATGGTGTGGTCACTCAGATCTATTCGTATATCGCTTTCATGACGGTAATTTTTACATACGGACTCGACATTTCATTTTTTCGCTATTTTCAATCTGAGAAGGGAAACCCGAAAGTATATAGCACGTCTTTGATATCGATCATATGTTCGTCTTTGTTCTTCGGCGGACTCATCATTCTCTTTGCGCCTCAACTTTCGGGACTTATCGGTAATGCCGATATAATTCCAAAACCCGGCCATAGTCGTTCGCTTTACATTTCTCTATTCGCCGGTGTTCTTGCATTCGATGCTATTACTGCAATTCCTTTTGCTTTGCTTAGACAACAGAATCGTGCGAAGCGATTTGTATTTATCCGCTTAATGGGAATAATTGCGAATGTTGGCTTGAATGTTTTCTTTCTTTGGGTCTGTCCATGGATCTTAAAATCAAACCCAACTTCTTGGATCGCTTCAATCTACTATCCAGATTTTGGTGTCGGTTACGTTTTCGTCATCAATGTGATCTCGTCCTTTGTTTGTTTGGTTTTACTTCTACCGGAAATATTCAAAATGGATTGGTCATTCGACAAACAACTTTGGAGACAGATGTTGTCGTATTCATTTCCATTGATGATCGCCGGACTAGCAGGAATGATCAATGAAACATTTGATAGAGTTCTTATTCCATTCTTAATGCAAGACAAAAGTGTTGCAATGGCTCAACTCGGAATCTATGGCGCTTGCTATAAATTGTCAATTCTGATGACGCTTTTCATTCAGACATTCCGCTATGCAGCAGAACCATTTTTCTTCAGTCATTCAACAAAAGAAAATCCGCAGAAGACTTACGCTGATGTCATGAATTATTTTGTCATTGTCTGTGGATTCATTTTTTTAGGCATCATGCTTTTTATAAATGTCATTGGTGGTTTCATCGGAGAAAAATTCCGCTCCGGACTTCCTGTCGTTCCAATTCTTCTTATGGCGAATTTATGTCTAGGCGTATTTTATAATCTGTCTATCTGGTATAAGCTGACGAACAAAACGCGATGGGGAGCATTTCTCTCTCTCATTGGAGCTGTCATCACACTCGCCTTTAATTTCGCACTAATCCCTATCATGGGTTATATGGGTGCTGCTTGGACTACATTGATATGCTATGCATTGATGATGATCATTTCATATTTCATCGGACAAAAGCATTATCCGGTGCCATATAAAGTTGGTTCCTTCTTTTATTTTATCGCAATTTCAATTGTTCTCTGGGTTGTAGGCGACCTCATCAAAGATGCTATTCATCCGGGAAAGGTATTTTCTATCATTATTAATTTACTCATACTTCTCATATTCACAGTTTTAGCCTACATTCAAGTGAGGAATAAAATTAGTTACCTTCGCCCCACAGGAAGCAAGTGACAACTTGAAACCTTTAATATTGACATTCATGAACGTAAATATCATCAACAAATCACATCACCCATTGCCTTCGTATGAAACCATTCATGCAGCAGGAATGGACGTTCGTGCGTTTATAAATGAATCAATCGTTTTAAAACCGTTGGAACGGACAATCGTTCCAACAGGATTGTTTATTGAATTGCCTGCCGGAATTGAAGCACAGGTTCGTCCACGCTCAGGGCTCGCAGCAAAAAAAGGAATTACCGTTTTGAATTCACCGGGCACTATCGATGCCGATTACAGAGGCGAAATAAAAGTGATCTTGGTTAATTTATCGAATGAAGAATTTGTAATCAACGACGGCGAACGAATTGCTCAATTAGTAATTGCTCGTCATGAAAAAATAGAATGGAACCCAACTGTTGCTTTGCAAGAAAGTGAAAGAGGCGCAGGCGGATTCGGCTCCACAGGAACGAAATAATTTTAAACTGAA
>JANOBV010000268.1:0-10024 GCA_031411835.1 Bacteroidota bacterium | reverse complement strand
CAGAGTTATTCACCTTTGGTATTGAATCAAAACCTATCATTATGAAAAAAATAAGAAAATTGTCATTGTGCATTTTTGCGATCATGTCAATAACATCGTTTGTTCCAATGCAGTTGAAGGCAGACAATATCAGTGTCTCCGAAGTTCAACAAAAAGAAGCCCAGAAGGCTAAAGCGAATGTCTTGCTTACACGATTGAATGAAATCGACAAAATGGACAAGTCAAAAATGACTGCTCCTGAAAAGAAACAGCTCCGAAAGGAAGTGCGCTCAATAAAAAGTAATCTAAAGGAACTTGGTGAAGGAGTTTATCTTTCCGTAGGTGCAATAATAATTATCATCTTGTTGCTTATCCTTTTACTTTGATAATCAAATAATCATTCAGTCAAATTGTTTCGTTCAATAAGTTATAAAAAATTTAAATAAAAAAATTATGGGAAATCTACTTTATATTATTGCAGTAATATTAGTTATTGGTTGGTTGATTGGATTCGTAGGTTATGGTGCCGGCGGACTAATTCACATTTTATTGGTCATTGCAATTGTAGTTGTTTTGTTAAGAGTTATTCAAGGCAAAAAACCGATTTAATAACTAATAACTAATAGTGAATAACGAATATTGAAGGGCTATCGTAGGCTATTACTTTCCTACGATAGCCCTTCGTTATTCACTATTCACTATTCGTTATTCACTTTTCCTTCTAATTGTGTGAATATTACAAGTATTCTTTTCAATTGTGTAAAATAGGTAACTGATGTTGGGTTTACATTTGTCTTGTAATTTTAAACTAAACCAAAATGAAAAATTTAAAAATTAAGAACAAAGTGAAAGTTGCAGCAACAGTTTTGTTTCTTGCATTTACTAATGGAGCGATAGCTCAGAAAGTAGAGCTGGGCTTTAGAGTAATGCCGACATTCACTGCAATGGAGTTTAAAACATTCGATGGAGGTACAGTAAAAGCCGAAGGTAAATTGGGCTGGGGCGTTGGTGGATTTCTTGGAGTGAATTTTTCAAATTATGTTGGAGTACAAGTCGAAGTCATTTATACAACATTGTCTCAGCAATATAAAGAAGCAAATATTTCTCATGACGTCACTTTGAAGTATATAAATATTCCATTACTGTTATCGCTTAATACAGGAAAAGACAAGCCCGTTAATTTGAATGTTGTAGTAGGACCTCAACTTGGGTTAAATGTTGGAAGCGATATTAACTCTCAATCAAGCGATGGGACAACTACAGCGCAAGCAAGATTAGATGTGAAAAAAAGTGATGTTGGATTTGCATTTGGTGCAGGAATAGATTTCGGACTTACTTCAACCGTTCGTTTGGGATTAGGATATCGTGGTGTGCGTGGCCTAATAGATATTAGTGATAAATCGAATGCTTTGACAACAGATGACTATTATGTATTAGACAGAACTAAAACGGTTACAAATGCCGGTTACATAGGAATATCGCTTTTATTTTAATTAAATCATTATTTAATACTAGCAGAAAATGTTTCCATCATTAAAAATATTTTCTTTTTTGTTTATTATTGCCATGCTTAATGGCCCGATTCGTTCAAATGGTCAACTGGCTCCAATACAGAATGGAGCAGTTGACCAGATTATGGCAATTGAACTTCAGATCAAGATGCGCAGTTTGTGGAGTGAGCAAGTTGTAAATTTAAGAAAGGTTATGCTTTGTATCATCGATACTTTACCGGGAGAAACTCAAGCAACAACAGTTCTTATACAAAATCTGGATCAAATTGGAGAAGCACTGCTTCCTTACTTTGGAGAAGAGAATTCAGAATTATTAACTGAATTGCTATATGCAAATTCAAATTTTTCGATTGAGGTTTTTAGAGCCGCACGAATTGATAGTGTTATTGAAAAAGCGGCATTGGTTAGATGGACAGAAAATGCAAATCGTTTCAGTTTAAATTTGAAAAAGGTATTTGTTAAGTACGCATCGAATGATCTTCAATCAATTTTTACTGATAATTTAAATTTAACTTTTGAGCAACTTCAAAAACATGTCATTGGTGATTTTGATGGAGATCAATTGGCTTATCAACTAGCTAAAAGCAATTCGTTTCGATATGCTGACCTATTAAGTAAGCGTATTATTGAAAAATTTCCTGAGCGGTTTTATGAAGCGAAAAATAAAATGGTTTCAAATTAGAATTTTAGGTCTTGGTTTTCAACTTTCATTTCAATTTGTTTCTTTTCCACCTTGATTGCGTATACATTCGGAATTATTTTTTTGCCATGAGTTACAGCATAGACTTTGGTGAATTCTGCACCAAAATAAAGTATTATAGCTGAATAATAAACCCAGATGAGTATTAGAATAACAGAGCCTGCGGCACCATAAACAGAAGCAATTGAAGATCTACCCAGATATGCGCCGATAGCGAATTTGCCCAACATAAAAAGTACAGCAGTAAACGATGCGCCAATTAAGCCATCCTTCATAGCTATTTTTCCATCGGGCAGTGTTTTAAAGATTACTGTAAATAATAATGCAATTATTGCAAATACAATGAGGATGTTCAAAGCATAGAATAAGTAGACAGTGTTTTTCGGAAATATTTCTCCAAGCTTATCGCTTAAAATATCCATGACGGAATTGACGATTAATCCCACTAAAAGTAAAAATCCAACAGATGCAATCATTGAAAAAGACATCAATCTATTTTTGAGAAATTTCACTAACCCCATTTTTGGTTTCGCTTCTATCCCCCAAATGAAATTGATGGAGTCTTGAATTTCAGCAAAGACACCGGATGCGCCAATGATAAGAATGATAACGCCAAGCGTAGTAGCAAAAGTGCTCGACTTTGAAAGTGTCACATTTTTTATCATCTCCTGGATTTGAATTGCTGCATCATTTCCTACAAGTCCATTGATCTGCCCGAATATTTCTCCTCGTACCGCTTCGGGACCAAAAAAAACACCCGCTAAACTGATAATGATAATTAACAATGGCGGCAAGGAGAATATAGTGTAGTAGGAGAGTGCAGCGCTAAGTTTAATTGCATTGTCAGCGATAAACTCTTTGAATGTTTCCTTTAGTAGGAAGGTGACTTGATTTATTTTTCCGCTTAATTTATTTTGGGCTTTGTTAAGAAGCATATTAAAATTTCAATTTTATTGGTTAAAGATATGAAATGGTTTTATTGAAATGAAAGTACAGTAGGTTTTCCTGATTCAAAATTTCGGAACCCTATGTCGTTTGATTTGAAAGAATTTATTTTGAAGATATCTTGACCCATATCCGGAATTGATGGATAGAATGATATTGAAAACTGAAATGTTCCGAAGACAAGGTTGTCGTTTTTAATTTGAACGCCCAACCCAATCTGTGAATAGATTTTACTATCATTGAAATTGGTAATTAGATCTCCAAGCATGCCTGCTGAATAGGAAATATATGGGCCGAAATGAAAACCAATCCAGTTCCATGGTGCATAAAATTGTGTTTGGAATTTTATTAGTAATCTGTCAGTGCCTGTTAGTGTTGAACTGTTAAATCCGGAAATTCCATTTTCTTCATTAATATTAATGCTTTCATAATAATAACGGTTAATGCCAATAGTTACCTGTGGTTTTATAAATTGACGAATCTTCCAATTACCGACTTCCAATAGATCGGTGAAATAGGTAAGTCCGGCTAATAGGATTCCCTGCTCTGCTTTTGATGCTCTATAAAAAGTTCCATACTCGAAGTTAGCACTGATGTAACCCCATGGAATATAATTGCCTTTAGCAAACCGTAAGCCTAGATAAAGCCTGCCGGTAGAATTCTTGACTTGATATCCACCTGTAATACTATACACTTGTCCGATAGGCACATCTTCTGTAATTCCAAAATTAAAGATGTACTTATCTTCATTATACTTTCTGGATGTTATTCCAATGCTTGCTAAATAAAAATCTTGATTTGAATAAAGATGCAATGGGTCAATTTCGTCATCGGGTTTTTCTAAATAATGTACTCTTAAATAGCGGGCGGAAGAAATAAAGTTAGTTGTCCTGTTGGCTTCAGTATTTCCTTTAAATATTTGAGTCGAATTTGCTGCCCAGTAGTCTTGAGTGTTTGACCTAAATCGTCTTTGTCTGAAAGTTGTGTCTGGCCATTGAACGCTATCTTTACTGAAGTTTTGGGCAAAGTAAATTCCTGCAGCCCATTTAGCAAAAGACGAGAAAAGGGGTCGGTCGATTGCAATCGATTTGTTGAAGTTTCCATATTGATCTTTTTCATAATGTAAGTTTGTTGTTGCAAAAGTGTTTTTGATGTTAGGAACTAAGTAATTTATTTTAATTGCATTGTTTCCTGTAGTGTGATACCAGGAATATTCATTTTGTGATTCATGCCCAAAACCGGCAAAATTTTTATCGGTTAAGTTTATTGTTAATCTATCCGGAGATACGGAAACTCCGGGAACAATACTCCATCTGTCATGTTCTAGTATAAAGATGTCAACAGAGTCAGAATTGTTTTTTACCAACTTAAATGTGAATGCAACTTCACTCACATAATTCTTACTTCTTACTAAACGTTCAGATTCCTTTACAAGCAGTGAATCGAACTGTTGATTTTTATGTATGAGTAATAAATTACGAATCGTAATGTGCTGTGACTTTACATGTAATTTATTTCCTGCTTTGGTTAGAAACCCATCTGATGTTCTCACTGTATCTTTTATTGAATATCCAAATGGATCTAGCGTCTGAATTTGAATTTTTCGAATAATTTTTCCTTCAAATTCTTTATATGATTTTTGGATTACTTTATTTGCCGGTTTTATTTTATTTTTTTTGCTTGAAGTCGAAGCATCAATTGGTTTGAAAATTAATCCGTAAATAAATTTTGTAAACTTTCTTTTTTTTGAGTAGGCATTAATTTGTTTATAAATTGCAGTTGAATCTTTTATTTCTGGATTTGTTTGAGCCATAACATTGGCTTGAATTGTCACCATTGCTAATAGAAACCAAACAGTCAATTTCAATCGCATTTTCTTAAAATTAATTTTTCATTATTTCATTTTTTCTTCCGCATCATCTTTTGCTTCTTTCTTCTTCCGCTCAGCTTCCTTTTCCTTCTTATTAAAATAACCTTTAAGTAAGAAATTGTGTTTTGCCGCTTCCATATTTTCATTTAAACCTTTTGAACTTTTATTTAGGTTTGACATCGTCTGATTCAAATTTTCTGCAATAGCTGAATCTTGTATAAGTCTTCCAAGAGTACCTTTTCCGCTATTAATTTTCGACATAATTTCAGCAAGCTGACCAGTAATGATTTCAGCATTTCCTGCAGTCACTTGTAAGCTTGCCATGATTGCATCAGTTTCCACAGGCTCTATGGATGTTAGCTTTTGTCCATCTTTCGCCATAGCCGTTTCAGAACCTCCTTGAGTAATAGTAAGTAGTCGATCTCCAATTAATCCCTCTGAGCCTATTGTGACTTCGCAATCAGATTTAATGAATTGTTGAATTTCTTTCTTTATTGCCATTTCAACTTTTACTGTCGAATCATTGATGATCGTTATGTTGTCGATTGTGCCAACATTAATTCCCGAGAATCGAATGTTATTACCTACTTGTAGTCCACTGACATTGTAAAAAGTGGCGGTTAACTTAAATATTGGATTGAAGAGATTTTTTTGTTTGCCAATAATAAATATTGTTAATACAAAAAGTGCAATTCCTCCTGCAACAAAAAGTCCAAGTCTTGCTTTGAATTTTTGAGATTTTTCATTCATGATTAATTAGTTTTAATTGTTTTAATGGAAGAAAGCTTTGATCACTTCATCAGATGAATTTTCGAAATCTTCCGGCTTGCTGTCTTTGTATACAGTTCCGTCTTTAAGCATTGCTATTCTATTTGCTGTATGTCGTGCGCAATTTATGTCGTGAGTAATGATGATTGATGCAGCTTTGTATTTCTTCTGGATATCCATAATCAATAAACTTATTTCCTCTGAAGTAACCGGATCAAGTCCTGTAGTTGGTTCGTCATAAAGAATGATCATAGGGTCAACGATTATAGTTCTTGCTAAACTAATTCGCTTTCTCATTCCTCCTGAAAGTTCAGAGGGCATTTTGTCTATAGTGTCTGCTAAACCAACGTTTTCAAGTACTTCTTTTACTTTGTTGTCAATTTCAGATTCAGATAATTCTTTTTTTATTCTGCGTAAAGGAAATTCTAGGTTTTGTCTAACAGTCATTGAGTCATACAATGCGCCACTTTGGAAAAGAAATCCGGTTTGTTGTCTTAATATTGCTAACTCTTCGCGACTTGAACTGGCAACATCTTTTCCAAATAAATTTATTGTTCCACTATCAGTTGTAAGCAATCCCACAATACATTTTATCAAAACCGATTTTCCTGTACCTGATTTTCCCAGTACAACCAAATTTTCGCCTTTGTTTAATTTCAGTGAAATGTCTTTCAGTACTTCTTGCGCACCAAAAGATTTGCTGATTTTTTTTATGTCGATTACTAATTCGCCTGTATTCGAATCAGTACTATTTTCTGATTTGGTTTGAGCGGATATATTCATGAGATGATCATATCTGTAATTTGTACTGCAATCATATCAACTATGATTACCAATAGAGACGATAGTACTACTGCAGAATTTGCTGCTTTGCCTACGCTTTCTGTTCCACGACCTGCTGTATAGCCTTTATAACAACCAACTACACCGATTACTGCGCCAAAAAAAAGCGACTTGATAAATGCGGGAATGAAGTCAATAAATTCAACATGCCTAAATGCTTGCGCAAAAAATAAATTGAAACTCACGTCTCCTTTAATATTTGCACCCACCCAACTGCCAAGAATTCCCCACGCGTCTGCATAGAGTATAAGTAGGGGAATCATTAGTGTCGCAGCAAGCACCCGCGTTACCACAAGAAATCGCATTGGATTGGTTGAAGAGACTTCCATTGCATCTATTTGTTCTGTTACCATCATGGATCCTAGCTCAGCTCCCATTCCTGATCCAATTTTACCTGCGCATATTAGAGCTGTAATTACCGGACCCATTTCTCGGATCAACGAAACTGCAACCATTCCCGGTAACATCGTAACAGCTCCGAAATCTACTAATACCGGTCTTGATTGTATCGTAAGAACAAGTCCCATGATTGCTCCGGTAATTGAAACAAGTGGAAGTGTTTTATATCCAATGCTAAAACATTGATTTAAAAATTCTTTGAATTCAAAATTACGAGAAAATGTTTCACGAAAAATGCGACCAATAAAAAGCGAAGCATCAGCAAGCTCAGTCAAGAAGCCATTTGCCTTTTCACTTTTCACTTTTAGCTTAATTTTTATTTGGCTCGAATCTATCATATAGCATAACATTTTTCACTATTCACTATTCACTATTCACTATTCACTATTCACTATTCACTATTAGTTAAATAAGGAATCCCCAAGGTATATTCAGTCCTCGGGGAATTCCAGTAAACACACAAAACCACAATTTTTTTAGTCTTTTACAACAACTAGATATTTTGAAGTGCTCCAGAATTTCTCCGGATTAGTTATTATAATGTTTTTGATTAGATCTTTATTTTTTTCATCTTTTTCAAGAGTATAAGAGTCGGATGGGTGATTCGTAACAATTTTTATTTCACTATTGATCGAGATATTTCCTGTTTGGGTATAATCTATTTTAGTGAATTTACTATTATCGAAGTCCTTACTCAACTGAGTCGTTTTTCCTATTCCAAGTAAACCACCTTTTTTATCAATGATCTTTGCATCTTGAAGATCGCTTGATTTTCCAACAACATAATATGCAGTATGAAGTGCAGTCGTTTTGTTTTCGATATCCTGCGCTTGTACAGTGTTGTCTTCTTTGAGTATGGTAACAGAGGTTTGAAGTTCAGCAATCTCTACACTTAAATTGTTTAGTTTGTCATTCAATGCTAAAAGTTCAGCATCTTTTGTTGCGATCTGATTTGTTAGTGTTGCAATTGTTTTTTCTAATCCTGCATTTTTCGAAGAAGAGTTTTTTAATTTTTTAGTCAGCTCAGCAAGTTTCTTGCGGTTCTGATCCATCAGATCATTAATTGCTACAATCTCTGCATTGATCTTTGTTTTCTGATTTGGTTTTAATTCACCCGGCTTTTCGGTATTGACAGTGATGATCTGTTGTTTTCTTGCTACTGAATCTAAATTGCTTTCAACTTCATTAAATGTGAGGACAAAATCATTGATCGACTCATTTCTTTCGTTCAATAATGCTATAAGTGAGTCTTTTTCTGGATCAGTTTGAGCTGAATCCTTTTGGTTACAAGCTGTAATTCCAAATGCGAAAATTGCAATAAGAGGGAAGAATATTTTTTTCATGTGTGGTTTTTGGTTAATCAAAATGGAGAAATTTATTTCGAATTGACTTGTCAAAAGTCCAATTTCTTGTAACATTACTCTTATATAATTTTTTATAAAGTTTACATGATTCATACTTATTGTTCCTTAAGTTGAAAATTATGATCATTTGGCACATTGATGTTTCGGTTTCGGAAATTTAATCTTGTAAAAAGGTGTGAATTGTGTAACTTTAAACATTAGTTATACAACAAATGTCTAGTAAATATTAGGACCTTTACTTAAACTCTTTAATAGAAAAAAATCTTTGAAAATTTACATTAAAAATATGGTTAGCGCCAGCTGTAGAGTCATTGTTAAAGATGAACTAAAGAAATTGGGCTTGCACTTTGTGTTTATTGATCTCGGCGAAGTTGATATCATGGAGAATTTATCGCCTGATTTGAATCTTGAGTTGAAAAAAAATCTTCTTGCTGCTGGTTTTGAATTACTCGATGATAAACGATCGGTCTTGATAGAAAAAATTACGGCAGCAATTATTGAAATGGTACATTATAATGAAGAGTTTATAAAAGTAAATTTTTCAGATTATCTGAGTGATAAACTTAAAAGAGATTATACATATTTAGCAAATTTATTTTCAGAAGTGCAAGGAACTACCATAGAACAATTTGTCATTGCTCACAAGGTAGAAAGAGTGAAAGAGTTGTTGATCTATGGCGAATTAAATGTCACAGAGATAGCATGGAAAATGAATTACAGTAGTGTTGCGCATTTATCAAATCAATTTAAAAAAGTGACAGGCCTTACACCTTCATTCTTTAGGAATATGGCTGATAAAAAAAGGTTGCCTCTTGAAGATGTAGGAATAGTAAAAGTAAATAATGCGCAGATTAATTAGTAGAATAGATTATACAAAATAGAGCCAAAAATGGTGCAAGAGTCACAATATGCCAGGAGTTTGATCGAAGCAAGTAAAGATCCACTAGTTACAATTTCTATTGATGGAAAGATAATGGATATGAATCAAGCTATGATGAATATGACTGGTCAGACTCGTACTGCATTAACAGGTTCTGACTTTATGGAATATTTTACAGATCCATTTAAGGCTAGAGAAGTTTATCAGGAAGTATTTGCTAGTGGATTTGTGAAAGATTATCCTCTAACAATGAAAGACCATCACTTGACCGATGTATTATTTAACGGGTCAGTCTATAAAGATGGGAATGGCGCTACACTAGGTGCAGTGGTTGTCGCAAGAGATATAACAGAGCAGCGAAGAATTGAAACAGAGTTGACAGAAGCAAAAGATTTTGCTGAAATAGCAACCGGTATTGCAGAGGTTGCTCAAGGAAAAGCTGAAGAAGCTACGAAGATTGCTATTGATGCAGTCAAGGCCAAACAACAGTTTCTTTCTAATATGAGTCATGAGATTCGTACTCCAATGAATGCAATAATTGGATTTACTAAGGTTGTTTTAAAGACAGAATTAAATGCGAAGCAAAAAGAGTATTTGACCGCGATAAAAATGAGTGGCGATTCTTTGATTGTATTGATCAACGATATTTTAGATTTGGCAAAAGTAGATGCCGGAAAAATGTCATTTGAGCAAGTGCCATTTAAAATGGCTATGTCGCTTTCAGCAATGCTACATTTATTTGAGCCAAAAATCGAGGAAAAGAAT
>JANOBV010000267.1:0-8071 GCA_031411835.1 Bacteroidota bacterium | reverse complement strand
TGAATATAAAAAGTTAGGACAAAAAATGCCGGTTGCAGTTGCACTTGGCGGTGATCCTGTTTATGCATACTCTGCTACCGCTCCACTTCCTGATGGAGTTGATGAATATATGTTAGCCGGATTTATTCGCAAGAAAAAAGTTGAACTAGTACAATGCTTAACTCAAGATATACAAGTTCCTGCAGATGCAGATATTATTATTGAAGGCTATGTTGATCCAACTGAAGATTACATTTTGGAAGGACCTTTTGGAGATCATACAGGATATTACTCACTAGCTGATATGTATCCACGTTTTCATATTACATGTATTACACATCGCAGGAATGCTGTATATCCTGCAACAATTGTAGGAATTCCGCCACAGGAAGATGCATGGATTGGAAAGGCGACAGAGCGAATATTCTTAGTGCCAATCAAAATGACAATGGTGCCTGAGATTGTCGACATGGTTCTTCCTGTTGAAGGAGTGTTTCACAATTTAGTGATAGTAAAAATCAACAAAGATTATCCGGGACAAGCAAGCAAAGTCATGCATAGTCTTTGGGGCGCAGGGCAAATGATGTTTACAAAGATGATGGTTGTAGTCGATGGCGATGTAAATATTCACAACAGTGCTGAAGTGGCGAAATATGTTAGCGAGAATTTCGATCCTGCTCATGACATTCATTTCACACAAGGACCCGTCGATGTATTGGATCACAGTTGTTCAGTCATGGCTTTTGGCGGAAAGATTGGAATTGACGGAACGAAAAAAACTTCAGAAGAACTTTCCGGAAGAATTCCATTTGCAACAGAAAAGAAAATCGGTATTAACAAAGAAGAAATTCTTCGAGAGTTTTCTGAAATAAAAAACATTAATGACAAAGTACTTAATTCAGACATTTCAATGCTCTTTATTTCAATAGAAAAGAACAAGAAAAATCATGTAAAAGATCTTTCGAAAAAACTTTTTGCAAGAAATGATTTTTCACAAATCAAAATCGTTATTTTCCTTGAGCATACTTTTGATATCAGCGATACTGCCGATGCAGTTTGGCGATTTGCAAATAATGTAGATCCAAAACGAGATCATTTACTTGTTGAAGATGAAGCAGGAGTTACTCACCTTTCATTAGATGGCACTCGTAAGACAAAAGAATTTGATGGCTTTCAACGCGACTGGCCAAACATTCTTGCATCAGATGACAAAACAATAGCACGCATCGATGAGATCTGGGATAAACTTGGTTTAGGTAAATTCATTGAATCACCTTCGAAGAAATATAGAGAGCATGTGTATGAAGGTGGTGCTGTGGCGAAATAGGTACTTACTATTTCTTGTATGGATCATTAGCAGTCCGCACGATCAATTTAAAATCATCAATCCGAAACTTCTCTCCTCCCGGATTATAAAAATAAGCAGTTAACTTATCGCTCTTATTTACTTTACGTGGAAATTCACCGCAGGTTAAAATTGTATACCACTTTCCTCCTTCTCTGCAATAGTCAGTAAAAATTGAATTGTGATACTGATAAGAATGTGTTGAGTCATCAAATGCGATTACCATGGATGCCTTCTCCGGCATTTTATCAAAATACACTTTTGCGGAAAATGTTGCATATCGAACTTCAGCATCAGGAATTTCATCAATGATTTGTTTTACAGATGTACTGAATAATTTTGTGCTATCCATCCACTCTGAATTTTTCCCGGAATATGAAATTTCATTGTTTGCATTTTCAGGATTCACATCTTGCGAATCATAGTTATTGAAAAATGAATAGATCACACTATCAGCTTTTACTTCTCCGGAAGTTTTTGAATATAGATAAGAAGTAGCATTGAAGTAGATCTTCTTGCTTTTCAAATAATGATATTTTGACTGAATAACTTCTTTAATTTCATAAGGATGAAAACTATTTGTCCAGGCAAAACCAAATTCTTCTGACGTACTAGTATCAACTATCTGAATCAAACGCGCATAGTCTTTAGGTTGTTCTAATTTAAAAATGATCTCTCTTGGCTTTGTTTCCAATTTATCATAATAATAATTGAAATATGCTGTATTGATCACATTTACTACAACGGGAACATTGGCAGGAAAATCATTTACATCTTCTGCTATCTCTTTGAAAACCCCAAAATGATTTTTAGAATAAAAACCGGACGACAATAAACTATATAATCCAGCTCCAAGAAATATTACAACTACTATCAATTGATGCTTCAATAAAATTCTTGGTGTAAATGAAAAAATAAAAATAAAAACAAAGGGCAATACGAAGAGTAAGGTTGAAAACTGAATTACGGGATGACCAAGCACAGAATATAAATAAGCAAGCAAGAACACAAATGTAAACCAGAACATAGAAAGAAACCTCCAGCGCCAAGTGTTTCTTGATTCAACAGGAAATACAATACCAAGAACCAACCAAATCAAAGTTAAACTCAATAACAAAATTGAATTATTAAAAATTACAAAGAAGAAATCAAGCAAAAATGTTTTCTCAGGCGGAGCAAGCCAACCTCCTATGTCACCCGTTTTCATTTGCTCCTGAAAAATTCTCAATTCAGGAATGAATGATAGTAATGCAATTCCGCCACCGATCAAATATATTTTCAAATCACTCTTTTTCACAAAGAACAATCCACTTAAACCAAGTATACCTGCGAAAGCAAAACTGAAATAATGATTGTGAATACAAAGAACAGTTCCAATCAACCAGATCCACCAGTATTTCATTCTTTTCTTTCCACTTTCGTCGAATAAGAAATAAGTCCAACCAAAAGTTGCAAGTAAACAGAAGAATATTCCTGTGCTGTACATTCTTGCAATTTGAGTGTACTGTAAAACCAGTGAACACGTGGTGAATGCAATAATAGAAAGCAAACCGACAAATTCACTGTACCACTTCTTACAGATTTCATACAATAAGATCGTTGAGGCGAATGCACATAAAACAAATGGAATTCGAATCAGAAAGTCATTGTCGCCGAAAATCTTTATCCAATAAAATATGAATGCTTGGATTCCTGCCGGATGATAATCAATATATACTCCTTTGACGACCATTTCGGAAAACGTATCGTATCTCGCACGTGTGATCGCACTCAATTCATCATTCGAAAGCGAAAGGTCTTTCAAATTAATAAAATGCAGTACGAAAGAAATTGCCAAAATAAAAATCAGCAAAAACGTATTCCGCTTTTTAACATCCATTAAACGATCAAATTATTTTTTCGAACGTTGTCGTATTGCTTCATATAAAAGAACACCACAAGCTACAGAAACATTCAAAGATGAAATTGTTCCGGCTAACGGAATACGAAGTAAATCATCGGCGCTACGAATTAGGTCGTTGCTTACTCCATCTTCCTCAGAGCCCATGATTATTGCCAATGGCCCACTGAAATCTGATTTGAAATAATCTTCCGTTCCTTTTTCACTTGCTGCAACAACACGAATTCCGCTTCCTTTTAAATACTCAACTGTTCTTTTAAGATTTGTTTCTCTGCAAATTGGAATTGTACTCAAGGCCCCGGCAGAAGTTTTGATTGCATCAGCTGTAACTTGCGCTGCGCCACGAGCAGGAATTACAATTGCATGCACACCTGAACATTCAGCAGTTCTTGCAATCGCTCCAAAGTTTCGCACATCGGTAATTCTATCAAGTATCAAGATCAATGGCACTTCACCTTTTTCAAAAACGAAAGGAACGATGTCTGCAATTGTATGATAAGTAATCGAAGAAATATAACAAACAACATCTTGATGATTATTCCGAGTGATGCGATGAAGTTTCTCAATTGGAACTTCTGTCCAAGGAATATTTTTCTCCTTCAAAAGCTCTTTCAATTCACCCATCAATTCACCTTTTGCGCCTCGACAAATAAACATTCGATCTACATCTTTTCCTGCATGAATAGCTTCCATTATCGGACGAATTCCATAGATCAATTGATTGTCTTCTTTTGGCTCAGGGCGACGGTTACGAAAACCACCTTTGTTGTTATCAGAGTTGTACATACTTTATATTATTCTAATTGTAACTATTAAATGCGCGACCTTGTCTCCACGTTTCTACTGCACGATACCAATTGCTTTCGTAAACCGGTGCTCTAGACAATGTCATATCATTTGGCGTAAATGGATTGATCACTTTTGTGAAGAAGAAATTCAGTGCTAAAGTACTATTCGGTGTTCCATAGATCCATGTTTCTGATTCACTACTCAAATATAAAGTCGAAGGCGCACCAAAGATCACATAGATCATTCCTCTGTCCGTTTTCCAACCTTCAGTATAAGAAGTGAAGAATTTATTTGCATCTTGAACACGGCCGTAAAATTTCCTGATCAATGCTCTTGTCTTTTCTTCCGAACCACCTCTTGCCAGCCAAAAAATATCTACAGCAGCTTTCAAGTTAACTGATTTCTGCATTTCTTCATATTCTTTTTTAGACGTCAAATATCGCATTGGCTCTAGAAGTTGTTGCGGCGAAGATACGCTTGGAAACCCACGTTCAAATCGATAAATTGTTGCGCCCCCTTTAATGGTAGTGTCGGGTTGCAAATGATAAAAACCTTCGGAAGAGAAAGCGACATTGACAGAGTCATTCACACTCACTTGAAAAATGCTGTCCGGCGTATAATCAAATTCTGATTTTATATCGAATGAAAATGGTGGCGCTGGAAGAGCAAATGTTCGCTTGTAATATTTACACCACATCATTTTTAAAGAAGGATTCTTAAAGGCTATTTTAAAACTATCATTTGCATTACAATAATTATCAAATGCAATTTCATCCTTATTATTTGTGAAGATAAAATCATTTCTTGTTGCACTTAAATAAATATCAAGTGGCACAAAATAATCTTCATACGCACCTTTGTTGAGATCATACAGTACTACACGAAGTTTCAAATCTCCTACTTGTTTTGTCGGCAAATTCAATTTAACAATCTTCACTGTTGATTTATCTAAAATATCAAATGTAAAAACTGAAGAAGCGCTGTCTAAAACTCTTGTATCATCATACGAACGAACTACCTCAACCATTACTTTTAGAAATGACTTAAAGCCTTCATCAGCCTGTCGAACATAGAGAAACTCTTCAGGAATGACTTTTATAAAAAGTTGCACCGATGAATCCATTTGATTCCAAGCAACAAATTCAGGGTGATAGATATTATCCGTTGGCTTATAGAAAGAGGACATGTTTTTATTACTCAAATCGCGCGTGGTAAAGCACGACATGTTGAGCAACATAATAAATACAACTGCGATATATCTGTTTAAAATCATTCTTCGCTAATGCTTTCTTCTGCTTTTTCTAAAATTGCAAGAGGAAGATCTTTTGTGGATTTCGCTCCAAGTTTTTTCAAATCTTCTACGCGCTTCACTAAATTTCCATTTCCGGACGACAACTTATTCATGGCTTCGCCATATGATTTTTTCGCAGCGTCCATTTTTATTCCAACATCGATCAAGTCGTCAACGAAATTTTTAAACTTGTCATATAATGCTCCGCCTTGACGAGCAATCTCGATTGCATTCCGAGTTTGTCTTTCTTGTTTCCAAATTGAAGAAATTGTTTTCATTGTCGCAAGCAAAGTAGACGGACTTACGATTACAATCTTTCTATCCCAAGCAAAAGTGAACAATTCATTATCTGCCTGAACTGCCAACCCAAAAGAAGACTCAATTGGCATGAACAACAAAACAAAATCAGGAGTATCAATCCCGATTGAAGTTTGATAATTCTTTTCACTCAATCCTTTGATGTGCGACCGTACAGACAAAATGTGATCCTTCAAATATTTCTCGCGATCATCATCATTGTCGGCGTTGACCATTGCATCATATGCTACTAAACTTACTTTCGAATCAATTACAATGTGTTTATTGTCGGGTAGATTGATTATTACATCCGGCTGAATTCTTCTGCCCTCTTCATTCGTAGTATTAAATTGAACTTCGTATTCCGAACCTTTAACCAAACCTGATCTCTCAAGTATTCTTTCAAGAATTACTTCGCCCCAGTTTCCTTGCTTCTTACTATCGCCTTTTAATGCACGAGCTAAATTATTCGCCTCATCAGAGATTTGCTTATTCAATTCGATCAGATTTTTGATCTCTCCTTTTAAAGTATGACGTTCTGCCGATTCAATTTTATATGATTGCTCTACTTTTTGTTCGAAGTCTTTTAGTTTTTCACGAAGTGGTGTAAGAATAACATCGAGGTTGGTTCTGTTCTGCTCTACGAACTTCAGACTTTTTTCTTCCAAGATCTTTGATGACAAATTCTCAAATTCCATTGTGAATTTCTTCTGCAGATTTTCCACATCAGCTTTTTGGTTCTCCAATTTATCGAGATAATTGTTGACCATTTCTTGCTTCGTGGCGAGATTAGAACTAAGTGAAATAATTTGCTCCCGCTCCTTTTTTAATACCTCTTCAAGGTTCCTTTGCTGAAGTAACATTTGTTGAATACGGTCGGAGAGTACGCTTTTCTCCTTTTCTAATTCATTCAATTTTAGTTGAAAATCCTTTTCAATTGCACTGGGTTTATTCTTAATGAAGAAATAAGTAATGAAGGCTCCTAGCAATAGTCCAACAAATAAAAAGACAATGTCCATACAATGAGGCTTTTAAAATAATAATTAGGGAAGATAAATCTCCTTGTTGTTTGTAAATTTACAAATAAATTCTTGCTAAAATAGATAGATTCTCACCTTGCTAATGAAAAAAAATCTGCTCTTTTGGGCAATCCTACTAACATCACCATTTCGCTTATTTTCCGCTGAATACAAATTCGAACTTCAACCTGAAAAATGGAAGTTCACTCCAAATGGCTACTTTCTAAGTGAGATCCGAGACAAGCGAAGCGATAAATCGATCGGCAATGTGATGGTCAATGGAGTCATCATAAAAGCTGGGTTTCCGACTTCTATTACGGAAGATCTTTTTCAATTAGTCAAAAGTTCTGTAACCTTCGACACCTTAACAGTACCTGTTATTCTTGAAATAGAAAAGTTCAATTTTTCCGTAAAAGGAAATGCAGCAAAACATCAGGACGTACTAGATTTTTCAATTCGATTTATTCGTGAAATAGATGGTGAAATTTTCGAACTATTTAAACTTAGCGGCAAGCCTCAAATGAATGTTCAAGGAAATATGCCGAAGGTTGCTGAAAAAAATATCCTTGTCGCAATGAAACAATCTTTTGAGAATTTTGATACTTGGATCAAAGACAATTTAAACATGCCCACAATGGCTACTTCTGTCGAAATACAATTTATTCCAAATGAAAAATTAAAAACAGATACCGGCGACACACTTATTTGGGGAGAAAATTATCGACTGGACTGGCAAGATTTTAAAGGCCCTGTTCCTCCTTCCGATTTTGCAGCAGAAAGCAATTGCATGTTCAATTACAAAGCACGCCCGGAAATTGCCAATGGAAAAATGACGCTCTTCATTAATTTTGACGCATGTTTTATAAAAGGAAGTTCATGGGTAAAAGACGACAAACATCAAGACACACTTTTATTGCACGAACAATATCATTTCAATATTTGCGAAGTTCATGCTAGACGATTGAAATCGAAACTCAAACAATTACAGTTAAGTCCAATAAAAATGGAGCAGCAAATTAAAGCAGTATTTGACGAAGAATGGAAAGCATATATTCAGAATCAAAATGATTACGATGAACAAACACAGCATGGACTAATTATTGAAAAACAGATTCAGTGGATGAGGGATGTGAATTATTGGCTTTTGGAGTAAGAACTATGGCAAAAAATGAAGTGAAGTGAAGTGAAGTGAAGTGAAGTGAAGTGAAGTGAAGTGAAGTGAAGTGAAATTAAGTGAAATGAAAAAAAAATCTCTTTCGCCGAGTACTTTGAATTTAATATATGAAAAGCGCGCTTCATTCGGAGCGCGCTTTTCATCCCGATAGCTATCGGGATTTATTAGAACACAATAATCATATACCCCTTCTGCTCCAAAGGTGCAGTTGGTACGTTATTGAACAAAGCACTTTCCGCAGCTTGTTTTGCTTTTGTTTTTAAATAGTCGCTATTGG
>JANOBV010000266.1:0-1001 GCA_031411835.1 Bacteroidota bacterium | reverse complement strand
TCCCATTTCATCAGTCGTCTTGAAATAGAACTGATCATTATAAAATGCAAAACGTTTTCCTTTTGAAAATCCTTCATCATCAGAAAAGTCTTTCAACTTTTCTGTGCTTTGCTTTTCGCCGGTATTGATACAAAGTAAAATGTCGTGTGCATTGTAATCTTCTTGATCCACATAGTGAGAATCATTCGATGCAATGACAGGCACATTATATTTCGCTGCAAATTTTAATAGAATTTCATTTACTGTATTTTGCTCAGGAATATCGTGTCGTTGTAATTCAACATAGTAATCATCACCAAATAGATCGAGCCACCATTTGAATTCTTTCTCCCCTTCTGCTTCACCTTTTTTCAAAATTGTTTGTGGAACAGATGCCCCAAGACAACAAGTAGTTGCAATTAATCCTTTGTGATATTTGAGAACAAGTTCTTTATCGATACGTGGATATTTTCCGTAAAGTCCTTCAATGTATCCAAGCGAACACATCTTCACTAGATTTTTATATCCTTCGGCATTCTTTGCAAGAAACAATTGATGAAAACGTTTGTCTTTATCATCTTTTGTAAATTGTCGCTTGTGACGATCTTGAACAACATAAAATTCACACCCAACAATTGGCTTAATTACATTTCCATCTTTATTGAACTTCTGCGCTTCTGCAACAAATTTAAAAGCACCAAACATGTTTCCATGATCAGTGATTGCAATTGCAGGCATTTTATCGGCAACAGCTTTCTTGTAAAGATCAGAGATATCGGCAGCACCGTCTAATAGCGAGAACTGCGTATGGACGTGGAGATGAGAAAAGGATGGCATTTTTGGGGTGGGAATTGAAGGGCAAAGATAAGGGTTTTAGAGGGTATTTAGACTTAGTAGTTTTCAACAAAAAATGACACTCCTAATTCGCTAAAAGATTCCCAAGGGAATGACATTCATTTTTCGAAGTCAGTCATCGAGAGGGGTTCAGGAGGAAGAAAAGGCGCCGATGGCGCCTTTTCTTC
>JANOBV010000265.1:0-1263 GCA_031411835.1 Bacteroidota bacterium | reverse complement strand
ATTAAAAAAGGTTCACAGATCGTTGTTGCAACGCCTGGTCGTCTTTTAGACTTGATCAACCGTGGAGCAATTGATATGGGTGAAATTCGATACTTGATATTGGATGAAGCTGATGAGATGCTTAACATGGGCTTCAAAGATGATATCGATGAAATTCTTTCTCATCTTCCTGAAAAGCGCCGTGTGTGGTTGTTCTCAGCAACGATGCCACAAGAGGTTCGTTCGATCGCTAGTCGTTACATGAAAAATCCGTTTGAACTTACTATCGGTCGCAAGAACGATGGAGCTACAAACATTGAACATCATTACTATGCTGTTCACGAACGTGATCGTTACAATTCATTAAAAAGAATTCTAGATTCAATTCCGGAGATCTTTGGAATTATTTTTTGTCGAACAAAGATCGATACTCAACGTATCGCTGAAAGTCTTGCAAAAGATGGTTACAACTCAGATTCACTTCATGGTGATCTAACACAAGCACAACGTGACAAAGTTATGGCGCGTTACAGAACTAAAAATCTGGATGTACTTGTTGCAACCGATGTAGCTGCACGTGGAATTGATGTAAACGATATTACTCACGTAATACATTATAATTTACCTGACGAAGTTGAAAGTTACACTCACCGTAGTGGTCGTACAGCGCGTGCGGGTAAATCAGGAGTTTCGATTTCATTAGTAAATGTTCGTGAAATGGAAAAGATCCGTTTCATCGAAAAGAAAATTGGAACTAAATTTCATTTAGGTAAAATTCCTGATGCTGTAGAGATCTGCGAGCAACAGTTAATGAACCTGATCAAGAAAATCCATTCTGTGAAAGTGAATGAAGCCGGAATTGCAAAATTCCTTGCTCCTGCTTTCGAAGAATTGAAAGATCTTTCAAAAGATGAATTGCTAAAAAGAATTGTAAGTATTGAATTCAATCGCTTCCTTGACTCTTACCTGAATGCACCGGATCTGAATGTAGATCTTGCGCATCAGGGAAAAAGTTCAGGCGGATATCGTTCAGCAGGTCCAAGGTTATTTATCAACCTGGGTTCAATGGATGGATTGAGCGAAAATTCAATGAAGAAATATGTAAGTGAGATCCTTAACATCAGCGATACTTTAATTGGCAGAATTGATGTAAAAGGTGTTTACTCATTTATTGATCTTCCTGAAAAAGAATTGAGCCATGCAATGGAAACATTCCCGGGCGAGATCTATCAAGGAAGAAAAGTAAGAATAGAAGTTTCTTCAAATGAAACACGGAAACCAAGC
>JANOBV010000264.1:0-8185 GCA_031411835.1 Bacteroidota bacterium | reverse complement strand
AAAAGGATTTGGTGATGCATTAATTGAAACCCGATGTTGGATTTCATTTACTCCAACTGTAATATCAAGTGCCCACAATTCTTGTGAATGGACATTGTCAACTGCCGCGAAAAACAATCTATTGTTAACTTGTGTAAAACTTGTAGGAGACGAAGATAAAATTCCCGGATTAATATTGTAAACCATATTTGTTCCCGCTTCAGTTCCATCTGTAACCCACAATTCTTCGCCATTCACATTGTCATCTGCAGCGAAATAAATCAACCCATTTGCATATTTAAATCGGCTAGCAAAAGTAAAATCATTTGGACCGGAATAGATGTCTTTTAGCATATAGGTTCCTGTATTAGTTCCATCACTTATCCATGGCTCTCTTCCATTCACACCATCTGATGCATTGAAATATAATTTTCCATTTACTGCCGTTAAATTTGCCGGTGGAAGTCCTGCAGTACTAATTATTTTTACAAGCACAGTGCCTGCATTTGTTCCATCACTTTTCCAAAGCTGAGTGCCATTTGTTCCATCACTAGCTATGAAGAATAATGTTCCATTCACGTTCGTAAGCAAATCGGGAAACGCATCATTAATTCCTGAATAAATATCTTTTACCAATACAGTACCAGCGGATGAACCATCACTTTTCCATAGCTCCCAACCAGTTGTACCATCTGTAGCAACAAAAAATAAAGTTCCATTTACGTCTGTAATAGAAATAGGATAGCAACCCGGCGCGCCAGATGCAATATCTTTTACCATAATTGTTCCACCTAATGTTCCATCACTTTTCCAAAGTTCATTTCCGTTTATGCCATCGTCAGCTCCAAAATAAATTGTGTTGTTGGATGAAACCGGAATCATATTTGTATTTCCTGTTGAACCTGAATAAACATCTTTCACCAATGAAGTTCCAGCATTAGTACCATCTGTTTTCCATAGCTCATATCCATGAACTGCATCATCAGCTAAATAAAAAATATTTCCATTTGCAACTACTAATGGATTATTGCTAAAACATGCATCTGCTGTTCCCGGATTTACATCTTTTATATTCATTGTTCCAGAAAGTGTACCATCGCTTTTCCATACTTCGCGTCCAGTTACACCCCACTCTGTGGCATTAAAATATAACTCTCCATTAAATACCATAATGTTTTGTGGAGATCCGGAAGTACCAGATGCACCAATTTCCTTTACTGCTACTGTGCCGGCGTCTGTTCCGTCACTAACATATAATTCATTTCCTAAAACATAATCAGATGCACTTAGATAAAGTAGTCCATTGTGTTCTGTCAAGTTAGAAGGAAAACCACTTGCTCCAACAGAAATGTCTTTCACTAAATAAGGAATTTGCGCATTCAGGAAATTTGCAGTAAATAATGCAACGATAAATAATTTTGTAATTTTCTTGATCATGTAATTTGGGTTTAGTTATGCGTTATTTTAATGAATATTATTTTTGGGGAGCAGTTAGATTTCAGATATAACAATAAGGTGGCTAACTGTCAATTAGCTTAACAGTTGTTCAAATTGATAATTGAAACCGAAGACTTGAAATCAAAAATGGTTTAATTCAAAAATTTAAATCAATTTAATGTAAGAAATTTAGCAAAACGTTATTTACTAATTTCAAAATAAATCAATGCGCAATTACTTTCCGTTTAAAACGTTTCTATCGAATGACCGGAAAACTGTTGATGATATTGCTTGTCGCATTTATAGTATGTAAAGATAGAAAAATAACCTTTACTTTTGTACCTTTACTAACATGAACTTAATGCTCAATAAAATGCACGTGGAGATCTGGAGTGATGTCATGTGCCCGTTTTGTTATATCGGGAAAAGAAAATTCGAAGTCGCACTTAAACTTTTCCCTGAAAAGGAGAATCTTCACATTGTATGGAGAAGTTTTCAATTAGCTCCCGATATGAAGACAAATCCTTCAAAGAATATCAACAATTACCTGGCAGAGCACAAAGGAATAAGTCTCCAGGAAGCTAAACATATGAATGAATATGTAACCAATATGGCAGCTGAAGTCGGACTAACTTATCACTTCGAAAAAGCTATCGTTGCAAATTCCTTTAATGCACATCGCTTCACGCATTTTGCAAAAGCATATGGAAAACAAAATGAGGCTGAAGAGAAATTATTTCATGCATATTTTACAGATGGGAAAAATACCGATGACCTTACAACTTTACTCCAATTAGCTCACGAGATCGGCCTTGACTCCGCACTATTCAAAAATGAATTTGAATTAGGAATGTATGTCGATGAAGTAAATTCCGACATCGATGAATCTCACAAATTGGGAATAAGAGGGGTGCCTTTTTTTTTATTCAACAGAAAACTTGCAATATCGGGTGCACAAGATCCGGATATCTTTTTGAAAGCTATTACAAAAGCCTATGATGAGTGGCGAACTTCAAATCCTGAATCGAAAATTGAAATCGTCGACGGGAGAAGTTGTGCGTCGGATGAAAATTGTGCGTAAGAAATCAACTTGATACATTTTCAAATAAACGAGATTTGCCTATCTTAGAACCGTTCAACAAAAAGTTGTTCGCAAGATCTTTATGCAGATAACAAAGCAAAAGTATTTCTACCCCATAACCATCTGCTTGCTTTTTCTTGGGTCGTTTTCATTGTATTCATCTATTCGTTACCCATTATTAAATTCTGATAATGCAGTAACGATCTTGATGGTACATTACTTCAAGTTGCCAAATGATCTTTACTTCTGGGGACAAGATCGATTAGGGAGTTTGATACCATTGCTTGGACAAATTCCAAATAAACTTTTTGGGCTGACGCCTATTCTTTCAGAGTCACTTACACATTATACAATTCTCTTTTTAGGTTTTTTAGCATTCTCAACATTCATTCGATCCAACTACTACAAAATCATATTTGCCATCATTTGGTTTTTCCCGCCGATGCACTTAATTGATGTAACTCAATTCGCTTTTGGAATTCACTATAGTCTAATTGCAATTGTTTGTTACTTGATAAATAAATTACATCAAGAACAAGTCTTAAATAATCCCGGGAAATACTATTCTATTTTATCGGCAACAATACTTTTAATCATCGTTACCATTTGGGTTTCTGATATGGCTATCGTTTCAGCAGGATTATTATTATTCATTACGATTTTCGTCCTCCAAAAGAATAATAACGCTGATAACATTCGTCGAAGGAATTCAATTCTAATTTTTTCTATCATAGGAAGTGTAATTGGCTACTCATTTATCAGTTATGCCAAAAGTATTTCAGCTATAAATATTACGTATTCAACTTTTGGGGATTTAGAAATGATTTCCAAGTCGTTGTCGATTTTCTTTAAATCACTTTTCAGCTTTATCATTTTTCAGACGAATGAGCCAATGACGAGTGTATATATGTATTTCGTAATTGCACTAATCATTGCAACACTATTTAAAATTCGAAAAATAAATACAAGTGAATCAACAAAGAAATGGATAATTTACTTTCTTCTTGAATCTGCAATTCTGCTAGGTATTATTATGGCTTCAAAATGGACCTTTCTGAATAGTGTTCCGAGAAGGTATTTCACGTGTACCTATATTACTGTTTCATTTGCTCTTGCTCTTGTTCTCGACAATTTAACTCTGAGTAAAAAACAAAACACTTTTTTCAAAGTATTCAGTTTTGTTACAGTATTTATTGGCGGAATAAGTTCAATCTATTATTTACAATTCACCGAGCCAAAATCACTGACACCAATGGCTAAAGTGCTTGACGAATTTCAGCACATTGGTAAAATCGGTGTGATCTCAGAATATTGGAACTCATATGTCACTTCCTGTATCAATCCGGAATTGATCAAAGCAACACCGCATGATCAGACTTATGCAGTTCGAAACATGCAAATTGTAGAAGAGGTTTTTGCTCAGCCAAAAATCTATGTTATTTGTGATATGTGGATGGATTCATTTCCTGATACTCTTCAACAATTCAATCGAACACTTATCAAAAATGGTGATCAATTTAAGATGGGTGATTGCTATGTATGTAAGTATTTGCCATTAAAAAAATAAATGAATTCCACTTCTGAAATAAAACAAGTCGCAAAGCTTTTCCTCAAACTTGGCTTCACTGCCTTTGGTGGTCCTGCTGCACACATTGCAATGATGCACGAAGAAGTAGTGAAAAAAAGGAAATGGTTGAGTGAACAACATTTTCTCGACTTGATTGGTGCTACTAATTTAATTCCCGGTCCAAATAGTACAGAAATGGCTATTCATATTGGCAAAGAAAGAGCGGGCTGGAAAGGACTAATTGTTGCCGGACTTTGTTTCATTTTACCTGCGGTTTTAATTACTGGAATTTTTGCCTGGCTTTATAAAATATACGGGCAACTTCCCCAATTGCAACCATTTTTATACGGCATCAAACCTGCTATCATTGCTGTCATACTTGCTGCAATTTTTCCGTTGGCAAAAAAATCACTTAAATCAATTGACTTGTTTTTTATCGGTCTTGTTGTTTTAATTTTAGCACTACTCAACTTTAATGAGATCTATTTACTTTTTGGTGCCGGAATGTTTGCATTATTTGCGTCCTCTGTAAAAAATAAAACCAACTCTGTTCTTCCTCTATCAATTTTTCAGCTTTCAAACTCTGAAAATATTAATATTGGTAACATAAAATTATTCCTAGTTTTTCTAAAGATCGGTGCAATATTATATGGTAGTGGTTATGTGTTGTTTGCTTTTCTTGACACAGAACTTGTATCGACAGGAATTATCACAAGAAATCAATTGATTGATGCAATTGCAGTCGGGCAATTTACTCCAGGCCCTGTATTTTCTTCAGTCACATTTATCGGGTATCAAATAAATGGTTTCAGTGGTGCGGCAGTTTCTACTATTGCAATTTTCCTTCCATCATTTATTTTTGTCGCTCTTCTAAATCCCATCGTAAAGAAAATGAGGGGCTCCCAAATCTTTTCATCTTTCCTTGATGCAGTCAATGTAGCATCTGTTGCAATAATAATTGCAATCTGTTATTTTATGGGGAAAGAATCAGTTAATAATTGGCAAACTATTTTGATTGCAGTAGTAAGTCTGATTTTCGCATTTGGAATTAGAATAATAAACAGCGTATTTATTATTTTAGGTGGATCTGCTCTTGGTTATATTCTGACTTTAGTATGAAAAAATAATGATTCTCCTCATATTCGATTGGAGCAAGACTTCTTTTAGCTACTTTTGTTTGCCCTCTGCGAATGGGCGCCAAAACAATTTACATGAAAAATATTACTTTGCTTGTCGCTCTACTTTTGACGACAAGATTACTAAATGCACAAACAGCATTATTCATTCCTGATACACTGTCAGGAAGTAGTATCAATTTGACAATTGCTGACAGTACAATTCAATTTTATCCGGGGATCAATACTTCAACAATCGGCTACAACGGTCGCTACTTAGGTCCTACAATCATACTTGATAAAGGGCAAACAGTATCCATGAATGTTCACAATCTACTTATGGATACAACTACAACACATTGGCACGGACTACATGTTGCGCCAATAAATGATGGCAGTCCGCACAATCCAATTTTATCAGGAGCAACATGGAGCCCGACATTTGCTGTGATGGATAATGCGGCAACATATTGGTATCATCCTCACATGCATGGAATGACAATGGATCAAGTGCTGAAAGGCGCGGCAGGACTAATTATAGTTCGTGATTCACTTGAATCCATGTTAACTCTTCCTAGAAAATATGGCGTAGATGATTTCCCTCTTGTATTTCAATTTCAACATATAGATAGTGCAACAAAACAAATTATTCTTGATGACGAAGCCGACAATATCACAATGGTAAATGGACAAATCTCTGCACCATTTTTAAATGTACCGGCACAAGTTGTTCGTCTTCGTCTATTAAATGCTTCAAGTCATCGATTTTTTGAATTTGGGTTTAATGACAACAGGACATTTAATCAAATTACTTCTGATGATGGATTATTGAATGCTCCGGTTCCTCTAACAAGATTAATGCTTGGTTCAGGCGAACGTGCTGAAATACTTGTTGACTTTACCGGACAACAAAGCAGTACATTTTTTATCAAACAATATGGCACAGAATTACCGGGTGGATATCCGGGCGGACCTCAAGGTGGTATGGGTGGAATGACTATGGGGCCTTTTGACAATATGGATTTCAATTTACTTCAATTGAATGTTATTGCACAAACATCAGATCCCGTTACAACGATCCCCACAGCTCTGACAACTAATATTCCATATTCAATCGTGGGTGCCGATAATTATTCAATTTCAATCGCAGGTTCACCAATGATGAGCATGACAAACTTCACAATGAATGGTTTACAGTATGACATGAATGTGATCAACATGACTACAACCCAGAATAAAATTATGAAGTGGACAATTTCAAATCAAAGTATGATGCCGCATCCATTTCACATTCATGGAAATCATTTTTATGTAGTGGCTGTGAATGGTGCTACTCCGCCGTTAAATATGCAAGGAAGAAAAGATGTTGCTGTAGTTTCTCCTATGGGCGGATCTTTAGTACTAGTAACACAATACAATGATTACAATGACCCTGTGATGCCTTACATGTATCATTGTCACATTTTGAGTCATGAAGACAATGGAATGATGGGGCAATTTATTATCAATCCACCATCAACAGGGATTTCTGAAAACGAAAATAACGGAATCAATTTACTATATCCAAATCCCACAAATGGAACTTTGAATATCGACCTTAACAATGAAAAGAATCGATCAATGACTCTTTCAATTTTCAATGATATTGGACAAACTGTTTCGACAATGAATACATTTGAAAGTTTGATTTCAATTTCGGTAAGTGAAATGAAAGCAGGAATTTACATGATTATTGTGAAGGATGAAAATGGAATAATAAAAACTTATAAATTTATCAAAGAATAAATTATAAAGTGACAAGCTAGATTAATAAAAACCCTATTCAGAAAAGTTAATATTTCCGATAGGGTTTTTTATTTGCCAACATTTTCTTTTCACAGAATTTTAGAACACCATTATACTATTTCCGGAATTTAGATATATTTACAATTGACAAATCCTGGATATGTCTAGAACTACTTCAAAGAAGCAGAAGAATGAATCTATTTCGAATAATTCAACTCCTTCCAGACGAGCAATTGAAAACAAGGGCATTAAAACAAAAATTGCTGAAGCAATGGCTAAAGTTGCGAACTTAAAATAATTGTTTTTATGACTAATAAAAATTATCTCGCCAGTCTTCGAATTCTAAAAAAAATTATTGTGAAATTGATCGGTCTAAAGAATATTTCAAAACTATAGACAATGAAAATAAATCCAGTCGACATTTATTTTGAAAAATTGCCAGCAGATAGAAAGGAAGCAATGCATTCATTAAGAAAAACTATTCTCGATAATATTCCAAAAGGGTTTTCAGAAGTGATCAACTCCGTAATGATTGGATATGTAGTTCCACATTCAATTTATCCTGGTGGTTATCATTGTGATCCGAAACAACCACTCCCATTTATTTGCATCGCTTCACAGAAGAATTTTATCTCATTGTATCACATGGGAATATACGCAGACCCAAAACTGCTAGATTGGTTTACAAAAGAATACCCAAAGTATGTCAAATTAAAACTTGATATGGGGAAAAGTTGTATTCGTTTTAAAAACGCCGATCAAATTCCACTCAAACTAATTGCCGAACTAATTTCTAAAGTGAGTGTTGAAAAATGGATCGAGCAATATGAATCTGCTTTAAAATAAAAAAAGATGTCACTTCACTTCGAAACAAAATATCTCTCTATCGACCCTTTAACAATAAAGGACAATGAGTTTATTTACAGATTGGTCAATACACCTGGTTGGTTGAAATACATTGGCGAACGAAATGTGAGATCGCCAGAATACGCATTAGAATACATCAGTCGAATTCTCAACAATGAAAATGTTGCCTATTGGACAGTAAAATTAAAACCAAACTCGATTCCAATTGGAGTGATTACGTTGATCAAGCGTGATTATTTAGAACATCACGATATTGGATTTGCATTTCTTCCTGAGTATGCCGGAAAAGGCTATGCATTTGAAGCAACTTCTGCTGTCATTAACGAACTTTCGAAAATCACAATCCATTCAGTT
>JANOBV010000263.1:0-4868 GCA_031411835.1 Bacteroidota bacterium | reverse complement strand
ATCCAACAACAGGAACACATGCTGATTTACTTGGAAAAGTTTCTGTAGCAGTTAAAGCATTTATGGATGATCTTTCATTTTTGGGAATTGATGATCGTGTAGTTGGACTAACGTTTTCTGAATTTGGAAGAAGAATAAAATCAAATTCATCGGACGGAACTGATCACGGAGCAGCAGCTCCAATGTTTGTTTTTGGAAATGCAGTTCAAAGTGGAATACTCGGATCAAATCCTACGATACCGGTGAATGCATCATCGAGTGATAACGTTCCAATGCAATATGATTTCCGTTCTGTGTATTCATCTATTTTGCAAGATTGGTTATGTGTCCCAACTGCTGATTTGAATTCAATCATGCTTCAGAATTTTCAGAACCTTCCTATCATACAAAGTTCTGCATGTTTGTCAACAAATCAACATGCATTGAATCAATCTGCCGGAAATACTCTCATCACCAATTATCCAAACCCATTTGTTGAAAGCACATACATCACTTTCAAAAGTCAAGGCGGACATACATGTGTTCAGATCTTCGATAACGAAGGGCGATTAGTAAAAACTCCGGTAGATGGCGATTATCCTGAAGGCGAATACAAGATCTGGCTCGAAAATGAAAACTACGCGGCTGGTGTATATTATGCGCGTCTGCAGAATGGAGCAGTTCAGCAAGTACGGAGTATGTTGGTTGCTGAATAAAATATATCATAGGTCACAATTTTCTATTTGCTTTCTTACCTGGAACTTTATACGGCCTCCTTATTTTCTCTGCTTACTCTATATTTAATTTCAAATCGCTTCCCACCGATTGACATATAAAATATAGGTCGCCCCTAAGGGGCTTATCGGAATGTTATGATTGTTTTCGACCAAAAGGTAGCCCCTAACGGGGCTTTGCTTTACTTTTTGAAAAAATGTGTTTGGAATATTATGATCTTGTGCTATTCTGTTACCAATACAAACAGCCCCGTTGAGAGCTTTGGTTTGCATTTTGAAAAGTTGAGTCAAATCTATTCTGTTCATGTACTATTTTCAATTACCAGAATACTAAGCCCCGTTAGGGGCTACCTGTTGGTAGACAGATGACCATACCATACAAAAAGCCCCGTAGGGGCGGTCTATAAATTACCGGTTAAATATCACGTAGCGTTACCAAGAAAGGCGTATAATTTAATTTGCATTCATTATATGTTCTCTTTGTGTATTCTCCATGTTTAAAAAAAATCGAAGCCTTCACTATCCATTTTCGGAGTCTAATTTTTTTCTACCTTTCGCCATCACAATTCTCTAAAGATGGCTTCCAGAAGATCTTTCCTAAAGTACACGTCCTTCGCCACAGCATTTTTATCAATGCGTTCTGCATTTGGTAAAAATAGTATTGACGGTCCCGTTAATAAACCAGTAGTCATTTCAACATGGCGACATGGAATTCCAGCCAATGAAGCCGCATGGAAAATTTTATCTGCCGGAGGAAATGCTCTAGATGCTGTTGAAGCCGGAGTAAGAATTCCCGAAGCAGATCCTGAAGTTACTTCAGTTGGATACGGTGGTTTACCTGATCGCGACGGACATGTCACTCTAGATGCATGCATCATGGACGATAAATACAACTGCGGTTCCGTTGCTTATCTTGAAAATATAATGCATCCAATTTCTGTTGCACGTAAAGTGATGGAAAATACTCCACACGTAATGCTTGCAGGTGCAGGCGCGTTGCGTTTCGCATTGGACAATGGTTTCAAAAAAGAAAATCTGCTAACAGAAAATTCAAAAAAAGCGTGGCAGGAATGGTTGAAGACATCAGAATATAAACCTGTGATCAATTGGGAAAATCACGATACAATTGGAATGATTGCATTGGATGAAAATGGAAATCTCTCCGGCGCATGCACAACAAGTGGTATGGCTTTTAAGTTGAATGGAAGAATTGGCGATTCACCAATTATCGGAGCAGGATTATATATCGATAATGAAATTGGTGGCGCAACAGCAACAGGGGTTGGTGAAGAAGTGATTCGAATTTGTGGGTCTCACTTAGTAGTTGAATTGATGCGTCAGAATTATTCTCCTCAACAAGCTTGTGAAGAAGCAGTAAAGAGAATCATTCGTCGTAGAGGAGAAGAAGTTGCAAAGAAAATTCAGATTGGTTTTATTGCTCTAAATAAAAAAGGCGAGTACGGTTCGTATTGCATTCATCCTGATTTTCAATATGCTGTTTATACAAAACCTGAGGGAAGTAAATTAATAGATTCAAAAAGTTTTTATTGATGATAGTAGAAATTGCCTGCGGAAATCTAGAATCAGTTGTCAATGCTCATAAAGCCGGAGCAGATCGTATTGAACTATGCGTTGCTCTTGAAGTTGGCGGACTAACTCCATCATTTGGTTTTATAAAAAAGGCAATAAGTATATTTAAAGAAAACGTATTCGTTCTAATTCGGCCACGTGAAGGTGATTTTGTTTATTCAGATGAAGAGTTGGAATTAATGTTAGACGATATTCATCTGGTAAGAGAAATGGGAGTTGGCGGAATTGTTTCAGGAGCATTGCATTCAAATAATAAAATTGATCTTGAAAAAACAAAACTACTTATTGAAGCTTCCGGTAAATTAGCGTTCACATTTCATAGGGCATTCGATCTAATTCCAGATCCTATTTCAGGAATGCAAAGCTTGGAAGAATTGGGAGTAAAAAGAATTCTAACCTCCGGACAAAAAGAAAATGCTCTTGCAGGAAAAGAACTTTTGAGATCATTGAATGAACGCGCAAATAAGATTTCAATTTTAGCCGGAGCGGGAATTAATCCAAATAATGTAGTTGAAATTGCAACTTACACAGGTGTGAAAGAAGTTCATCTATCTGCAAAGCACAAGAAAGGAATTACTGCAACAGTTTCAATGGGAAGTTCTGATACTGGAATGTATGATGTTTCAGATGAGCGGACTATTCGTTTGGTTATTTCAGAGTTAAATAAGCTAGGATGAGATACCTTTTTTCTGTTGCTTTTGTCTTTATTGTAAACATCGCTTTTGCAGTATCAGGGTCAGATACACTAGAGTTATTCAAAGCAGGTTTTATTTATAGATCAGATTCTGCTGAATTAATTAAAGCATACGTTCCCGGGTCAATCTACACCGATCTTTTGAAAAGTAAAAAAATAGCAGATCCATTTTTTGCCGATAATGAAAAAAGTTTGAAATGGGTAGAACAAACGGAATGGATCTACGTTGACACCTTCCTTTTATCTGCAAAGAATTTGAATGCAAAACACATTGAACTATTGCTCGAAGGAATTGATACATACGCCGATGTTTTTCTGAATGGCGAAAAAATACAATTTTGCAGTAATATGTTTGTTGAGTATTCAATCGACATAAAAAAATATTGTCGCGAACGTAATATCCTGAAAATTCATATCAAGCCTGTCGATGCAATCAACAATTCGATTGCGAAAATTCTTCCTTACAAATTACCCGGTGGAAATAGAGTATTCGCTCGTAAAGCAGCGTTGAATTTCGGCTGGGATTTCGCACCTGATCTTCGTGCGGGTGGAATTTGGAAACCTGTCAAAGTTATTTGTAGGAATTCTGACTACATAAAAGATGTTCATTTTATTCAAAAGCAATTGACGAGCAAACTTGCAAAAGGACAATTCGAAGTCAATTTAATTTCAGAAGAGAATATGTCTGTTAGTATTGAAGTTAATTCAAGCAAAGCAAAAGTTGAAATAAATAAGAAGTATGATTTAAAGATCGGCGAGAATAAATTGCTTATTGATTTCGAAATTAAAGATCCGGAATTGTGGACTACGAATGGGAATGGAAAACCAATTCTATATGATTTTATAATCAATGCTAAATGTAGCGATACAATAATTGGATATCAGGAATTGTCGATTGGATTACGCGATTTGAAATTAGTTCAAGAAAAGGATAAAATTGGTGAATCATTTTATTTTACATTAAACGGAAATATGATCTTCTGTAAAGGTGCTAACGTTGTTCCGCCGGAATATTTTGCCGGAACTGCAACTGATAGTACATGGGAAGCATTAGTCGATAGAGCAGTTGACATGAATATGAACATGCTTCGCGTTTGGGGCGGCGGTGTTTATCCGCCGGAATCGTTTTATGCAGCATGCGATAAAAAAGGAGTTCTCGTCTGGCAAGATTTCATGTTTGCATGCGCAATGTATCCTGGCGATTCTTCATTTTTAAATTCTGTTTCTATGGAAGCAGATCAGGCTATATTGAAATATAGAAACCACCCTTCGCTTGCATTGTGGTGTGGAAACAATGAGAATATTGAAGGTTGGTATAACTGGGGTTGGCAGAAAGAATTTAATTATTCTAAAGAAGACTCGGTGAAAATTATTTCAAATTACAAATCGCTCTTCGAAAATTTATTATCTGAAAAAGTTAGAAACTACAATCCTGAAATATCATATTGGCCATCATCACCTTCTATTGGTTGGGGACGAAAAGAAAGTATGCTAAAAGGCGACTCACATTATTGGGGTGTATGGTGGGGAATGGAACCATTCGATAAATACAAAGAAAAAGTTCCAAGATTCATGAGTGAATATGGATTTCAATCGATGCCGATCTTTCCTTCTTTTGCCAATTTTACCAGTGGTGGAAATTTGAGTAATTCAAATCCGGGAGTTAAAAATCATCAAAAACATCCAACCGGTTTCGAGACCATTCAGAAATACATGAATGATTATTATTTGCCTAATAAAGATTTTCGCTCTCAAATATATTTATCAAATATTCTGCAAGCAAAGGGAATGCACACGGCAATCATTGCCCATAGAGTTGCAATGCCGAATTGTATGGGCTCGTTGATCTGGCAATTGAATGATTGTTGGCC
>JANOBV010000262.1:0-17726 GCA_031411835.1 Bacteroidota bacterium | reverse complement strand
AAAGGAAGTTTCCAAGGCGGAAAATATGATACTGCTGCTGTTGCCGGAGAAAGTTTGATGATCACCATCGATGCAGAACTTCAACGCTATGCAGAAAAATTATTTCAGAATAAAGTCGGTGCTGTTGTAGCCATCGAACCTTCTACAGGAGAAATTCTTGCATGTGTAAGTAATCCGTCATACGATCCGAATTTATTAGTAGGAAGAGCGCGCACAAAAAATTATGCTCACCTTTTATTTGATCCGACAAAGCCATTGTTCAACCGTGCGCTCATGGCATATTATCCGCCGGGCTCAACCTTCAAATTGATCAACGATTTGATCGGTGAACAAGAAGGTGTTCTCTTTCCATCTACTTCTTATTATTGTGATGGTGGTTATCATATGGGTTCGCTTACTGTGAAATGTGATGCGCGTCATGGATCAATTGCATTAGAGTCTGCAATATCACATTCGTGTAATACTTACCATTGTTATGTATTCAGAAGTATTGTTGATCAAAAGCGATTCAAGAGTACGGAAGAAGGATATAATGTTTGGCGTAATCACGTATTAACATTTGGAATTGGAAAAAGACTGTACAGTGATTTGCCACAAGAACTAAAAGGTAACGTTCCAACTGTTGAGTACTACGATAAATATTTTGGAAAAGGAAGATGGAGATCTTCAACAGTTGTTTCACTTTCTATCGGACAAGGTGAATTGGGAATTACGCCGCTTCAGATGGCGAATACAATGTGTATCATTGCTAATCGCGGATATTTTTATATTCCGCACATTATGAAAAAAGTTGGTGACAGGCCTCAGACCGATAAAAAATTCACCAATAAAAATTACACCGATATCCGCCCTGAATTTTATGACATTGTTCAGGATGGAATGCAGAAAGTTCTCGAATCCGGAACTGCTGCTGCATCACAGATCAAAGGAATTACGGTTTGTGGCAAAACAGGAACTGCGCAAAATCCGGGACGAGATCACTCACTCTTCGTTGGATTCGCACCTCGGGAAAATCCCAAGATCGCAATTGGAATCATGGTAGAGAATGGTGGCTGGGGAAGTGATTGGGCTGCACCAATTGCAACTTTGATGATGGAAAAATATTTGACAGATTCTATTTCACGTCCGGCATTAGAGAAAAGAATGTTTGAAGGTGTGATCACTCCAAAAGTCTATCAAGTCAAAAAGGAAATTGTTCGAGATACAGTTCAAAAAATTACACCCATCAGACCTGTCCTAAAAGTACAGGGTAAAGTTAAATCGGGAAATACACTTGGTGAAATTTACCACGGAAAACAAAATCATAATTGTGTTTTGCCTTTCTCAAAATTCTCTATTAATAATTTAGCAGTGATATAATGGGAAGAGACGATCGCGGCATATTGCAGAATATCGATTGGGTTCTTGTTGGGATCTTCCTCGTCATGGTCTTATTCGGCTGGATGAATATCTATGCCGCCGTTTATAATGATGAACATAAAAGCATTCTCGACTTCACGCAAAATTATGGTAAGCAAAGTATCTGGATAGTTTGCGCTTTCATGATCGCTTTAATGGTGCTTGTGATTGATGGTAAATTCTATGCAGCTTTCTCCTATGCCATTTATATTTTAATGCTCTTGCTGTTGCTCTCGACATTTGCATTCGCAAAGAATGTAAAAGGTTCGTATGGGTGGATTGACATTGGTTCCTATAAATTGCAGCCGGCAGAGTTTGCGAAGTTTGCAACGAATATGGCTTTGGCGAAATTCTTGAGTACTCTTGATACTCGAATGCAAGATTTCAAGACAAAGCTAGTTTCACTTGTCATCATTGGAATACCTGCAGTAATTATTTTATTGCAGAATGATACCGGATCAGCATTGGTCTTTGGAGCATTCGTTCTTGTATTATATCGCGAAGGACTTTCAGGAAATGTATTGTTACTTGGATTGATTTCGGGAGCATTGTTTGTGCTCGCCTTGTTGATCAAACAGACAACATTGTTCATTGTGATTGGTGTAATTGCAGTTTTATTTTTAATGGTCGTTAGAAGAAATAAAAAAAATATCATGATCATAGCAGCAGGAGCAATCGTTGCTATGGGAATTGTATTCAGTGTCGATTATTTCTATCACAACATTCTTCAGGAGCATCAGCGAATCCGTATCGATGTTTTGCTTGGAAAAGAAATTGATCTTAAGGGAGCGGGATACAATGTAAATCAGAGTAAGATTGCAATTGGTTCCGGTGGATTTTTCGGAAAAGGATTTTTGCAAGGAACACAAACCAAATACGATTTCGTTCCGGAGCAGAGTACTGATTTTATTTTCTGTACCGTAGGCGAGGAGTGGGGTTTTCTCGGAAGTTTAGTCGTCATGGGACTATTTGTCGCCCTCTTGACGCGAATTATTTTTGTCGCTGAAAGGCAAAGATCGGCTTACTCTCGAATCTATGGCTATGGCGTCGCCTGTATTCTCTTTGTGCATTTACTCATTAATATAGGAATGACGATAGGACTTGCTCCAGTAATTGGAATTCCATTGCCATTCTTTAGCTATGGCGGATCATCACTTTGGTCCTTTACAATTTTGCTTTTTGTTTTCATTCGTTTGGATGCCTATCGGTTCCAAATTCTGCGATAATTGTAATTTCTTCACCTTCAGGCAAAAGCCTGACAATCCCAAGACATTTTTCGAGGTTCTTTCATTTAACTTTAGCTTAACAAATCTCGAAAAACTATGAAAAAAAGCCTACTATCCATTTTTTGCCTGATTTCAATTATGGGAGTCATGCAGTCTTGTACTAAAGACAACGACAGTTCTTCATCAACTTCAATCTCTGATCAGACAGTCGCACGTTTGGCGAGCTCATCAGATGGAATGACTTGTTTAGCTTCTACGTCAAAGTCACTTCAAACAGTGAGCAGCTTTAGGATCAAGATGAATTCAGTTGCATCGAAGGCAATTAGTAACGGGCAACAAGCAAGTTTCCCGAACAATAGTATGCTTGTGCGCGAAGCGCTTGATCAGAATGGAAATGTAACAGGTAGCGATATCATGTACAGATCAGAAGGTGATCCGCATTCTAGTAATGGATGGTTATGGTTAAGTACCGATGCAAATGGTAATGTTATATATAATGCCAGTGAAAAAGGAGCGAAGTGCCAGAGTTGTCATGCCGGTACAGTGAGCTCTTTTAATGGTATGTAAAAAAATGTGTTTTTATGTGGTAGTTTTTTGGTGAGTGGTAAGTGGTAATTAGTTAGTAGAAGGTGTCTACTCATTAATTACAAATTACTACTCACCTTTTTATTCCGTGGACTTTTGTGCTCTTCTGGTCTTGTGTTTTATTTCCAAGCTTTCAATGAAACCGAAATATCTGAACAAGGTCGTAGTTCCCACTCGCCGAATGACAAGAAATACACTCATCGCCTTTTAAACCTACAGAATAAGCCGGTGTTCCATCGGGTAAATACTCTGCCCAAACCCATCCTGATCCACTATTCGCAGCGCCGGGAATTTTATACATCACTGCATACTCAAGTAGTGGTCCGCCTTCAGTACCATACACTTCTTTTACAACAAGTGATTCATCCGGAAAAAATGTTTTTGAAAGTCGAGTGGCAGAATCATTCATTGCTGAAATTGCTTTCTGATTAAATCTCACTCTCACAAATCCACCGTGAATACTATTTCCCGAAACAGGAAGTGTGTCTAAACTTTTATTGAGATAAGTAAAAGATGAAACCGTTTGTGTCAGATCAAAAAGTGTAGCATCACTGATCACGACACCTTCTTCTTTTTTGGAAGAGCAAGAGGCCAGCAATACTAGCAGTGAAAATTTGAGAAAGATTTTCATTGATTAAAAGTAGGGAATTTTTTGCAAGCGGCATTTATAATTCGGTTGGACATTCCGTCAATCAGGCCCTATGACGTTTAATGTTGAAAATCTGACTCCTGGTTTGTATATTTACAATATTGTCCAGGAAGGGCATGCAATATCAACGGGAAAATTGAATGTTATTCATTAGATCTATATTCTTCTTAACAGTTTTAGTAATGCCTTGGAGCGTAAGCTCACAAGGCATTACTAATTTGTGGATGTCAGGTTATTATTTTGGAAGTGGAAGTCCATCTCCTGGGTTTGGAGGAACTAATATCAATTTCATTTCAGGATTTGCAGATACTACTTCTTTACAGAGACAAATGAATTTTAATGACTGTAATGCAAATATTTGTGATAAGAACGGGAATTTATTATTCTATTCAAATGGAGTTTATATTGCCAATGCGAATAACGATACAATGATGAACGGGAGCGGATTGAATCCATCACAATACACTTCGCAGCATTTAGTAAATGGATTGCGGATCAGACAAGGTAATTTGATATTGCCATTTCCCGGTGATTCTGTGAAGTATTACCTGATTCATCAAACACTATTTTATGATATGCTCTCGAGTGATTATAAATCACCTGAAATATATTTTTCACTGATTGACATGAGCTTGGACGGAGGACTAGGTGCAGTTGTTCAGAAAAATGTAATACTCCTATCTGACACTCTTAATCCGGGTGCAATCACAGCTTGCAAACATGCTAATGGGCGTGACTGGTGGTTAGTTTTTCATAAAAGCAGAGGAAGTCGATATTATAAGTATTTATTAACTCCTTCGGGATTTCAAGGTCCATTTCCTCAAAACATCGGGTTGTCAATTCCATTGCAAAATGATTTTATCTGGCAAAGTTGTTTTTCACCGAACGGAGAAAAGTTCGCTTCTGTTCTGCAGGGAGACTCTATTGACGTTATGAATTTTGACAGATGCACTGGTCTATTTAGTAACTCAACTCAGATTAATATTAATGATTCTGCTGTTGGAAGAGGTGTTGCATTTTCTCCAAATTCGAATCTAATGTATGTTTCATCTATGAAATATGTTTATCAATTTGATGTATCAATAAATAATATTGATTCCTCTAAGATTGTTATTGGAAGATATGATGGATTTGCAGATCCGGGACCACCATTTTATACCGGATTTTATTTATCACAACTTTCTTATGACGGTAAAATATATATTAATACTAGCAATGGAACCCAATGGTTAATGATTATAAATGAACCGGATATTCCCGGTATAGGTTGCAATTTTTTTCAACATGGTCTTATGTTACCAACTTATAACTCATATACAATTCCTAATTTTCCCAATTATTCTTTAGGAGAAATTACCGGATCTTTATGTGATAGTTTGGCTCCTTCGTTAATTGAGAATGGTAATTTACAAACTCAGAAAAGAATCCTGCCGGTATTTCCCGAGGTCAATTTGGGAGATGAAAGTAAAAGAACTGATTCTCCAAGTTCTGGCAAAAAATTACCGGTTTCATACAAGGAATTTTTAGAACGTTCTAGATTTCCTGGAGATGGTAAATTGATAGAAATAAAAGAGGAGCGCCAATGAAAAAATTTATTTTATTTTTTATTCTGGCAATAATGACATCAAGCTTTTCTAAAGCTGGAACTGATTTATATGCTCTTTGGAATTATGAGCGTACTTTTAAATTCGTAAAAGTAGATTGCGCTAATGATAGTATGACTGTTCTAAATCAGCTATCTAATTTTTACTATACACCAAACTTCAGTTCTTGTTTTGATAATGTACGGTTGAAATATTATTTGTGTTGGGGTCAAAATTTGCAGGTTCTGGACGCAATAACTGGCAATCTCGACACGACGTATACTTTTAATTTTATTAATCCAAGATATTTTATTCATACTGTTTTTAACCCTTTAGATGGTTTTATTTATGGATTAAAATGGAATCTCAGCACTTTTGTTGAAACATTTTCAAAATTTAATCCTATCACAGGCACATTTACTGATATTGGCCCCATAACAACTGATTTACAAACTGGTGTTGGTTGTAAGAGTTCGATAGATCCATACTTGGGAGAGTATTATTTGCAATCTAGGTCATTAAGTGCAATCAGAATTTCTGACGGTCAGCTAATTTATACGACACCAATAGTAACCTTGACGAATGAATGGTTTGACCATCTCGCTTACAGTTGCGATCAAAGGAAACTATTTGGTTTAACAAACAACTATCACAATGTTCTTAATTATTTTACTGTCATTGATACGATCAATGGTAGTACTTCAAAAGTTAACCCATTTCCATTAAACACCTATTTTTATAAACAGTATTTTAGTGGAAGCACAGTGGATAATGCGTCAGATATTTATTATTATTCTGCAAACGGTAATTTGTATGGAATTGATATTAATACCGGGCTAGTAGTTTACAATCATGATTTTGGTGAAGGACAGTTTCTTTTTTTGGAATCAGCTTCATCCTTTGATTGCTCAGTTTTGGAAGTAGAAGAAAATAATAATTTACGAATTGATGTTTTCCCAAACCCAAGTTCGGGTGTATTTTCTTTTGATTTGGCGGATTTAGGAAGTTGTGAAATTTTGATTAAAGATATAAATGGAAGATTTATTTTGTCGAAACACATAGGACAAAATGATGTTTCAGTAGACCTGAATAAATTTGCTCAAGGAGTTTATTTTTATGAACTAAGGAATAAGTCGAAAGTTTATTTTGGTAAACTTATACTGAAATAATTTTATTGCAACTTTCTTGTGTTTCCTCTCAGCTTCTGTTATTGCAAGTTTATCGCCATTTTTTAAAATCTCCGCACATCTCTCGTTGAAGAAAGATAATTTTTCTCTCAATGGAAATGGATCGAAAAGTAAGTTATGAAAAAAGCAAAGGGTCAAAAGTATAGAGCTTAACCCTTGACCTTTGACCCTTGACCTGATTTCGGAATAGAGTGTAATTGAAAACTACATCTTCACGAAAACAAACGGCTTAATAAAACTTCGCTCTATTATCCGCAATGTTTGCTTTTTCTTTCAATGTATTTTGAACTTCGTAATCACTACGTGATTTGCGTTGCTCTTTCAATTGTTTAATGTTTGCTGAATAGTCAGTTGTTGGCGGTGGAGTTGTGAAGCTCTTTACCATGATCACTGCAACAGCATTATCACCTTTAATAGCTTTGCTAGTCTGACCTGCTTTCATTGCGAAGATCGTTCCTACCATTGCCGGCTCATTACCCATTCCCGGGATGTAGCTGTTTGCAAAGTTAACGTTGTCAGCATCTGTTGCAGTAACGTTTAATTTTTGTGCAATTGCATCTACATTTCCTGCACCTGCTGCATTGAATTTGTCAAGGAGCATTTGTGCTTTCTTAATTTTGCGTGCTTCTAATGTAACAGCATCTTTCACTTCATCAAGTGGTAATGTTCCTTTTTCTTTCACTGCAACTAAATGTGCCATTACATATTTATCGTTGAAAGTAAAGATCTTCGATAGATCTCCTTTCTCTGCAGTATATGCCCAACGAACTAATTCACGTGGCTGATCTAGTCCCGGGATGTTCTTATCGTTTTCACGAATGTTGTCTGCAATACGTTTGTTCAATCCTTGTTTCACGATCGCTGAATCGAATGCTTCGCCCGTAGAGTTCTTAGATGCAAATTCATTTGCTTTGTTGTAAGCGGCATCGTAAGTACGTTGAGAAGGTTCTATTTTACGTTCAAGCGTTAAGATCTGAACTTGCTTTGAGCCTGCACTCTTGTCCATGATTTCAATTAAGTGAACTCCAAACTGAGAAGATACAATTGGCATGTCGCCTTTCTTTCCATTGAAACATGCATCGTTGAACGATGGAACCATCATTCCTGCACGGAACCAACCAAGATCCCCGCCTTTAATTGCAGAACCTTGATCTTTTGAAAACATCATTGCAAGCGTAGCGAAATTGCCACCTTTTTTCAATACGTTTTTCAAACTGTCGGCAGTGGCCATTGCTTTTGCTGAATCACCATCGATAATGTTGATAAGGATGTGACGTGCTTTAACAGAATCAGAAACAAATTTCTCACCTGTAAGTTTTGAAACTTTCACGCTGTTACCATCTTCATAAGGACCTACAACTGTTCCCATAGCTGCATTGAACAATGCTGTATCAACAACAACAGGAAGTGTTCCTTTTGCATGATATGTTGAATCAACAGCGCCATCAGAATTCTGACTTACAAAAGCAAGGTTGTCTGAAGTCGCTGAATATTCTTGTCCTAACTTCTGAATGCTTGCTAATACAGCAGCTCTGTCTTCGTTCGATGGATTAACATCAAATGTGATGTATTCCATTTTGCGGATCGTTTCTGCTTGCTTATATTTTTGCTGATTAGCATTGTAGTAACTTGAAAGATCACTGTCTTCAACTTTCACTGATGAATCAGGAATTGTGTTGAAGTCTAAACGTGCAAAACGGATCGATGCATTTTTTTGTGCCTCTTCGTAGTTGCGTTTCGCTTCTTCTGTAGTTACAAAAATACCTGCTTTGATAAGGTCTTTGTATTTTGTACTGATGCGCTCGTCTGTGATCGCATCTTCAAAAGTTTTCCATTGACGTTGAGTATTCTCATCACGATTCGGAAGGTCTTTCAAAAACTTGATCACCGTATTCGGATCAAAAGTTCCTGTCTTAGGATCAGTGAATGCTTGTTTGATTTGTGGATGAGGATTTGGTCCTGTACACATGTCATACAATTCACCGGCACTGCATGACAGTCCTAGTTTTTTGATTTCTTTTCCTGAAGTGTTGTCCGTTACAAACATTCCCCATGCTTGCTCGCGCAACATGTCTTGTGTGTTTGGGTCAACGTTTTCGTTCTTCGTGTTGATCTTGTAGTTTTCTGTTAGGGTTTCTACGCGACGATTGTATTCCGGATAATGAACTTTTTCTCCATCGATCACTCCAACAATGTCAGAATTTCCTTTTAAAAGTCCGGTATTCGATGTCACTAGGTCACCTAAAATGAAGAGGATCATTGATGCTCCGACAAAACCTATCAGTAGCCCTACGCGCTTTCTGATTCTTGTAATTACAGCCATAGCCGTTGAATTTATTTATGTGGTTAATTGATAATACTTCTCACTCTTATAAATATCAATTCGCTGATTTCAAATAATTGATTGTCAGCGAATTAATTCATTTTGTGCTTAACTCCCGCAAAATGAGGGGCGAATATACAATTCCCATGATGGAAATCCTAATTTACATTAAATGATCTTTACTGGAATTACAGTGTGATTTTCGCAGGGTTTGATACGGTACCAACTGAACTTTGTTATGATAGGTTTGAATAAAATCAAAACAGGTTAATTTGCCAATAAAAAAAACGCGGGAATTGATTTTTTTTATAATTTCTGAATAATTAATTTTTTCGATACGGGTTTTAATCCTGCTCCATTTTCCAAACTCAAAAAGTAAATTCCCGAAGGTAAATCCACATCGAAAGATTTAGAATTTCCGGTCACTTTTTCTTCTAAAACTACTTCTCCAAAAATATTATAGATCCGACATACAGTGCTAAAATAATTTTCTCGCATTAAAGTAAATCTGCCGTCATTCGGATTTGGAAATATCTCTATTTGTCTTTCTGATTCTTCGTTACTTCCAATGTCTGTCATGCACAAGGTTGTTTCTATAATAGATGATGTAGCATCATACACAATCATTGAAACATCGGTAAGCGGTGCAACTATATCAATCATAGAGTCATTAACTTCTGAAGTAGTAATAGTCACTGATGAATCGCTTAATAAATAGGGAGTTTCAAAACATCCACTATAACCTGTTGAATCTGTTTTTACAATATAAAAATCTCCTTCCATACTTTGGTAGGAGGGACTATGGTCGCCTGCACTAACAATATAATTATTGCGAACTGCAGAAACACCGAATCGAGTGCCGTTTGTTAAACCATAAGTATTTACAGAAGAAACATTTCCGCTTAAGTCAATATTAAAACCGACAGCTTCGGCAGAGCTGTTAGTCGAAACAAAGCCGGTTACCGAAAAACTGCCATTTGGTAATTGATTAATTATTGCAGGAATTTCACCATTTATTGTTCCAACTATTTTAGACCAAATAATATTTCCTATGGAATCCGTTTTTAATAACAAGAAGTCAGTACCGCCAATTCCCAGACTTTGAGTATATGCATATATCAAATATCCACCATCCATCGTCTCTCTTATGTAAGAACTGTTGCCTTCATAACCCGGCAATAAGATTTGTTTGCTCCATAATAATTGCCCTGTTGAATCAAGCTTTCCGAAATAAATATCTGTGTTCGTCGGGAAATTATCTATTGTTCTGTCTCCTGAAAATATTATTCCACCATCGCTGCATATTGAAAAATCGTGTAATTGATTATCTAAAGTATCGCTTAAATATTTACTCCACACCTCATTTCCATTGTAATCAAGTTTCGTAAAGAAAAAATCCTGAAATGTACCGGTTGGAGTATTATTTACTACTCCACCGGCATAAATACTTCCGTTGTAATTTGAAAGTGAACTAAGATAAATGGCCGGTATACTAAATGAATAGATCTTCGACCAAATTAGGTTTCCATTAGAATCTGCTCTAAAAATAAAGCTACTATGATCGGACCATGATGAGTCTGCCATGCTTCCCGCAACAACAAAATTATCCTGAGGTAAAAGCAATGAAGCTGTGATTACATTTGTTGTGGGTGCATACGCATATAATTTATACCAAAGAAGATTCCCGTCGATGTTTGTTTTTAGCACTGAAGCCGATGAGGTTTGTTGAATATAATCTTGCGTAAGCCCGCTTAATAAAATATTTTCATTTGAGTCAAGTAGTATTGAATAAATATGGTCATGAAGAATAAGGCCGGGTACAGAGTGAACATATGTTTTCTGAAAAGTAGATTGACACCAAGACAATTCTGCCAAAAGCAGCAAAAACAAAAGAGCCTTTATCCTTTTCATTGTAGATTACTTTCTAATACTTTTTAATTGAAAATCTATGCCTCTTCCCCAACCTTAAACCTCACCTGCTCAATCCGATTATTCTTCACCTTCAAAGCCACAATCGTAAACGGCGGAATAACGATCTCTTCATTCTGCTCAGGAATGTTTTCATGATGCTGAAAAATGAATCCGCCTAAGGTTTCATATTCTTCGGATTCAGGAATGGATAAGTCGTATTTTTTATTCAAGTAGTCGATCTCCAATCGACCGGAAAAAAGGTATTCGTTACTCGATAATTTCTTTTCAATTTCTTCGGGTACATCATGCTCATCTTGAATTTCTCCGAAGATCTCTTCGATGATATCTTCAATCGTAACCATGCCCGATGTTCCGCCATATTCGTCAACAACAATTGCAACACTTCTGTGTTGATTTGTAAATTGCTTCAGCAAATCATTTGCATTCATTACTTCGGGAACAATTGTAACCGGTAAAAAAATCTGATTCAGATTTTGTGGACGCTTAAACATTTCTGATGAATGCACAAAGCCAATGATGTTGTCAATATTGTCTCGATAAACAAGAATCTTCGACAACTTTGTTTCAATAAAAAGTTTTTGCAATTCTTCAACAGCGCCATTAATATTAATGGCTATGATTTCGTTTCTCGGAATCATACATTCACGAACTTTCACTTCCTTAAAATCAAGTGCATTCTGAAAGATCCGGATCTCAGTATCCATTTCTTCGGCTTGATTATTTCGCGTTGTCAATTCTCTCACATACATATCGAGATCGACACGACCAAATACAGGACGTTCTTCCACGATCTCTATGCCGAATAATGTCCGCATAAAGAAGGTCGAAAGTTTTAATACCAGCCATACGATCGGATATAAAATCAGATAGAGAATACGAATGGGAATTGCAAGCAGATCAAGTGTTGCATTCGGATTTATTCTGAATAAAACTTTTGGAATGAATTCGGCGGCAATCAGGATAATAAGTGTACTGCAAATTGTTTGAATGATGAGAAGTGTTCCCGGACCATGCATCGCTATAGGTAAATATGCCTTGAGCATTTCCGGTTGCAATATTTCTTTCTCCATCACAATACCATAAATGACGAGAGAAATATTATTTGCAATCAGCATACTCGCAATAAAACGCGAGGGTGATTTAACAAAATTCCAGATGATCTTTGCTGAGAAACTGCCCTGACTTCTGTCTAATTCAATTCGCAATTTATTCGACGACAAGAAAGCAATTTCGCTACCTGATGAAAATGCAGAAAAAAGTAATGTGATAATGATGATAGTCCAGTCAGACACAGGCGAAAAGTAATTTTAGCGCACGAAGATAATTATTTGACATTAAAAAATCGTTTATTTTAATGATATAATTCCTTTTCGTCTTTCTGTTCAAATTTGATCCGTTGTTTGCGACGAACAGTGTACATCGCTGAGGCAATGGCAGTAACAGCAAGCATAAACAGCCCTGACTGGAATCCTTCTTTAAAAAACTGGAAGATCGTTAGTCCAAAACTGATGATGGTGATACACAACCATGCTACTTCTAATGTCCTAATCATTTTTCGGGTTATTTATTGATATTGTGCCTTTGAGATTGAATATTTTGTATTTGGTAAAATCCTCATTTGCTTCGAAACCTTTACCAAAAATAATTTCGTCTTTCGTTGTGATCTTCACATCTTCGTCACTCATAAGCTTCGCCTTCTTTTCATCCCAGATCAAATGTTCTGTGTTGAGTGTATTGCCTTTTTCATTTGTAACGATAACATTCTTTCGCACTTCCATTTTTTGTTCGCGCTCAAAACGTATTCCGTAATCTGCCACAACCTTACTTTTTACTTCCATTTTCTCATTATAAAAAATGGCTACAAGTCCTTTGGGCATTTCAATATACGGATTTTCCGTTGAATAATGATCTAAAATAGGTGCAGTTATTTCAACTTGCACTTTTGCCGAATCACTATAAATGATCTTTATGCTCTTCGCCGTTTCGGTCGGAATGACCTGTCCTTTGCTATATAATTTCACTTTATCCAAGTCGTTTTCACAAGAATAAATCGAAAAAAGAATGAAAAAGGCGAATATTGCCCTCTTGAAACAGTTAATCATATTGCAAACCTAGTGAATTTTATTTCGCTGTGCGCACAGCGGATTGCGAATTTCGGATTTCAGAATGTAGAGTTTGATTTGTGAATTCGAGGCAATTTTATGAGCGTCAAGCTCTTTGTTGTATTATTATTTCTTTCGATTTGGTTAAGAAAGGTTAATCAATTATTAATCATACCGTAAAATTGTAGTTTTGTCCCTCTCATAAAATCCGGTAAATAATCTAATGAAAAACTCTTTAAAATTAGCAGCTCTTGCTCTAGGATGTGCAGCTGTTTATGTTTCTTGCTCAAACAGCGAGGCGAAAAAAGGTGTTGGAATCGACGTTGCAAATTTCGACTCTACTGTTACACCTGGTACTGACTTCTACCATTTTGCGAACGGCGGATGGATCAAAAAAAATCCGATCCCTGCTGATCAAATTCGTTGGGGATCATTCAGCATTCTAAACGAAAACAATAAAAAGAATCTTCATCAGATCGTTGACGATGCTTCTGCTAAAAAAGATGCAACTAAAGGTTCACCTGAACAATTAGTTGGCGATTTCTATTTCAGCGCAATGGATACTGTAACAATTGAAAAATTGGGTGCAGATCCTATTCGGCCTGAAATGGATAATATCGATAAGCTTACTGACATAAATTCAATTCTTAATTATACTGCAATGCTTCAGAAATGGGGCGCGTCTCCAATGTTTGGACTCTATGCAGGACAAGATCCTAAGAACAGTGAAGTAGTAGTTCCACAACTTTATCAAGGTGGATTGTCTCTTCCTGATCGCGACTTTTATATCTCTAAAGACCCGCGGTCTGAAAATATTCGCACAGAATTTTTAAAGCACATGGTAAACATGTTCAAGCTTTATGGAATGGATGAAGCAACATCTACAAAATATGCTAACGTTGTTATGCGTATTGAAACAGGTCTTGCAAAAGCGTCTATGACACGTGTTGAATTGCGTGATCCATTTAAAACATACAACAAAGTTACAATAGCTGATCTAAACAAAATGACTCCAACGATTCGTTGGGATGTTATGATGAATGATCTTGATATCAAAGGTGGCTATGATTATCTTGTTCTTGGTCAACCTGATTTTTTGAAAGAATTGGAAAATCAAGTTAAAACAAATAGCGTTGATGACTGGAAGATCTACCTTAAATGGAATGTATTGAATCTTGCAGGAAATGTTCTTAGTACTGATTTCGTGAATGAAGATTTTAATTTCAACAATAAAATTCTTAGCGGACAAAAAGAAATTCAATCGCGTTGGAAACGTATGATCCAAATGACTGACGGAACTGTTGGTGATGCATTAGGACAACTTTACGTTGCAAAATATTTCCCGCCTGATGCTAAGAAAAAAGCTGATGAATTAGTTTCTAATCTAATTGCTGTTTATAACGAACGTATCGACAAATTAGATTGGATGAGTGCTGAAACGAAAGTGAAAGCAAAAGAAAAATTAAATGCCATCACTCGTAAGATCGGTTACCCTGACAAATGGAAAGATTATGCAGGACTTGAAATTACTCGCAATTCATTCTTCAAAAATTTAATGAATGCTACGCAATGGGATTACAATTTTTCAATAAATAAAATTGGTAAACCTGTTGATCGTTTAGCTTGGGGAATGACTCCGCCAACTGTAAATGCATATTACAATCCATCATTGAATGAGATCGTTTTCCCTGCAGGAATTTTACAACCTCCTTTCTTCAATGCACAAGCTGATGATGCTGTAAACTACGGTGGAATCGGTGCAGTTATCGGTCACGAAATGACTCACGGTTTCGATGACGAAGGTCGTAACTTTGATGCAAAAGGAAATTTGAACGCTTGGTGGACTTCTGAAGATTCAGCTAAATTTATGTCTCGTGCTCAAGTGATCGTAGATCAGTTCGATGGATTTACAGTTCTTGATACACTTCACGTAAATGGTCAGTTAACTCTTGGTGAAAATATCGCTGACTTAGGTGGAATCACGATTGCATATGATGCATTCAAACGTACTAAGCAAGGACAAAGCAAAGAGTTGATCGACGGTTTGACTTCTGATCAACGTTTCTTCCTTGGCTTTGCAACGATTTGGGCTGGCGATATCCGTCCGGAAGCTGCCGCACAACGTATCATCACAGATCCACATTCACCGGGATTGTATCGTGTGAATGGTCCTCTTTCAAACATTGAAGACTTCTACAGAGCTTTCAACGTAACTGAAAAAGACGCAATGTACCGCCCTGATTCTTTGAGAGCGAAGATCTGGTAAGTTCTTCTGCATAGAAGAAATTAGTTCCTTCCAGGATGACAATAGGTCAAACAAAAATATGACGAAGGGGAGAAAAAAGTGATGCTTTCGGCATCACATTTTTCTCCCCTTCGTCATATTTAATAATAACTGACCGTCATCCTGGAAGGCAATGTCATTTAGTTAAGGTGAATGTTTTCATCGTTGTCAATTTTTAGATTATTAGGCCCGTTAGGGCCATACTCTTGGTGACTTTTGGACTATAAAAAAAGCGCAAAGCCCCTTTAGGGGCGTACTCTTTAAACACACAAATTTTTTGACAATGAATGCATACGGTATTCACCTTCGTCGAATGCAACCAATGTATGCAAGAATCTTCACACTGGTAAGCAAATGGACACGCATTGTGTAAAGAGTACGCCCCTAAAGGGGCTTGACGCGCTCGTATAGTCTAGTGTTACCAAAAGTACAGCCCTAAAGGGCGTGTCATTTCTAAATGCATTTACTTATTATGAATTCTTGTGTTTAACTTAATGACATTGCCTGGAAGGACCTTTTAGGTTTTTAAAACGTAAAGGTGATTAATTGCATTTTTGCTTTTTGCTTTTTTCTTATTTTATTTAGTTGATGTTTAGGTGTAAGTTTAAAGTGGAAGAAAGCCTATCTTCGCCCACATGTCAGAAGAAAGTATCGATTTTTTAGATTTCAAGTTAAATAAACAATTATGGTCCGCCGTGGCGGATGCGGGCTATGAAACGCCAACAGAAATTCAGGCGAAAGCAATTCCATTGATCCTAGGTGGCCATGATGTTGTTGGAGTAGCACAAACAGGAACAGGAAAAACTGCTGCATATCTATTGCCTTTGTTAATGAGAATAAAATATGCAAAGGGAGATGATCCTCGTGCATTGATCGTTGTACCAGCACGTGAGCTTGCGCTTCAAGTGCATGAGAGCATTAAAATGCTTTCAAAATATACAGATCTACGTTCTGTCGCATTAGTTGGTGGAGTAGGAATGAAGTCGCAGAAAGATGCTTTGGCAGCGGGAGTCGATATCGTTGTTGCGACACCGGGGCGATTGATGGATATGTACCTTCCGGGATATCTTAAACTGAAATTGCTTCAGATCTTTGTAATGGACGAAGCAGAACGATTACTCGATATGGGTTTCCGTTCACAAATTGACAGAATGCTAGAAGTCATGCCGCGCAAGAGACAAAATCTTCTTTTCAGTGCAACATGGAATGAAAAAGTACAAGAGCTGTCGGAAAATTTTCTTCTTACACCGGTACTGATCAGAGTAAATCCTGAAGTGAAGACAGTGAAGTCCGTTAGTCAGGTGGTTTATTTTACTCCGAATCTTCGTACAAAAATAAATCTACTCGATCATTTTATAAAAGACATAACTTATAGGAAGATGATCATCTTCTGTAAAACAAAAACTACAGCGACAAATATTTTTAAATATCTCGATCGTAAATATGGAGAAGATACAGTAAGAGTTGTTCATGGAAATAAAGATCAGAATACTCGTATCAATGCAATAAAATTATTCAAAGAAGATAAATTGCGTTTTCTTGTTGCAACAGATGTTGCTGCGCGAGGAATAGACATTGAAGATGTATCGCATGTTTTCAATTTTGAAGTGCCGCTTGTTTATGAAGATTACATTCACCGTATTGGAAGAACCGGTCGTGCCCAAAAACTTGGCGACTCCATTACTTTTTGTGCGCCTGATGATGAATATCATTTGAAAAAAATTCAGAAGTTGATTGGCGATAAAATTCCGGTTGCAAAAATGCCTGCAGAAGTTGAAATTCTTCCTACTCCGTTCGAAGAAGAACAGAAAATGCGCAGACAGATCGATGATCAGCGTAAACGTGAAGATCCAACTTTCCAAGGTGCGTTTCATGATAAGAAAGGAATTCAGCATAGTAAAAAAGGTGATGTTGCTAAAAATAAAAATAAGGGAAAAGAAAAGAAGCAAGCGAAAGCTATAGCAAGATCCAAAGCAAAAGGAAAGGATAAAGGCAAGTGAAAACTCAGAACAGAGGTCTCGTCATCTTTTTAATTTTATTGTTGGCTACTGTTTGGGGAAGTTCTTTTATTCTAATGAAGAAAGGACTCATTGTTTATACTCCCTATCAGGTTGGTGCAATAAGAATGTTTGTTTCAATGCTTTTTTTGTTACCGTTTTTGATTGGACATTTTAAAAAAGTAGAAAAGTCTCGATGGAAATATTTAATGCTTGCCGGACTATGTGGGAATGGAATTCCGGCTGTTTTATTCCCACTTGCTGAAACTCAGATCAGCAGTGCTCTAGCAGGGATGATCAATTCAACAGTTCCGATCTTTACATTAATTCTCGGTGTGCTCTTCTTTAAAATGAAAAGTGATAAAACTAAATTGATCGGAATATTTTTAGGATTGATCGGCGCCATACTTTTTGTAAGTGGTGGTAATTCCGGCGGAACGGAAAATTCAAATTATTCATT
>JANOBV010000261.1:0-1785 GCA_031411835.1 Bacteroidota bacterium | reverse complement strand
GTTCTTACTGTTAAACTCTGTGTAATTATTATAGAAATTCCCCTATTTTTAGGGAACGCAAAGGTATACTATTGTTCTTATTTACCAAATAGTGTTGATAAAATATTTTAAACAAATTAGAATGAGGCTGTTCTTTTAGTTGAAAACGTTGAAAACAATGAAAAAAGGCACTGTTGACTTCTAAAAAAAATTCGAAAAAAATTAAAAAATCAACTTTCGACTTTTCTCCTACTCAAAAAAGAAAAAGTCAGGATTATAAAACCCTGACTTTTTTATTGAAATTTATCAACCGACCTTTTTAGTCCGCTTCTTTACCTTTAAGCGACTTTTAGCTTATTTGCATTGGTCTTTGCAAATTTCTCTTTTGCATAAGCCAACGTAACCACAAACTCCTTCGAATTCCCTTTTGAAGTCGGTATTTCAAACATGGCGTCTAATAAAATAGCTTCACAGATCGATCTTAATCCTCTTGCCCCCAATTTGAATTCAAACGCTTTATCTACAATGAAATCCAACACATTTTTCTCCATTTCCAGCTTAATTCCTTCAAGTTCAAACAGTTTCTCATACTGTTTCATCAATGCATTCTTTGGTTCTGTTAAAATTGAACGCAAAGTGGCTTTATCTAATGGATCCAAATGAGTGACAATCGGCAAACGACCAATCAATTCGGGAATGATTCCGAAAGACTTCAAATCGACCGGACTTATATATTGAAGGTAATTCGCCTTATCCAAGTGTTCAGTATCACGACCCGATTTATAACCAATTGCATGAGTCATTAATCGTTTTGCGATCTTCTTTTCAATTCCATCAAAAGCACCTCCGCAAATGAACAATATATTATGTGTGTCCATTGCTATCATCTTTTGTTCCGGATGCTTACGTCCTCCTTGTGGTGGGACGTTCACGATCGAACCTTCCAAAAGTTTCAGTAAAGCTTGTTGAACTCCTTCTCCGCTCACATCACGAGTGATTGAAGGATTATCACTTTTACGCGCGATCTTATCGATCTCATCAATGTACACGATTCCACGTTCAGCAGAAGCCACATCGTAATCGGCAGATTGCAATAAACGGGTAAGAATACTTTCAACATCTTCCCCTACATAACCTGCTTCCGTTAATACAGTAGCATCAGCAATACAGAATGGAACGTTTAACATTTTAGCAATTGAACGAGCAAGAAGAGTTTTTCCGGTTCCGGTTTCACCAACAAGAATGATATTCGATTTCTCGATCTCAATTTCATCCTGCTTTTTGATTTTGCTGGAAATTCTTTTGTAGTGATTATATACTGCTACTGCTAAAACTTTTTTCGCATCATCCTGCCCAATTACATATTGATCAAGGAATTTTTTTATTTCAACAGGCTTAAGCAAGGTCATGTGAGAGTTGATAGTGTTTTTCAACTTACTATTCATCTCATCATTGAGTATATTTTGAGCTTGCTGGATACACTGATCACAAATGTGACCTGTGATTCCTGCTATGAGTACGTAGGTTTCGCTTTTATCGCGACCACAAAACGAACACTTTATTTCTTTCTGATTTTTCATTCTTATAAAGGCACTTTTTTCAACAGTAAAATTAAACGCAATTTAGCGAAAATAGTTTGACTACTTGCAAAAATAAAGAAAGCGGACAACCGTATTTTATAATATGTTGAGTTTTATCTCAAAAACATCATATAAAATGTGGTTATCCGCTTACAAAATCGATTGAATCAATCGCTAAAAGTAATTACGATTTCTTTCTCGTCAATACTTCATCGATCATTCCGTA
>JANOBV010000260.1:0-3016 GCA_031411835.1 Bacteroidota bacterium | reverse complement strand
GTGTTTAAAGAGTTCGCCCCTAAAGGGGCTTAGCACTCGTGCATAGTCCAGGGGTTAACAAGAGGATGGCCCTAACGGGCCTAACAATTCGATGAATTGACAACGAAAACATCATTTGACTAAACTTAATGACATTGCCCTCCGGGGCTGATTACATTAAATTACCCGGCTTTCTATTAACAGGTCGGCCCTATGGGCCTTTTTGGGGTAAATGATTGGCAATTTTATTAGCGGTTGCTTACGAAGCAGAGTAAAAAGTGAAATCGCTATCGACACAATTTTTTAGTTGTCATATAAAACAACCATTAGTACTTTTAAATCCATGAAAAACACGCGCCGTAAACCACGCAAGAAAAAACCGAAACCTGATGTGCATCAACTCAAGGTGATGATGAATCAGTATTTAATTGTTTTCTTGTTTGAAGATGGTGAGTAGTAAGTAGTAAGTTGTAAGTAGTAAGTAGTAAGTAGTAAGTAGTAAGTAGTAAGTAGTAAGTTGCAACATTTATAAAATTGCAATTGTGCGTATTTTTCAACATTGTTTTATTGAAATAAATAAATTTCTCGGAGACTTCAATGATCTTTTTGCAATTAACATTGGTGAATGGACTTTCAAATGCAGTGAATCGCTTTATGATAAAGGCCAAATTTTCATTCTTAAACTCATTGCTAAAACATGATTTTATTGTCAAAAAATAAGTGAAGAAAAATCACTCGCTTTCTTACAACACATTTGAGTCAGCGGCCATTTGCTACTCACCACTTACCAATCACCACTTACCATTTACCACTTTAAATTGAAATCCCGTGACGTCGAAGCTACTTTGACATCATGCTTACACGATACACAAAAACACTACTCACTAAAAGCATTCAAGTAGCAATGTTCTTCATGACAACTACTATATATGCTCAAAACAATTTTCAGCGCGAATGGGATTACCGTTATGGTGGTACTAAAAACGAAAAGCTGAAAGTATTCCTACCTACTTATGATCATGGTTATCTACTTGCCGGATCTTCTCTATCTATTAATGATGGCGATAAAACTCAAGGCAGTAATGGTGGATTTGATTATTATGTAGTGAGAACCGATTCGGCCGGTGTCAAATTATGGGACGCTCGTTTTGGCGGTTCTTTAGAAGATGAACTCACATGCGTTCTTCAGACAGGCGACGGCGGATTTCTTCTCGGTGGATATTCTCGCAGCGGAATCAGCGGCGATAAATCGCAAGCGAATTGGGATCAATCCGGTCACGACTATGCAGATTACTGGGTAGTTAAGATCAACGCTCAAGGTGTAAAACAATGGGATAAAACTTTCGGCGGAATCTATGAAGACAAATTAAATGCTATCGTCATTTCAGGTGATGATGGTTATATGCTTGGCGGACATTCACTCTCTTCTATGACTGGCGATAAAACACAAGCATCGTTTGGCGGTCCTGATTATTGGGTCGTGAAAATTGATGCTTCCGGAAATAAAATCTGGGATAAAACTTTCGGTGGAAATCGAAATGATCAATTAACTGCAATGACTCGCTCGAAAGATGGCGCATTCGTTCTTGCAGGTTATACTTGGTCTGATCAAAGTGGTGATGTCTCTTCTGGTTGTCGCGGAGCAGTTAATTATTGCGACTACTGGATCATGAAAATGGATGCTGCAGGAAATCAAGTTTGGGATAAACGTTATGGCGGTGCTGTAAGCGATCTTTTATATTCTGTCATTGAAACTCGCGATGAAGGATTTTTAATTGCAGGTAACTCTTACTCCGGTGTTGGCGGTGAAAAAACGCAAGCAAATAATGGCGGTGCAAATACTTGTGACATCTGGGTAATTAAAACTGATAACCTTGGAAATATTCAATGGGATAAATCGCTCGGTGGAAATATTAATGAAAACAAATTCGGGAACATCACGCAAACAACTGACAACGGATACTTCATTGCCGCAACTTCTTACTCTGATATCAGTGGCGATAAAACAGAAGATAACCTTGGACAAGAAAACAATTGGGTTGTAAAACTTGATCCTCTTGGGAATGTGTTATGGGATAAAACAATCTTTACATCAGGTAGAGATGATAGCGGGTTTGCTTTCTTATTAAATGATGGAAGCATTGTTGCTGCCAATCATACTAACGGTGAGATCGCAGGCTACAAAACACAAACTACTTATGACATTTCAAAAAAATACTGCGACTTCTGGATCGTAAAATTATCTAATGTTGTACCACCCGTTGCTTCTTTCATGTACGGTACCGATCCAGTTTGTTCTAGAACTTGCATTGACTTTACAAATCTTTCTGTGAATGCGATTTCTTATCAATGGTCATTCCCGGGTGGAAATCCGTCAACGAGCAATGCAATGAATCCATCAAGTATTTGCTATAACACAGCTGGTTCATATGATGTACAATTGATCGTAACAAACAACTATGGTACTGACACTATGTTAATGCCGAATTACATTAACGTAATGCAATCGCCAACAAATTTTGCTTTGAACTTAGCAAACGATACGATCTTCTCATCGCCGGGTTATACTGCTTACTCTTGGTACTTTAATGGCAATCCGATTCTCATTGCCACAGGAAGTTACTTTGTTCCACAAGCATCAGGAAATTATTTTGTTTCTGCTGTGAGTGTGAATGGATGTGAAACAAGTGCTCAGATTGAATACTTGATCAATAGTGTAAATTCGCTTAACGACAATTCACATACTGTTTCTATTTTCCCAAATCCGGCAGGCGACAATTTTGTAATCAATATGAGTAGTCTTGATTCACAAAAACCTGTTACGATCAGTATCTTCGATCAGGTTTCGAAATTGGTAGCAACAGAAAAGATCAATCCATCATCCACTGAAATCAATTTTGTAGTAAATAGTTCATCGATGAAATCCGGATTATATTGGATCCGAATCATGAATGGTGATAAGATGATGAGAAAAAGTGTGATCATTACGAAGTAAGCTTAAACCCTTATAATATAATTCTTCATTGCCCGGTAGGTG
>JANOBV010000259.1:0-25587 GCA_031411835.1 Bacteroidota bacterium | reverse complement strand
GTGTTTAAAGAGTTCGCCCCTAAAGGGGCTTAGCACTCGTGCATAGTCCAGGGGTTAACAAGAGGATGGCCCTAACGGGCCTAACAATTCGATGAATTGACAACGAAAACATCATTTGACTAAACTTAATGACATTGCCCTTTAGGGGTGTACTCTTTAAACACTAAGTAAATGCTTTGAGAAATGACAGGCCCGTTAGGGCCGTACTTTTGGTAACACGAGACAACACAGGTAAGCCAAGCCCCTTTAGGGGCGTACTCTTTAAACACGATGCATGTGTCCAATAATTAGACCGCATAAAAGTTCCAGGATATATTGGTTGCATCCCATGATAGAGCCGAGAAATTTAAACGGGCATTTAAAAACTCAAAAAAGATTTCCCCTTAACTTTTGAAATCAGTTCGTCACGTGAATGAACATGCAGGATCTCATAAATGTTTTTTACATGATAACGAACGGTGTCAACAGAGATGAAAAGTTTTTCGGCAATCAACTTATAGCTCATGCCGTTGAAAATACACTCGAGAATTTCTTTCTGCCTGTCGTTAAGCTGCGATTGTTCGTTAACCGGCATAACAGTTTTTTTACTGCGAAAAACCTCAAGAATTTTATGAGCGATGCTTGGCGTCATGGGCGCTCCGCCTGTAGCTGCTTCGCGAATGGATTCAAGGATGCGAACAGGCGAAGTGTTTTTTAAAATATAACCCGATGCACCGGCAGTAATAGATTGAAATATTCTTTCATTGTCATTGAAAACCGTTTGCATGATGACCATAATTCCGGGAAGCGTTTGGTTGATTTTCCCTACTGCTTCAATGCCGTTCATTCCACCGGGAAGGTCAATATCCATCAGGATTACATCGGGGCTAGCAGATTCAACTTTTCGCATAAGGTCTGTGCAATCAGGAAAAGCACCCGTGCATACAAAGCCTTCACTACCGTTTATCAGCTGGAACAGGCTGTCACGCAAAAGCGGATTATCTTCAAAAATTGCGACTTTAATATTCATAGTATATAAGGACAGTATAAAGGTAAACTACTTTATGGTCAAGATACTACCTGTTTTGGGTAGTCCTCATTTTTATTTAAGATTTACTAAAAGGATAACCGTTGTTCCGTGCCCAGGCTCTGATGTAATTGAGATGTTACCGTTCAGTTCCGCGGCTCTTGCGTTCATGTTTTTCAATCCGTTGCCACCTGTTTTTAAGCGATCTTCATTCATATTGAATCCTATACCATCATCTTCAACAACTAATTTTAATGTATGATTTGTTTTGGAGATTTCAACTTTCACATTTTTTGCACCGGAATATTTATAAGCATTGTTCAGCGCTTCTTTATAAACAAGGAAAAATGATTTCCGCTTTTCCATCGAAAGTCTGATGTTGTTTAAACCACTTTCCGATTTGAAATGCAGCGCAATATCTTTTCCGGCAAGCAACTCACCACCAAATGCACGCATGTGAAGTATGATGTTTTCGAAAAGATCATTCTGCGGATTCACTGCCCATACTATATCATTCATTTTATCAATCATCTCACGAGAAGCACTTCCGATTTTTTCGATAAGTGGAATTGACTCTTGCTTGTTGTCCGTTGTTGATTTCATGCCTACGATCTCGCTCATAACTGAAATGCTTTGCAAAGTGGAACCCATATCATCATGTAGATCGCGGCTGATACGTGCTCTGACTTTTTCCAATTGCTCCTTACGGTTGAGTCGCATTTTATAGATCGAGTATACAATTGTAGCACCAACCGTGAAGCATAAAATCATAAACCATGATTGCTTCCACCATGGAGGAGTAATTGTAATTTGTATTTGCGTTCCTGTTTCATTCCATACACCATCACTGTTGCATGCTTTCACTTTAAAAGTATAATTGCCGTGTTCAAGTCTTGAATAGCTTACATACCTGCGCGTGTCGCTGAAAACCCAGTCGCGGTCAACTCCTTCAAGCATATATGCATAACGATTTTTCTGATTTCGGTAGTAACTTAATGCAGCAAATTCAAATGACAAACGATTCTCATCATAATTCAAATTCAGATGGCCGTCACCTATTGGTGTTTCCCTGTCATAAACTTTAAAGGAGGAAATAACCACCTGAGGAATTGATTTATTGTTTTCAATTTTGTCAGGGTCGATGATGTTGTATCCTGTAATTCCACCGATAAGTAATGTACCATCTTTCAGCTTTATTGCAGCACCGGTGTTGTATTCATAATTCTGAATGCCATCTTTATCACTAAAGTTTTTGCAGAAATAATCAATAGGATTAAACCTGCACATACCAAAGTTGGTTCCCATCCATAACATACCATTATTGTCACAAACCAAAGTATAGATTCTGTCATCTGGCAACCCATTTGCTTTTGTGAAATGTGTGAAATTATCTTGTTCCTTGTTGTAGAGATTTAGCCCACCACCATTGGTTCCTATCCAAAGCTTTCCTTTCTTATCAAGACATATGCTTCTCACGTTGTTGTTGTGTAAACTATTTTCACTGCCGGGTATATTGCAATATCGTTTCCACTTTTTTGACTGTTCATTATACCTGCACAATCCGTTTTCCGTGCCAGCCCAGATATTGCCTTCAGCATCTTCAGAAACAACAAAAGCCGTTCCCTGAGGAATAGCAGTAGAATCATTCGCATCAGGAAAACTGTATTCAAACTTGAGGTCATGAATCTTTTCAAAATTCAAAGTATTGCAGTCAACCATACAAATACCTGAGCCCAAAGTTGAAATCCACATCCTGTTTTTTCTATCACAAAAGAGATTTCTAAATATTCTTTCGTTATTATCCTTCAAAGGCTGCGGTCTTATTGAATAGGAGCGTTTAGTTTTTATATTATATACAACCAATTCACCATACCATGTTCCAATCCATATATTACCGGCATGGTCTCTTGCAAGTGATCCAAAAGTAAAACTCTTGCTAAGAAGTCTGTCATCATCATAGCTAGTGCGGCTTTCAATATTTCCCGGACAGAGAGATTGAATATTTTTAAATTGATTTGTCTTACTTGAATACCTGAACAAACCCTTCATTGTAGCAATCCAATAACCATCATCAGTTTCCAGGAAGCCGCGAATGTTTGCGCTCCAGCCTTGCCCTTCAGTGTTTGAATCATTATCTGTAGCGGGTGCCGCAGTTTTAAAAAGCGCAGTTACAGGCTCCATTTTAACTAAGCCATGTCCAAAGCATGAAGCCCATATTACTCCGTTTTCATCAGCCAATATTTTGTCAATCATATTTCCGGGAAGACTATTTGAATTTCCGGGTTCATGAATGTATTGTATTAATTCACCAGTATAAATGTTATAATATAATATACCCATTTGTGCTGTTCCAAACCACACTCCTCCAATATTATCTGCCGTACAGCTTAAAATCATTTTATCAGTCAATGTTTGCTCGGTAATTTGTTTATTTACTACAATCCTTTGTTCTCCACATGTTCTGATATTGATGATAGTTAGGAAACCTTTTTGAGAGCGAATAATTACCAACGAATCGTTAATAGGAAGATAGAATGGAGAAGTATTATCAAAATTGTCTGCGCACTTTAAATCAAAGTGCCATTCAAAAACTCTTGTAATGGAATTAAAACGGAATACAGTTTTTTTATTCAGGAGATAAATATCGTGACCGATAAGAATTACATCTGCAAAAGTTGAACTGTCTTTTATACCATCACTATTCGGGATTTTTATTTCTGTAATAGTTTTCAATTTTTCATCCAAAAATAGCACATGAGGTTTTCCAATTGAATTCGTCGTAATCAGCACAACGCTATCAGTCGATGCTATTACCCTCCATTCTTTGGATGCTATAGGATAAGGAAGTGCAAAGCGTTGAGTACCGACTTTGCTTATTTTGAAGACTGAAAATTTGCTTAATGCCCAATAATGATCGCTGATTCCTTTTGTTTCATTAATGCGAAATTGGCGTATGGAATCACCAAATGGAAGCTGAAACGTAAATGCTGCTGATGCCGGATTGTATTTGCAAAACCTGCCCGAAGTTTCAAAATAAATATCTCCGTATCGAGGAAATGCTCCATACCATGTTATATCAGAAGGCAAGCTGATGCTGTCATCAGGATTATGACGGAATACTTTAAAGTTATACCCATCAAACCGAGCTATGCCTTCTTCACTTGTGAGCCAGATGTAACCGGTTGTGTCTTTATAAATGCCTCGAATGGTTCCTGATGGCAACCCTTGTTCTTGGGTGTAATTAATGAATGTGTATTGCTGCTGCGCAATGCACACATTGGTTAAAAATAAAACGAGGATGCAATGGAAGAAATACTTCATATTAGTTCCCAAAGTAGTGTTTATCTTTTAATTAAAGATAATGATATAAAAACCAGTTCGTCTTCCCATTCTAATTTACCTTCGGAGATAAACCGGAATTCATATGTAATTTCACTCAAATCTCCCGCTTCTCGCAGTGTAATTCTTTTGCCATCATTTACAAAGTACTTAATAGTTGATTTATCAGTTCCATCTTCGGATTGAATTAATAATTTCTGATCCTCATAAAAAATATATTTGCTATTTGTAATGTCTGTGTGCCAACCCGGAATTTTGAACTGACACGAATCGACATTCCATTTGCCAACTATTAAAGGTTTACTTTTTACATTCCGATGCATGTCGGATTCTCTATTCAAAATAAAAAATGAAACTGTTCCTGCGCCTAAAAGTATCAGTGAAAAAATTATTCGCCGGAGAGTTTTTAGATTGCTCATGATCTTTTAAAATGTAATAAGGATTTTCATAAGTTTATTTTTTTTCTCTCCACTAACGTTTCGCAGATTTGCTCAGTTGCAGTCTTTTGGAACCGGGTTCTTCCAGCTTAGATAAAAAAAATTTTGAAAAATTTATTTCCGGTGGGAACAAACCAACAATTGAGCAAATGTGCTGCTAGGGGTTGGTTTTCTTCTGACCATTTTGTAAAACTTTTATTTCTGTGTATCTAAAAACTTTGGCTGGGTCACCTTTTCCTTTTGCCAGATTATAGTCTTTGGGGTAACCGCTTTCTGCGATGACTTTTCCTTTCACTTGAATTTGAACAGGAAAATTTTTTCCGTCAAACAATGTGTCAGCGTTTATAAGATTGCTGTTTGACCTTTCAAGATAAAAGTATTCTCGTTTGTCAGGTCGGTTGTTGTGCTTTGACTCACTCCATTGTGCACAGGTGCAACTGATTGCGTTATAGTTTAGAATCAACGTTTGGTCGCCTTTAGATTCAGCTTTGGGTAATTTTACATTTACCATGTGTTTTGAATTTCCTGACCCATTAGGGAATGCCGAAACACAACTAAGAAAAGTAAGGAGAGATAATATTCTAATCATTGTAGGTGTCATTTATACTTACCGCTAACGTTTCCTTTACCACAACCAATTTCATAAAGCATAGTTTTGAGGGGGCTTTGTAAAACTAATACAATTATAACTCGAAACCTTATTACTAATTTACTTCACCTTCACAGCCACCTTAATCATCCCCTTCAACACTTTCAAATCAACATCATCCAATTTATTTATATAGAGACAACCTACACCGGTCTTGTGCTTGCCTAATTTTTCGAGTGCAGAAGCTTGGGCTTTGATATCCATAGTAAGGTGTAATGAGAAATTCGCTTTGCGTGGAGCGAAGCCGATCTTTAGCCAATCAACTTCTCTTCCTGTCGCCGGACTTTTGTATCTTTTATTTCCAAACCCAATGATTGAATTGCTCCATAATACAGGCTCTTCTTTCGTTGCTTTTTTCATCATTTCTAAAATCACAAAACTGTCTTTGCGTTTTTGTTCGTCGGGAAGTTTATTGATGAAATCTTCAACACTTGCTACAGTGGGTTTTGTTTTGATCTCAACTAGTTTTGATTTTTTCTCTGCCATTGGAATTATTTATTAATGACTATTGCCAAGTGAAATATTTTGTTCGCGTGATCGTATTTCCATTCTCATAAAAATCAATCTTGCATCTCCCTACTCTACTATTAGCAATGAAAAACATTTTCAAATCAATTTTTCCCGATTGCGTTGCTGTGAATTTTTGTGTGCTGTCTAGATCGTTATAGTTATTAACCGACCAACCGGATTCATCTGCAAAATACCAAATTGGCTGAATCATCGTTGTGAGGGTATCAGAATAATTCGTGATGATCAAATATAAACTTGCATCTTTTTCTAATGTTGCGCCCATTTCATAATCTGCCTGATCTACTAAAACTGTAGAGTCAGCAAATGACAAAATATTTTTACCATAATAAATGGAGTCCGGATATGTAATTTCATTTTGAACAACTGGATTTGTTTGTTCGGTATCTTTTTTGCAAGAAATAAATGTGAGTGTTACAAAAAATAAAATAGTGGATAATTTTTTCATTTGAAATATTTTATTTACAAATTACTTTTGGTCATTGTGATACAAGTATAGTAAAAATAATTAATTGCGCTATGTTTTTTATTTCCCGCAGATCCCGGTAGCTATCGGGAGCGCTGATTTTCGCAGAAAATGCGCAGAGTTCTTTATAGTAAAAATAAAAACACTAAGTTCACAAGTTCACAAAAGTCCACAGATTTCTTCCTTTGATTTACCTTCAGAAATGGAAAGCTTTAATGATTACTAAATTTATCATAACACTTCTTTACATCAAACTACAATACAGGAAACTACGAAGCTTAAAATTCCGTGGCCTTTTGTGAACTTGTGCTCTTGTGTTTTATCTAACTCACGCGAGGCTCTATCTTTTCCATGCTCTCCACCACAATACTGCAAAACCCAAACTCCTCGTCTACCCTTCCTTTAACCACATAACAACCACGTCCGCGGAAAGGATATTTGTCGGCGACTTTTGGGAAGTGTGTGGTGTCGAAAAAATATCCGTTGTAGTCGAGGAAGGTACCGAACATCATCAGCTCGCGCTTTACTGTAGTTGTGTATTTGCTCGTTACCATGTAGCCGATTATTTCAATTTGTTTGCCTATGAATTTCGGCAGATCGGCTGCGAGATTTTTCGATTTCTCTTTTGAATCATCTTTCAATAGATCGAAAGGCGAACGCAATGCAAATCCCAGCAATTCGATCTCATCGAATGCATCGTCGAGTGGTTTTTGATCGAGTGCAGGAAGTGTGTAGGTCTTCACTCCTGTATCGAAGAGTTCGTTACGCGCTGCTGTCTTGCGCTCTTTTCCGAGGATCATGTGAATGTCCCACAACAATTCTTTTTTCGTGCGACCGGTAAATCGAAATGCTCCGATGCGAATGAGAATTCTCAATTGCTCGAGCTCAATGGAAATTCGTTTTGTGAAGTCTTCCAGATTTTTATAATCGCCGTGCTCCTTTCGTTCATTCACGATGACATGACTCACTGCTGTTTCCAATCCGGCGAGATGAACAAAGCCGAGATAAATGTCATCACAAATTATCGACGTAAGATGTTCGCTCGTATTGATACATGGCGGATGAACAGTTGCTCCCGACATACGCGCTTCGTGAACATAAAATTCTGTGCGATAAAATCCGCCGAAATTATTGATCACACCTACCATGAACTCCTTCGGATAATACGCTTTCAGATACAAACTCTGAAAACTTTCAACAGCATACGATGCCGAATGTCCCTTCGAAAATGAATAACCGGCAAAACTTTCTATCTGTCGCCATACTTCAACAATGATCTCTTCCGGATAACCCTTCTTTCGACAGCTCTCGAAATAATTATCGTGAATCTTTGCAAACTCTGCTCGCGAGCGAAATTTTCCGGACATACCACGACGAAGCACATCCGATTCAGAAAGCGATAATCCTGCGAAATGATGCGCAACCTTGATCACATCTTCCTGATACACCATGATGCCATACGTTTCTTTCATCAACTCTTCCATGACAGGATGAATGTACGTGCGACGTTTAAGATCATGTGTGCGCAGAATGTACTCACGCATCATTCCCGATTTCGCAACACCCGGTCGAATAATGGAACTGGCAGCAACAAGTTGAATGTACGTATCAACTGCAAGTTTCTTCAACAACATTCGCATAGCAGGCGATTCAACATAAAAGCAACCCATGCATTTTCCTGTACGAATAAGTTCTTTCACACGTTCATCTTTTTTGAAATCGTTGATAGCATGAATGTCTATTGAAATTCCGTAATTATTTTTTACAATGTCGACCGTATCTTTGATATGACCGAGACCACGCTGACTGAGAATATCAAGTTTGTATAATCCTAGATCCTCCGCTTCGAGCATACTGAACTGAGTCGTCGGATAACCCTTCGGCGGCATGATGGTAGCAGTGTACCAACTCAATTGCTTTTCTGAAATTACAATTCCGCAAGAATGCACGGTAAGATGATTGGGCATGTCGTGCATTTGCATCGCATAGAAATTAATCGCTTGCGTGATCTTGTCAGGTGTATCGGGGTGACGCCGATTCTCTACGATGTAATCGATCTCCCCTTTCGGCAATCCAAACACTTTTCCTAATTCACGCACTACTGCTTTCGATTGATATGTTGAATATGCACCAAGCAATGCAACGTTATCTTTTCCATGTCGACGAAAAATATAATCAGTAACATCATCACGATCTGTCCATGAAAAATCGATATCGAAGTCGGGCGGATTAGCTCGAAACGGATTGATGAAACGTTCGAAGTAAAGATCCAATTCAATTGGATCAACATCGGTGATGCGCAGACAATAGGCAACAATGCTATTTGCACCACTACCACGACCGACGTATGCATAATTTTTATGTTGTGCATAACGAACAATGTCCCAATTCAAGAGAAAGTAAGGCGCGAAATTCATTTCTGTGATCATTGACAATTCCTTCTCTATTCGTTCGCAGATGACATCACTCGGTTTTCCATATCGATACTCTGCACCTTTATACGCTTCACGCCGAAGGATCTCTCTGTCGAGCGATTTACTTCCGGAAAATGTTTGCTTATTTTTGCTCTCATGGAAATCGAATGCAATAGAACATACATCAAGAATGCGTTGTGCATTTTCTATCAATGCAGGAAAATCCTGATAGCGACGAAGTAATTCAGTTGGTGTAAAAATAATTTCATCTTGTGCAGCGAGATCATCAGTCGTAAGTTTAGAGAGCAATGTATTATTCGCAATTGCACGAAGAAGAGAATGCAATTGAAATCCGCCGCTATGTTTAAACGAAATGGGATTCAATGCTACGAGTTTATGTTTTACATTTTCCCATTCTGAAAATTTTAGTCTGTTCAATTGTGCTGCACGAATGCCGAGAAAGCAATTTTGTTCTTTACGAATATGTGCAGGTTTGATCGTCATTGTTGTACTGAATGGAATTATCCAGAAAACATTTTGCAACACAGGCGGCACTTCCGGAAGATCGGGCAATTCATTCGTTCCTTTTCGCAAACAGAACGTAAGAAATTCATTGAGCTCACGGAAGCCATTGTTATTCTTTGCGAGTCCGATGTAGAATTGTTTCGCTCCTATTCTGAAATCTATTCCGACGACGGGTTCAATTTCATACTGTGGTGCGAGACGAATGAAATCCATTGCACCTGATGTATTATTGATATCAGTGAGTGCAAGTTTAGAAATGCCGCAACGTTTTGCTTCTTGCAAGAGCTGTTCGACACCTAGCGTTCCGAAGTTGAAGCTGTAATAGGAATGGGTATTGAGATACATTTGATGGGTCCAATTTAAGTCGTGGAGTACACGTCCACGACATCCTTTTTGATTGCAAAACAATCTATGAGGGTGGTTATAATGTAGTCAATTTTTCGGGGCGAGCAAAGGTCTGAACCAGGATTTAGCTGATTATTGGATTACGCTGACAGTTAGACCGGGATTTAGCGATTATTGGATTAAAGGAAAGTGTTAATCGGGATTTAGCTGATTTACAGATTAAGTACAACCAGCTTCAATTTGGAATTGAATTTCTTTTAAATTCAATTTTCAATGCACGCTGATAAACGACTTCCTGAAACCCGTTACCCATCTCACGATGAACTTCCATAGCCAAGCCTATAATCCGTCCAGTCTCTTCAGAATATTTGTATGTCTAATCAATCATACACAAAGTTTGACTTCATTTTCTCATTTGGCAATCAATAAATGATGGAACATAAATTAGAAAACTAGTAAAAATAGTATTTCCAAATTTTAAAACCTGCATTTATACACATCAACAAAATCCATAAATCCGAAAATTCAGTGCAATCAAAGTAAAAAAAGGCGAAAAGTTTTTACACTTTCCGCCTTTACAAGTTCAATCAATTACGAGGATGGAAATCACTCAATAATTATCTTTCGTGCTGCACTTCCCGTGTCTGAACGGAAGCGGCACAGATATAATGCTGAAGCCAGACTAACTTTCTGGCGATCGATCACAATTTTATTGCCTTCTATTTTTTCACTGATGAGTACTTTACCGGTAACATCAGTTAATGTAAATTCTTTCCAGCCTTTTCCTGTTGCAATTTCAATCGTGAATGAACCTGAACTTGGATTCGGATAGATGCTTATACCTTGATCAGAAATTAATCCATTATCGACAGAAGCAATTACATTCGGCAAAATAAATTCACTTGCGCAATCATGATTATCTAATGCAGTGACAGAATACGTTCCGTTTTGAGTTGGCACGAACCAAGGCTGTTGACCACTCGTCACAGGAACACCATTGTAAAACCATTCATATAAAATGAATCCGGGTGTTGCAAAAATTGTATCGCCAGTTTGCACCAATGTAACAGGAACAGGAACATAAACTGTTATCAGCGATGCGCGAGTTAATGTAGCAGAACCACCGGAATTTGATGCTGTCAATGTGATGGTGTATGTACCCGGAGTACTGAAACAAATACCTGTTGGATTCGCAGCAGTACTAGTTGAAGGTGTACCACCTTGAAAACTCCATGAATACGAAGTAGCGTTTGTAGAATAGTTCGTGAAATTTACACACGAGCCCGGACAAATATTATTTTGCGAGCATAAAAAATCAGGCACTGGGGGATTAATTGGAATACACAGATCAGAAGCGGAGAATTTAAAACAGATCATATCGTAACCACCCGAACCGGAAGAACAATATGTTGGATTAGTAAGAGGAAAAGATGATTGAGTACACAGTGCATAATACAAATTACCTTGGCGATCAAAGCGGTCATAACCGCCATGACTATGTTCATAGGTAGGTGAACCAATATAACTTCCATAGAGAAGAGTGTCCATATTTTTGGTAAATGAATTCATGTATACATCTTGATAATCGGAAGTTGTCGCCTGGAATGCATCTGATGTTGTTGGCATAAATGCGCCTGATGAAGTTGTTGTAGTGAAACCGGCACATAAAATGTGATCGCAATCATCAATTTGAAATGCACTTGGTATGAGACAAAGTCCGCCATTACCATTTCCAAATGCTGTGCTCAATAAAAGATTAGCGAGTGTAGGATCAAATTTTAAAATGAAGGTTCCGGAAGTTTGATTAGAATATACTCCCGCAGAAACTGGGACTGCGCCCATACTACATCCAAATACAAAAATATCGTCAGTTGAATTCGCGTCGATTCTAAAACCTTTTTCACCCGATGTAGTTGGGCCGAAGTAAGTCGATCTCAATAAACTTGCACCACTTGGATTTAGTACGCTAACGAAAGCATCTATGTCGCCGCTACCTACTCTGCTACTTTGATATGCCCCGCTAGTGATTGGAAAATTACCACTTAATGTTGCACCGGTAACAAGAAGGTCGCCTGTCGAATTTTCAGCAATTGCAGTAATGATATCATCACTTGCGCCTCCTAAATAGGTAGAGAACAACATGGATGTAAGTGAACTGTTCAATTTAAATATACAACCATCGGTAAATCCACCGCTTGTAGTTTGATATCCGCCGACAGAAGGAAAATCATTTGATGCAGTATAACAACCAACCACAGGATTTCCTGCTGCATCAATAAATAAATCGCCTGCAGTTTCATAAAATCCGGACATAGAAGTTGAACTATTATTTGCTCCATCATCACCTGAACCGCCAACAAATGTAGAACCTAACAACTGAGTTCCGTCATACGACAATTTAGACACAAAAAAATCAGACAAATAGTTATACGATCCATCGTATGCAGAAGAAGTAACAGGATAATCACTACTAGTTGTACTACCGAAAACGAATAGTTCATCTGTAGAATTTGACATCATTCCCAACGGAACATCTGTACTCATTCCACCTAAATAAGTAGCCCAAACTGTTCCAGCATTTACAGGATCGAATTTATGAATTCCAACATCAGTTGAACCTGCATAAGAAACATCATATGCTCCAACACTTGTTGGCCAACCTTGACCATTCACAACTGCTGATCCAAAAATTTTTCCATTCGCATCATACGATCCATTACAACCATAAGCTGATGCTGATGAACAACTGAATGTGGAAAATACAAGAGCAGGATCGATTACGAATTCTTTTCCTGAAATATCTGCGTCTTTTATGTCAAATGAAATATCGTGCCCTTTGATAGAATAATCGCAATCAACTTTTTTCTGCTTGTCTCCTTCTACGATATATGACGTTGGAATATTCTCAGTGAAATCTCCAATTGAAGTTTGATAAACTAGACTTCTATCTTTAATAAAAATATTATCGACACCATCTTCATGCATAACTATATCGGAGATCTTTGCGCCGGGATGTAAGATCAAATCATATTTGAAACTTTCACCGACAGAATATATTTTCAAGTCAATATTCGGATACAGGTTTTGATATAAAACTTCCGAATATGAATTTACATGAGAAGCCCATTTCGAACGATCTTGCCCAATAAAATAATTAGAATATCCCGGCATAATTGCTCCGGGCTTAACTGAAATTGTAGCTGCATTTTTAAATGTCACTCTGTAAGTATGACATTTGTATCGCATGTTTTTACATGCTTCAATTCCTGCATCGTGCGCTTTTTCGATCGCATCTGTATCATAAAAAGTAAACATAAATCCGTCTTTCGTCAGGAAAACATTTCCTCCGGGCAGATCTGAACGGAATAATGCTTGCTCATTCCATTGACCTTTATTCTCCGTGAATTGTATTGATGCATTTGCCGGAAATATTCCTGCCATCAAAACAACAGCAAGGAAATTCAAGCGAAAGAAAAATTGAAGTGTGTACTTCTTTTGGGTTAGAGATAATTTCATTTTATGTGCGATTAAATATGTGTTATCAATTTTGAACTACAATAGATTTTGTTGTGCGAACATTTTTTCCTTCAAGTGAAAGAAAATAAATACCATTTGAAAAACGACTTACATCAATCATAAAATCGTTTTCATTATTGACTGAGTTTATTTCCATCAGCTTTCCGCAAATATCGAATAGCTTGTATTGTTCAAAGCGAGCATCTTGTTTCATTACAACATGAAATTGCCCATGCGCCGGATTTGGATAAATCGAAACATCTGCACTACTTGCAACTTGATCGATCCCTACGGTTTCTATATAGCAAACTTCAAGTTTCGGATGCTTGCTTATATCCGGATTGTCGCCTGAAGCAAAAAGTAATCGAGCATATTGTGTCTCATCGATCATCTGCAATTGAAATCCATAACTGTTATTCGGATCATTGATCATGTCTTGCACTAATGCAGATACATCAATATTCATAAAATCCTCAGTAGAAGAAATTGTTGGTCCAATTGTAACAGAATTAGTAGTCGAGTATGAGGGCGCATTGTTCCATGTTGCAGTATTTTCACTCCATGGACTTGTTATGCGATAAATTATTGATGTGTTTAGATGTGTAAGAGATGTGTCTGTTGCAAAAAAATTATTCTGTGTCGGATAATATAATGACAGACTTGCACTTTGAACTGTTGCTGTTGTTGGAATAGAAGACAAATTAAATTTTAATAAATTTCTCCATACCACAGGAGTTCCGGAAATTGTCCATCCACCGCAAAAAAATTCTATCTCATCCGGATTATTGTTTCCAGGATTATAATCATCAATCGTCACATCTTCACTTTTTGATCCTAATATTTCAGTATGACAGATCACAGGTGGCGTGTAAGTTATTTCTAATAACGGACGATTTGCAGTATCCGGATTATCTCCTGAAGCAAAAAACATTCGCGCATATTCCATTTCAACAACTAGTCGTAATGAAAAACCGTTGTTCCCACTGTCAACCATTGCTTGCACCATTGCGCCAACATTTATGTTCAAATAATCTTGATCCGGGGCAATGCTTTGTGCCAGTGTATCGCCATCAATTGGTGTAACAAGAGGTTGTGTATTCCAAGTAACTGTATTTTCTGTCCATGGACCAATTACTCTTTGTAACAAACTTGCATTAGAATTGGTGAGTGATTCATGCGGAGCATTTCCGAAACTGTTTGTGTCTGCATAAAAGAGATTTAATGTCGCGGAATTAATTACTGAACCTGCAGGTATTGTCGATAGATCAAATTTAAAAAATGTTCGCCATGCAACAGGAGTCCCACCTATTGTCCATTGTCCACTGCAATAATCTATCTCATCAGGATAATTCGAATTTGGCGAATAATTATCGACATAAACATCGCTGCTTCCCGGTTTGAGTCGTTGCGAAAAATTAATTTGTGCCTGAGTCAGGTGAAAGCATAATATGGCAATAATAGAAAGTACAATTTTCTTCATGGGTGGTTGTTAGAGCATTTGAATGTAGTAAATATTTTGGAATTGCAAATTGGGGTTTTTGGTCAATGTGGGGTAATTAGGGGTGGATTGTAGATCCTGCATTTGTGCCGAGGACATATTTCAATTCAAAAGTCCTGAAATTGGAAGCTGACCGTCCAAAAGTCGAACTTTCAATTTTTAAAATTGGCACCTTTAAAACTATTTTGCCATAGATAAATTTTTCGCAGAAATTGCAGGTAAGTCGCTTTTTGGTTTCTGATTTTTGACTTATTAATAACAATAGGTACTGGAACGCCTAACAATCGAACTATAGCATTGACTGAAAAAGAAAAATAGATAATTTCATAATTTGACTTACGAAAAACTTTTGATGTAGTGGATCTTTTTTTATACCCAAAAAGTTTCCGAAAGTGTTGGAAATTTATAGATACACTCTTGCTTATCTTTTCTCCTTTTTTGTTTTCAATTGCTTAATAGTATCTTTTTCACGTTCAGTTTACTTAAAATTATCGAATTAAAAAAATAAATAGTAAATGTGATATATTTAATATAAAATTGTATTATTAGATTAATCGAAGAAAAAGGGAAAGCTGAAAACCTTGTAGAGTAGGCATTATTTAAAAAACAATCACATGAAAAAAATTATCTTAAGCGTAGCATTACTAGTTGGATTTGCATTTATGCCATCAATTACTAATGCACAGTCGAGCACAAATCAGCAAGTAGCTGATGAAATAATTGCAATTGTAAAAGCTCAATGGGCTGCAGAAATTTCGGATCCTGGAAATATAGCTGAGCAGTTTAAAAACACCTCTGATGAATATACAGAGTTTAATAGCGATTATTCTACTCGCTTAGAAGGTAAAGCTATTTCAATGCGTCTTTCACAACCACAAGGAAAAGATCCTAATCATTCTGCTGTTGCTGAAATGTTGAATCCGAAAGTTCAAGTTTACGGTGATGTTGCAATTTTATCTTACAATTTTGCAGGAGTTTCCGTTAATAAAGATGGAGAAACAAAAACAACTCGCGCAAAGTCAACAAGAGTGTATGCTAAAGAAGGCGGTAAATGGAAATTAGTTCATGCAAATTTTGCATCTGATCCACAACCAAAAAACTAAGTTCCCTTCTGGTTCAATCTGAATAGGTGATTTGAATTATTGAATGGTTAACCTGTTAAGTTAATTTCAGCGGATATCATTTGGGCTGAACAATATCAATTAGAGATTTACGTGAAGCAGATCCAAAATTGTTCTTATTCAGCCCATTTTATTTATAAATGAATTTTTATTTATTCTCTTTTAGCAACGATCAATATTAAATTTTGATTAACGGCTATTTTTCTTCGCTCGGATTTATTGAATTTATCTTTCTGTAAATTTTAGTCTTTACAATCTTTAGTATTTCTCTTTCAAATAAAACTTCATAAAATCTCTGATTTACTAACTCGACAACCCATTAAACGGATTAAACCGCCTTCGTTCGTACTCCGTTCCAACGGCGCGTTGTATGGATGTTTCGCCATAACGTTTTCGCATTTTGTCCATGGCTTGGTAAAGTTTTACCATCTCTTCACTGTCTTCGAAAAGATTGATCTGTTGTCCGCCGCCAACCAGATGACTAAAGCGAACACCGATAAGACGAATGAGCATTCGTCGTTGAAAAAGTTTATCGAATAATTCTTTCGCGCGATTGATAAGCGTCTGATCATTCGAAGTATAAGGAATGCGCGACTGCATTGTGTGTGTATCGAAATTGGAGTAACGAATTTTTATGGTAACGCATGCTGTCAACTTATCTTCCGAGCGCAATTGAAACGCAAGTTTTTCCGTCATGGCAACAATGAGTGATTTCAGATAATTGATGTCAATTGTATCCTGATCAAATGTCTCTTCGGTAGAAAGTGATTTGCGTTCATTGTATGATTCGACCGGTGAATTATCAATTCCATTTGCTTTTCGCCAGATGACAATACCATTTTCGCCCAATACATTTTCCATTAATTCCACAGGCATTTTTTGCACAGTCTCAATTTTTTCCACGCCCATGGTGCGTAATAAATTTGCCGTCTTCTCTCCTACCATTGGAATTTTACGAATAGGTAATGGTGCGAGAAAAGTTTTTTCATTTCCGAAATCAATTTTCTGCTGACCGTTTGGTTTGGCTTCACCGGTCGCAACTTTCGAAACAGTTTTATTTTCCGACATGCCGAAAGAGATCGGCAAGCCTGTCTCTTTGGTGATCTTGTGACGCAATTCCGTTGCCCATTTATAACAACCGAAAAAACGGTCCATGCCGCTGAGGTCGATATAGAATTCATCGATCGATGACTTTTCATAAATGGGAACGCTTTCTTTAATGATATCTGTAACGGTATCCGAAAGCTGACTGTACCGTTCATAATCACCACGAACAATTATGGCATCGGGACAAAGTCGGCGGGCCAGTTTCATGGGCATGGCCGAATGAACGCCATATGCACGCGCCTCGTAACTGCACGATGCCACTACGCCGCGATCGCTCGTGCCGCCGATCAGGACAGGTTTTCCTTTCAGTTTCGGGTAATCTAAACACGAAACGGAAACGAAAAACGAATCCAGATCCATATGTACTATTGAACGATGCATGGCGAGAGGGAAAATTGGTAGCTCCGGTGTGGCTCAAGGAATTCGACAACCAAAACCACACCGGCTAAAGCATTTCTGCAAAGCAACCAAGTCATTAAACAAACCTGCAATAGATTGCAAAACAATCATCTTGCATGATTCCAATGTAATCTATATATTTGCAGTGTGCAAGAGAAAATAATCAACAGGTTGGTAAATCGTAGCGGCTGAGGGAATTAAAAAGTGAGTGGTAAGTAGTGAGTGGTGAGTAGCACCGCGAAAGTTATTCATCGACGCGTTCTGAAATTCGCAATTGTTCATTGTTCATTATTAATTATTAATTAAAAAGAAAATGGTTTTCAACAACAACATCAAAATCCTACGTCAGCGTAAAAATCGTACGCAAGATATTATCGCAGGTGAATTAAACGTGAGTCGTTCGACGGTGAATAGCTATGAGAATGGCAGTATTAAAAATCCGACGCTGGATGCGTTGATGATGTTTTCGAAATACTACAAAGTATCGATCGACACATTAGTAAAAATCGACCTCGCGAAACTTTCTGAATTTCAACTCTCGGAATTAGAGAGAGGAAATGATGTATACGTAACCGGTTCGCGTTTGCGTGTAATTGCCACGACCGTCGACAGTCAGAATAGAGAGAACATTGAAGTTGTTCCGCTCAAAGCGAAAGCCGGCTACAAAAACGGTTTTGCGGATCCGGAGTTCATTGCAAAACTTCCGACATTTCAATTGCCGATTTTATTCAATGACAGAAAATATAGAATGTTCCAGATCAGTGGCGACTCTATGTTACCGATTCCGGATAAGTCGTATGTGATCGCTGAATATCTTGAAAACTGGTACGACATAAAAGACGGTGAAGCCTATGTTCTCCTTACACAGGAAGAAGGAATTGTTTTCAAGATGGTTGAAAATAATCTGAAGAAGAAAAGATCGCTCACACTGAAATCGCTGAATACAATATACAATCCATACGACTTAAATGTAAGCGACATCAAAGAAGTATGGAAATTCTGTAATTACATGAGCACGGAAATTCCGGAAAGTAACTTTGCGAAAGATGAACTCATTGATAAATTGTCGAAGTTGGAGACGGAGGTGCAGTCGATCCGCAATATTATTTCTAATTAATTGGTAAGTAGTAAGTAGTGAGTGGTGAGTAACAATCACTGCGTATCTGCAATTAGATAAATAATTAAAATGAAAAGAGGATATTGACTTAAATCAATATCCTCTTTTTGATTTCTTCATTGATGTAAGTAATTCCTTGCTAGGAAGTACTGCTACTCACCACTTACCAATCACTACTTACCATTATTCAAGAGGTTCTTCTTCGCCAACGCCATACTATCTGCTTCGGCTTTACTGATTGCCGGGAATTGCGGATCGATTTCTTTTAATTTTTCAAGAATAATCTTTCCAATCAATTGATGCGCATAATCTTTATCATCGGCAGGAATAATATACCATGGTGATTTTTTAGTGCTCGTATTTTTAAGAGCTTGTTCATAGGCTAATTGATATTCATCCCAGAATCCTCTTTCGGTTAAATCAGCAGGCGAGAACTTCCAATGCTTTTCTTTATTTTCAATACGTTCGATAAAACGTTTCGCTTGTTCCTTCTTTGATATATGTAAAAAGAACTTCAGAACATGAGTTCCATTTTGAATAATGTTTTTCTCGAAAGTATTGATCTGCTTGTAACGGTTCTTCCAGAATTTCTCAACGACATTTTCTGTTGTAAAAATTCCCGGTAATCGTTCAGCCAAAACAATTTCAGGATGAACTTTTGCGATCAATACATTTTCATAGTGCGAACGATTGAAAATTGCTATTTGCCCATGTTCGGGAAGTTTCAAAACATGTCTCCATAAATAATCATGTTCAAGCTCGAGAGTTGAAGGATGTTTGAAACTATGTACCAATACACCTTGCGGATTCACGCCATTCATGATATGCTTGATCGTGCCATCTTTTCCGGAAGCATCCATACCTTGCAAGATAATAAGCAACGACTGCCGATCTTCTGCATAAAGCTTATATTGATAATTAGAAATCTCATCGATGTCTTTTTGTAGGCTTGCTTTGTATAAAGTTCTATCAGTCTTCTTCATACCCGAACCAGTGGCATACTTTGAGAGTTTCACTTTAGTGTTGGGTTTGACTTTGCAGTTGGCGATGTTCATTCTTTTAGATTTTTATATAAACTATTCTTTTATAAACTTAAGTCTTGCAATTTGATCAACCATTTTTATTTCAGCAATATATATTCCTGCAGGCAATTCAGAAGTATCAAAATGTAATCCATCATTTTTATTGTTCGCTTTTGTGAGAAGTATTTGTCCCGTAAGATTCAAAATTGAAACCGATTCCATTTGAAACGAAGTAGAATTGATTGTAAGTTCTGAACGAACAGGATTAGGATATAATTCTATTCCGTCAATAATATTATTTCTATCTATTCCGACAGATGTAATATTTATACAAATTGAAGTGTCAGTACATCCAATATTGGAAATGATCAAAGCATAGCTACCGTTTGCTGTTGCTGTATAGGAAGGACTGTTTTGGCCTAGAATTATTGAATTAGTATTACAATTAAACCATTGATATTGTGTTCCTGCTTGTGGTATAGCATTGATCGTTTCATTAGTTAATACAACATCTGTATTAATATCTGTGAATTCGTAAGCTCCAATATCAGGCAAACCAACACGAGCAATTCCACGCTGATCAGTACTTATATAAGACCTGCCTGCATTTATTGCGGGACTTCCACATTGCAAAGCATGAGTATAGGTCGGACCGCCATTGTCAAACAAAGACCAAAGCAATGGATCTGCATTCAGAATATTTTCATTTCCAGAAGACATCCCAAAACCTGAATTATCTCCAATTAGATTATTTTTACTACTTGTGTCTGCCATCGCTCCGTTAAATCCATCAGGACCTGTTCCAATGGCTGTATTATTTGCAATAATTGTATTTTTCACAGTCCAATAACCTAGACCACCAATATTGATTCCGCCACCATCACCATCAGTTGAATTAAAAGCAATTGTAGAATTATCGATATTAAGTATCCCATCAACATAAATTCCGCCGCCGCCATCGGCCGAAGAATTTGAACTCACTGTACAATTAAAAATATAATTCAATCCACCTGCTGAAACTGCACCTCCATAATCATGTGCTGAATTAAGAAATAAAGTGGATTGTTGTAAGCCAAGTAAAGCAGCCGAAGTGTTAAATATTGCGCCACCTGAATTTCCGTATGCAACATTCGACTGAAAAGTCGTACCATGAAATTCAGCAAAATTTGTATTGTAAACTGCACCACCAAAACCAGAACTTTCGTTGCTCTCAAATTCGACATTAAATGTTTTTAACATCCCTTCATTATAGATCGCACCTCCATTATCATTTCCGGAATTACCATCCAATATAATCAGGTCATTTAACTCTAAACTATCATTCAATGCAACATTAAAAATCCTGGTCAATGAATTACCACTTATAAAAGTATTTTGAACCCCATTCCCATTGATTCGTACATACTTATTAATTTCTAAAGGCGATGTTAAATAAATAGGACTCCCATCGAGAATCGGATCAAAATAAATATCCGCGTAATCACAAACAGTTGCTATTGCTTCCCTTAGTGAACCTTGCCCGGAGTCATTTGTATTAGTAACATGAAAAGTATTATTGTAATGATATTCCACCGCTCCAATCTCAGGTAATCCTTCTCTTGCACTTCCTCTTTGATCAAATAAAGGTGCAGTACCAGGATCGCCGCCTTCCAATACCCACTGCGAACAATGTAATGAATGAGTTAAAGTATAGCCTCCATAATCGCCGAGTGGTCCGAGATCAGGAATGACTCCAAATCGATTTCCATTACCTGGCTGAACTTCTAATCCTGTACTGTCACCTATTGCGTTATTTTTACATCCGGTATCTATCGAAGCATTATTCACTCCATCGGAATTAATATTTCCCGAAAGTATGGTGTTCGTCATAAGTAATGAACCTGTGTTATTCACGACTCCATCGCTGTTCTGTGTTATCGTACAACTATTGATTGTTAAATCTCCATCATTAAAAATTCCTCCACCATCTGTCGAACTATTTCCGGTAATGGTGCAACTATTTATTGCTACTGTACCTCTCACATCTAGTCCACCACCTGATAAATTAGAAGAGTTGTCATTGATAGTTGAATTATAAATTACCAGAAATCCACCATATGAATATATAGCACCCCCAGATAACCCTGTTGCTGTATTATTTGAAATATTACAGTTGTCGATAGCTAGAAAATTAGTATTTACAATAGCCCCACCTTGATAATCTGCACTGTTGTCAGTTATGTTACAGATTGAAAGGGTAAGAATACCAGTATTTGCAATTGCGCCACCATTATCATTCGTGGCCTTTCCTTCCACTAAACTCAGTTCTTTCATAAAAACATTTCCTGAGCCATCAATTAAAAAAAGCTGTGTTTGATTTCCTCCACCGATATATGTTGCACTTCGACCATTACCAAAAATAAATAATTCTTTATCAATTTGAATCCGTTGAGAAAGAATGATTGGCATTCCATTTATTAAAGAACTAAATCTAATTGTGTCTCCACTACAAGCATCAGCAATCGCTTGTCGAAGCGAACCTGGTCCGAAATCATTTGTATTTATAACTGTAGTTGTTGTTGAATGAATAAATTCATACGAACCGATATCAGAAAAAAGCGAACGAGGCTGACCTCTTTGATCTGTATTTCCGGGAAAACTTACAATGCCGGCATCAATTGCAGGACTTCCACACAACAAAGCATAAGTTTGTGTGTTGCCACCATTATCGCCAAGATACCAGCTTAAAAGTGGATCAACATTCAATTGATTGCCTGAACCGGCAAACAAATTAAATCCCGTATTATCACCTATAATATTGTGGTCGCAACCTCCATCTATTGTACCACCGGCATTTGCGCCATCATTTCCTAAACCGTTTGCAGTGTTATTGGCGAGAATAGAATTTACTAGAATACAGTTGCCGGAAGTATTCTGTAATCCACCTCCATCCCCTGACGATTGGTTAAATGCAATTGTTGAACTAACTATATATATCGAGCCTTCACTATTCACACCTCCACCATCACCACCTGCATAATTTCTACTCAATGTACTTGTATTTATTTGCATATTTCCGCCACATGAAATAGCACCACCAGTTTCAAAAGCATGATTATCGCTTAAGGTAGAATAATAAATATAAACAGTTGTACCCGCTTCAGAAAAAATTCCTCCCCCTGAATTCAACCCCGCTGTATTAGAATCAAGTGTACAATATTGAAGATATAAATAGTCAGTATTGTAAATAGCTCCTCCGAATTCATTAGAAAAATTGCGATTAAAAAGACAGGTGTCACATCTTAAGCGACCTTCATTCAATATTCCTCCACCATTGCCCGAAGGCGCTCGGCCATTTGCAATTTGAACATCCGATAATATTAAATCTCCTGTCGTACTTATATGAAAGATTCTAGTAATATCGCCACCATCTAAGATTGTATTTAAAGAACCATTTCCGAAAATTCTAAGAATTCCTGTTACTTCTATGTGGCTTAACAAAAAAATCGGTGAGCCGTTTAAACTATTGTCAAATAAAATTGTATCACCCGGACCAGCTAAACTAATCTGCAGTCGAAGTGAACCAGCCCCTGAATCGTTTCTATTTGTAACAACGAGTGTCGATGCAAATGAATTGCTGAGTTGAAAAAACAGTATGAAAAATATTGCTAAAATAAAATTGGTTCGTCGAACGTGTATTAGCTTATGCATAAATTTAATTTTAAAAATTTGATTAAATATAATTATGTAATACAATAGAGTAGAAATGTACAAATTTTTTCAAAACGATCCGTCCAATAAAAAAAATAAGAACCTTCATAATACCAAAATAAGGCTTCAAGACGTCTCACTCACAAATCACATACGACTTAGTTGCCTAAAGAAAAAAGTCGGCAACACATTTTTCATCCCGATACCTATCGGGATTCATTTTTCATTAATTAATGGTGCTTTTCCAACGACCTCACCGCAAAAAAAACAGAGAACAAGGTCAATACCGCTCCCATCAAAAACGGCGCTCCCGGAAAATAGATCGGCGCATTTGGTGATGTGAAATAGGAAAAAAGATTGGTCATCATCAACGGTCCTACAATCGATGTCACACTGATCAAACTTGTCAATGCCCCTTGTAATTCGCCTTGTTCATTTGCGGGTACTTGTCCTGACATTACACCTTGCAAGGCTGGACCACAAATTCCTCCTAATGAAAAAGGAACTACGAAGGCAAACATCATCCAACTCTTTGTTGCGAATGCGAAACAGACAAAGCCAATTGTATAAAGTGTTAGTCCTACATAAATAGATTTCTTTTGGCCAATCTTTGGAATCACAATACGAATCAATCCAGCTTGAACAATTGCAATCATCAATCCTACAAAGCCCAAAGAGTATCCTACCATTTTAGAATCCCATTTGAATTTCTCCATTGTATAGAATGTCCATGTACTTTGGGTTGCATGACTTGCGATGTAAATAAAAACTAAGCAAGCAACTAAACTTAGTATCACAGGATAATGCGCTAAACGTTTTAATGATCCAACAGGATTCGCTCGCTTCCAATCAAATTTTCTGCGATGATCTTTGTCGAGTGATTCAGGTAAAATGAAATATCCGTATGCAAAATTCAGTAATGCTAACCCTGCTGCTGCGAAAAATGGAATTCGTGCTCCGTAATGTCCGAGCAATCCACCTAACACAGGACCAATAATAAATCCAAGCCCAAATGCAGCTCCTATCAATCCAAAATTCTGCGAACGTTTTTCGGGTGTACTGATATCTGCAATGTATGCAGTGGCTGTTGTAAAACTTGCTCCGGTAATTCCAGAGATTAATCTACCGATGAATAACCAAACAATTGTTGGTGCAAATCCCATCAGCAAATAATCGATTCCAAAACCAAATAGCGAGATCAACAATACCGGTCGTCGCCCATATCTGTCACTCAATGCACCAATGATCGGAGAAAATAAAAACTGCATCGATGCATAAGCAAACATTAACCAACCTGCATATGTCGAAGCCATACTCAAATCGCCACCGATCATCTCTTCAATCAACTTCGGCAATACAGGAATGATAATTCCCAAACCGATGACGTCGATGAGCATGGTGATGAAAATAAATGGCAAGGCGGATTTTGGTTTCATTTTTAGAATAAAATCTAAAAGAAAAAAGAAAAAAATCGGGGCGACTTTTTTCTTTTAATTTTAATTTTAATTTTATATAGTTTAGTTAAACTAGCTTACTGCATTGTCGGCATTCCGTACTTAGCCCAATCTTCTTTCATTGGACCATAAGCACCGATTACAGGCAAGCTTTGCATTCTCATAAGGACAACCATTTCAGCACGGTGATGTGCTTCGTGTTTAATGAGAATAGTCAAAGTGGTTCCACGCTTCCAATTGTCACCGTACATGTTGTCTTCTTTTTGAAGATCATCGACAGTCCAATTCTTTTTGATCTCTTCTGCAATTGACTTTGCTCCTTTTTCATAAGCAGCACATAGTTCAGTTACAGTTTCACCGGAATAATTTTCTTGTTCTTTGATGTCAATTTTCAATCCCATTTTTGCAGGCATTTCCTGCATTGTGTGAATAATGTGCCATGCAAGAAATCCTAGTGTTCTGACATTTTCGTGAACGACCTTTGTCAGACTTTCATCCGTTAGATTTTTAAATAAATTAAGAGTCGACTGACTTTCATAATTCCAGTCAGTGTAAAAATCTTCTAGTGTTCTGTACATAATTATGTGTATTTATTAATGCTTCAATTTATTCAGGAAATTTATATCTACTGAACCTGTATTTCTAAAGATCATTGTCAAGATCGCAAGCCCAACAGCAACTTCTGCTGCTGCAACTGCCATAATAAAGAATACAAAAACTTGCCCATCTGCATTGCCAAAATAAGTTGAGAAAGCAACCAGCAATAAATTTACTGCATTCAACATTAATTCAACACACATAAAAATGATTATTGCATTTCTTCTGAAAAGCACTCCTAATACACCGATACAAAACAGAAGTGTACTTAGAATTACATAATTATTTAGCGGTATAGTTTGAAAGATAGATCCCATTGTCAACTTAATTAATTTCTTTTTTACCTAACATAACTGT
>JANOBV010000258.1:0-6667 GCA_031411835.1 Bacteroidota bacterium | reverse complement strand
TTCTTCACGAATAGAACTACGTAACACGCCTGCCCCAACTCCATGAATAAATACAATTTTATGCAATTTGTCAATTAACGCTTTATCCATTTCTTTCATAAAAAAATTTATCTGATAAGAAATGATCTGTGCATTTGACATAGACGAATAATCTTTGATCAATTCCTCAATATGCAAATCGACAACTTTCTGTCGAGTCAAAACTACAAATCGACTTGGCTTATTTTTATTCTTTGCGTTCTGGTTTCTAGCTTCTACTTCTTTCTTATCATTGTACTTATCGAGCAATGTAGCAATATCTACTTCTGCCATTTGCTTAACTTCATGAAGAGGCATAAGTAAAATTGTATCGTCACGATCAAATAATTTTCTCCTCAAATCAGAATTCATGAAATCAGAAGAGTTAAATTGAAGTAGTTTTGTGTCCGGATTCTTTGGTTTGAATTCTTCATTTTGGAAGAATAAGAATTGAAATTCGAAGCCATCGAAGCGATAAATTTCATCTTGCGAAAATACTCCGATTAGCGTTTCGTCGTTAGAGTTCAACACACCGGATTGAATTCCGGCTCTGAAACTGCCGAGTCGTTTGAGGCAAGTGAAGCAGATTGAATAGTTAGTGTTATTCAGTAGAAAAATTTCAACATCTGTGGTAAGCGGGTTCTTTTCATCAAGAAGTCGGATGGCAGCATAGATAGTATTGTCATCATCCAAAGATGAAATAATTGGAATTGAACTCTTTTGAGGTTGAATTTGTGGTTTAACAACAGGCGCAGAATCATGATCGTTCATGTCATTTCGTACATCTTCTAAAGTCAACTCAATTCTGACCAAGTATCGTTCTTCAGAAATGTGTGTAAAACCATGGCTATCTTGAACTTCTACTCGCCCATGTGTGAGCACATTAGTAATAGTAGCTTCGATAGATTCGTTTAAAAAGCGGACTTTATCACCAATATTTAACTTCATTTTAAGCAGAATTAGTATAGATGCAATTTAAGTAAATTGTCCTTTTTACGACCAAGCGTTTAAGCTTTTTATGCAAAGCTTGTTCACAAAAAAAAACGATTAAAAGTTAAAAAAAAGGGTTGTTTAACCTAAATTTATTATCTTTACAGCAAGAGAGTACTGCGAATACGATCGATTAAAAATTAAGACTTAGAGTTTTTTAAAGAGTATGGAATTTTTTCACCAGTTCATTGACTTTGTATTACACATTGACAAGCACTTAGAAGCAATTGTCAAAGAGTACGACAAAGCGACTTATTTAATTCTTGCACTGATTATTTTTTGCGAGACTGGTTTAGTTGTGACACCATTTTTACCTGGTGATTCACTCCTATTTGCTGCCGGCGCATTAGCCGGAGCCGGATTATTAAATCTATGGTTGTTGATTGCAATTCTTTTTATTGCTGCCTTCTTAGGTGACAATTTAAACTTTGCTGTCGGTAATTTCATTGGGGATAAATTAGTCAATGGCAAAAGGAAATTCATTAATAAAGATTATCTCGAAAGAACACACACATTTTACGAGAAGCATGGTGGAAAAACTGTAATTCTTGCACGTTTCATTCCCATTGTTAGAACCTTTGCGCCTTTTGTTGCAGGTCTAGGAAGTATGCTTTACCGACGATTCTTACTTTTTTGCATCTTAGGTAACGCTATTTGGATATTAATCTTCACCTTTGCCGGGTATTTACTCGGTAGTAACGAATGGGTACAATCACACTTCACGCTAGTCACACTTGGAATAATTGGAGTTTCTTTGCTCCCCGTTATCATTGGATTATTTAAATCAAAATATAGTAAAAATTAAACTGCGTATTTAATCACTTAAAAAAAATCAAAGAAAGAAAATGAAAAAATTTGGTTTATTCGGTCATCCTTTAGAACATTCGTATTCAAAGAAATTTTTCACAGAAAAATTTCAACGTGAAGGTCGGAACGATTGTGTCTATGAAAATTTTGAAACTGAGAATATTTACGACCTCAAAAAAATTGTCCGTGAAAATCCGGACCTTATGGGACTAAATATCACAATTCCATTCAAACAAGATATTATTCCAATGCTTGATAACTTGGATGATATTTCACAAAAGATCGGTGCAGTAAACACTATTAAAATTGTCCGTCAAGATCAAACTAAGTTTGAACTTCACGGTTACAATACAGATGCTTGGGGATTTGAACTAGCGATTCGTCCGATTCTTCGTCCTCATCATCGACGTGCATTGATTCTTGGAACCGGCGGCTCTGCGAAAGCTGTTAGTTACGTATTCAGAAAGTTGAACATTGAACATTTCTTTGTTACTAGAGAAGATTCAAGATTCCACTACACTTATGCAGATCTGAATAACAATACAATGAAAGCATTCCAGATCGTTGTAAATACAACTCCACTTGGAATGTTCCCCAAAGTAAGTGAATGTCCGAACATCCCTTATGAGTTTCTTACTCACAAGAACTTGTGTTTCGATTTAATTTACAATCCGGCACAAACATTATTCTTAGAAAAATCAAAAGATGCAGGTGCGTTTATCCATAATGGTTTCAGAATGCTTCGACTACAAGCAGAGAAATCATGGGAAATTTGGAATGAGCCGGCTTATGTACAATGATAAATTAGAATTGAAATAAAAAGAAAGGTTGTCAACTACATTGGCAACCTTTTTTTATTTTTGTAATTCACACACGTTTCTATGCCCTTTAATCTAACCTCAGAATTTCTCCCAACAGGTGACCAGCCACAGGCTATTGAACAATTAGTTCAAGGAATATTACGCGGTGATCATGCTCAAACATTACTAGGCGTTACCGGTTCAGGAAAAACCTTCACTGTTGCAAATGTAATTGACAAAGTAAAGAAGCCCACTCTTATTCTTTCTCATAACAAAACTTTAGCAGCACAACTTTATGGCGAGTTCAAACAATTCTTTCCTAACAATGCTGTAGAATATTTTGTTTCTTATTATGACTACTATCAACCGGAAGCTTTTATTCCATCTACTAATACTTACATAGAAAAAGATCTTGCTATCAATGACGAAATTGAAAAACTAAGACTTAGTACAACAACAGCATTACTCTCCGGAAGAGAAGATGTAATTGTGGTGAGTTCTGTTTCTTGTATTTATGGTATTGGAAATCCGGCAGATTTCAAGAGCAATACAATCCGAGTTCAGGAAGGTGATAAATTAGGGCGGAATAAATTTTTACATCAATTGGTCACTTCACTCTATTCAAGAACAGAAACCGAATTTACTAGAGCAAAATTTAGAGTAAAAGGTGAAACAGTAGACGTCTTCGTTGCTTATGGTGATACGGCATATCGGTTCAATTTTTTTGGTGACGAGATTGAAGAAATTACTACGATCGATCCAGTTTCAGGAAAGACAATTGAAAAGAATCATGCAGTTACAATTTACCCGGCAAACATCTTTGTTACAAATGCTGACAGACAATTAGAAGCGATCTGGCAGATTCAAGAAGACATGGTGAAGCAATCTGATTATTTACGTTCACTAGGGATGAATCTGGAAGCAAAACGTCTTGAAGATAGAGTTACATACGATTTAGAAATGATCCGAGAACTGGGATATTGTTCAGGAATAGAAAATTACTCACGATATTTTGACGGTCGACAAATTGGAAATCGACCATTCTGCTTGATCGATTATTTCCCGGATGATTTTTTAATGGTAATAGATGAAAGCCACGTTACAATTCCTCAAGTGCGCGCAATGTATGGTGGTGACAGAAGCAGAAAACAGAATTTAGTTGAATATGGATTTAGATTGCCATCGGCATTAGATAATAGACCATTAAAGTTTGAAGAATTTGAAAGCCTTTTGCAACAAACTATCTACGTAAGTGCAACTCCGGCAGAATATGAATTACAACAAAGCGAAGGTGTAGTTGTAGAACAAGTCATTCGTCCAACAGGATTATTGGACCCAATCATAGAAGTTCGTCCAAGTATAAATCAAGTTGATGATCTCTTGGAAGAAATTCACAAAACAATTGCAAATGGTTCACGTGTCTTAGTTACAACGTTGACAAAAAGAATGGCCGAGGAGCTTGCCAAATATTTGACGAGACTCAATATAAATTGCAGATACATTCACTCAGAAGTTGATACATTAGAAAGAGTTGAAATTCTTCGTGATCTTAGACTTGGAAATTTTGATGTATTGATCGGTATCAATTTACTTCGAGAAGGATTAGACTTACCGGAAGTATCATTGGTAGCAATTCTTGATGCAGATAAAGAAGGATTTTTAAGAAGCAATCGGTCGCTTACACAAACAGCAGGTCGAGCAGCAAGAAATATCAATGGAAAAGTGATCTTTTACGCAGACAAGATGACTGCAAGTATGCAATTGACGATAGATGAAACAAACAGAAGAAGAGAGATTCAAACGAAATACAATCTCGATCATGGAATGGTTCCAACACAGATCAATAAATCGATGGAAAGTATTTTGGGCCAAACAAAAGTTGCGGATAAAATGATTGCAGAAGCTAAAGCATATATTGAAGAAGAGCAAAGAAATCTAGCAGCAGATCCTGTTTTGAAATACATGAGTAAAGATGAAGTCAAGAAAATGATAAGTCTAACAAAGAGAGAAATGGAAAAAGCTGCCAAAGCACTTGATTTCATTGAAGCAGCTAGGCTTAGAGATGAGATGTATGAGCTTGAAAAAAGAATAACTAATAACTAATAACTAATAGTGAATAGTGAATAGTGAATAGTGAATAGTGAATGGTGAATGGTGAATAGTGAATAGTGAATAGTGAATCGTGTGACGAGTCGCAATTATTCGTTATTCACTATTCGTTATTCGTTCTTCTCTATTCGTTATTCGTTAGTATGAGTTGCATTTTAAAAGTAGTTCTCTTAAAAACCGGATGTGTATATTCTTCCGAAGTTTTTTTGAAACCAAATTTTTCATAGAGATGAATTGCCGCTTTTAAAGGAACAGCTGTTTCAAGTGTAATTTGCTCTGCACCTTTTTCTTTTGCAAGATTTAAACATGCTGTTAAAAGTAAAGAGCCGATTCCATTTCCTTGAACTATTGAACTCACACCCATTTTAATTAATTCGAATGTTTTTTCTGCTTCAGGAATGATTGCACAAGTTCCAACAACATCATTATTTAGAAGAGCGAAAAAAACCATTCCCCCTTCTTCAATTATTTTCTCCGGGTTTTTGAGTAAAACTTCGTCTTCATCTGTTACAAAATAATACTTGTTTAGCCATTCTGCATTTAAATAATAAAAGTCGTCTCTGTACTGAGATTCGAATTGAACAATTCTGATATTCACCTCTTATTTTATTTTAGTATTGATATTTTATTCAATTTTAGGCAAATTCTTTAGTACTTAAAACTTTCAATGATTTCTATCGAAAATTAACAAATTTGAACCACAAATGGTTAGCAACTTAGTATAGCGGTCAATGCAATAAAACCCAATTTTACACTAAATTTACCTACCCACATCTCATAAAATAACTCATAACCAAAGCCTATGAAAGAAATTACCGTACAAGAGTTTAAGAAGAAACTCGATAATAGTGAAGATTTTCAACTTATTGATGTCAGAGAACCATTCGAATACGAGATCTGCAATTTGTCAGGCGAGCTAATTCCAATGGGAATTATTCTAAATGAAACTGAAAAAATTTCGAAAGACAAAACTGTAATCATTCATTGTAAGTCCGGCGGACGAAGCGGTGCAATAGTCAACGAACTGGAAAAAGCAGGTTATACAAACCTGTATAATCTCAAAGGTGGGATTCTTGCGTATGCCAGAGAAATCGATCCAACGATGACTACTTATTAATTGAATTTAATTTTTGTGGGAAGTGCATCATTCTAAACAAGTGAGGCACTTTTTTTTGTATAACAATTTTGTTAGCTTTAAAAATACAAGGCTCTTCCTATAGGTTTATGCATTGAAGAAAATTCAATCGTTGGCATTGGCAAATGTATAATGTTAAGAAGTTTAAAAACTCCATTTACAAATTCCGACTTGGTTTTGATCTTTGATAATTCAATATCTAGTGCTAAATAATATTGCCTGTATCTGGTAAATTCAGGAATTGGTTCTCCGTTTACGGTAGTTGGATTAAATTCTCCTCCTGTCATTCCTTCAGCTCCATATCCAAATGCGAGATTCAACCATTTAGGAAATTTGGAACTCTTATTCATAAACGAGTACGGATTAACACAGAGCCAACTTGTAAGTCCGTTATAATCTTTCAGAATATTTTCCGGCAAATTACTTCCCAATACGTCAGGCCTATATTGGGAATATTTAGTCTGATGAAAAGAATATTTCAACATGATTCGCTGTTCCTTCCATCCTAGTTGTTGAGCGCCGAATAATAAAACCCCACCTGTATTGCAAGCAATATCACCTGTACTGAATCCCCATTCAGAAGAAAATCCATCGAACACTTCTACTGTTGTTTGAAATAACAAAGCAATTCCACATCCATGCAATGTTGCTTTTGTATTGTCATATCCGGCCCATTGATAGATATGTGTCAGCGGCTTTGAAAAAATATATGCATTAAAAAAATGAGCGTACTTATCCATTTGCAACCATTCACCATTATCATTAAAGAAATGAAACTTGCTTTTCGGATAATCACTATACCACTGGG
>JANOBV010000257.1:0-8274 GCA_031411835.1 Bacteroidota bacterium | reverse complement strand
TAACTTACTAAGGCGACATAACTTCATGCAAATCAGAAATATTGCCATTATTGCCCACGTTGACCACGGCAAAACGACATTGGTTGACAAAATGCTTCATCAGGCTAAACTTTTCCGCGATAACCAAGCGACTGATGATCTAATTCTTGATAATAATGATCTTGAACGTGAACGAGGAATTACAATCGTTGCAAAAAATGTTTCAATCAGATATAAGGACGTAAAAATCAATATCATCGATACACCTGGTCACGCCGATTTTGGAGGTGAAGTAGAACGAGTATTGACGATGGCTGATAGTGTATTGCTTTTAGTAGATGCTTTTGAAGGTGCAATGCCGCAAACGCGTTTTGTTACACAGAAAGCACTTGCTCTTGGATTAAAGCCAATTGTTGTAATCAATAAAGTAGATAAAGAAAACTGTCGCCCCGACGAAGTTCACGAACAAGTATTTGACTTGTTTTATAACCTAGGTGCAACAGAAGAGCAATTAGGTTTCCCGACTCTTTACGGTTCATCGAAACAAGGTTGGATGAGTACTGATTGGAAAAATCCGAAAGAAGATATCACGGATTTGCTTGATACAATTATTGATTATTGTCCCCCGGCAAATGTTCGTCAGGGAACACCTCAAATGTTGATCACTTCTCTTGATTATTCAAGTTTCGTTGGTCGTATCGCAATTGGACGTGTATTCCGTGGAACAATGCGTGAAAGTATGCCGGTGTCGTTGATGAAACGTGACGGTACTATTTTGAAATCACGCGTGAAAGAAATTCATTCATTCGAAGGACTTGGTCGTAGTAAACAAACGTTTGTTGAGGCCGGTGATATTTGTGCCATCGTTGGATTAGAAAGTTTTGATATCGGCGATACGATCGCTGATTTCGAAATGCCAGAAGCGCTTCCAACAATTGATGTGGATGAGCCAACAATGAGTATGTTCTTTACAATTAATAACTCACCATTCTTTGGTAAAGAAGGGAAATTTGTAACGTCTCGTCACTTACGTGATCGTTTATATAAAGAGATCGAAAAAAATCTTGCATTGAAAGTTGAAGAGACAAATTCTCCTGATGCTTATAATGTTTATGGTCGTGGAGTACTTCACTTATCGATCTTGATCGAAACTATGCGTCGTGAAGGTTATGAATTGCAAGTTGGACAACCGCAAGTAATTGTTAAGGAGATCGACGGCGTAAAATGCGAACCGATAGAAATGCTGACAGTAAATGTTCCTGAAGAATTTTCAGGATCTGTAATTGATCTAGTAACTCAACGTAAAGGTGAGTTGTTGATCATGGAACCAAAAGGTGATGTATTACATCTTGAGTTCAGCATTCCTGCACGTGGTGTAATTGGTCTTCGTAATAGCATGCTTACAGCTACTCAAGGTGAAGCAATCATTGCTCACCGTTTCAAAGCATACGAGCCATGGAAGGGAGATCTTCCGGGTCGTATTAATGGCGTACTTTTATCAATGGATAAAGGAAAAACAACGGCTTATTCAATCGATAAACTACAAGATCGCGGTCGTTTCTTTGTAGATCCTGCTGAAGAAGTTTATCATGGACAAGTTATCGGCGAAAGTATTCGTCCGGGTGATCTAGTGATCAACGTAACTCGTGCAAAGCAGTTAACAAACATGCGTGCATCAGGAAGTGATGATAACGTTAGAATTACACCAAAAATCAACTTCTCATTGGAAGAAGCAATGGAATACATAGAAAAAGATGAATATCTTGAAGTAACTCCAAAGGCCATTCGTATGAGAAAAATCATACTTGACGAAAACGAAAGAAAAAGAGCTTCGAAAAGTAATTAACATTTCTTTCTTCCTAAGAAATAAATTGCAATATTGCGTTCAAATTCACCTCTACTAATTTTTATATCCACTCGAAATGAATAAGCTTAAATCTCTCTCCTTCATGCTGTTAGCAGTATCCGTAGCAGGATGTAACGGCTTAGGGAAAATGGCCAAAAACTACAGCCAGGTAAAACATGAAGTTACCCCTAATCCTCTAGAACTACACGGCGACAGCGTTGCTATTGCCGTAAAGGGTACATACCCTCCAAAGTATTTTGCTAAAAAAGTTGACGTAACCGTTACACCGGTTATTAAATCATCTTCAGCAGAGCACAATTACAAATCAGTTACAATTGTTGGAGAGAAATCTACAACAGCTGGAGTTAAGATCAATCAGAAAGCAGGCGGAAGCTTCACTTATACTGATAAGATTGCTTACACTCCTGACATGAAAGCTGCTGATGTAATGGCAAAGTCAACAGGAACGAAAGGTAAAACAACGAAAGAACTAGGCTCTATTAAAATTGCCGATGGTACTATCGTTACACCACTTCTTGTGAAAGCTGATGAGAAAGCAATTTCTGCAAAAGATAAATTCGAGCGCATTACGCCGGCAAATTTTGATGGAACGATCTTCTATTTGATCAATACATCAAATGTAAATTCTAACTTCAAAGTTAAGCAATGTGATATCAGCAACAAAGCACAGTTCTCTATGCTTGATAGCGCTGTTAAAGCATTGTCAGTTGCTCCTTACACGATCAAAGGTGTAAACATCATGGGATATGCATCTCCTGATGGAACTGAGAAAATCAATACTGATCTAGCAGCTAACCGTTCTAAATCTTCTGCAAAATATATGGCAGATGCTATGGCGAAAATGATCAACAAAGATCGCAAGCCAAAAGAACGCGTTAAAATTAGCGCTGATAGTTCAATGTTCACTCGTAATACAACTAACGAAGATTGGGCAGGTTTCCAATCGTTAATGCAATCGTCGGACATGGCTCAGAAAGATATGATCCTTCGTATAGTTGCATCTAACTCTGATGTTGATGCTCGTGAAATGGAAATCAAGAAAATGGGTAAAGCATATACTGAAATCGCTGACAACGTTCTTCCAAAATTACGTCGTTCTGCAATTACTATCAATGCTGATAAAGTTGGTCGTACTGACGAACAGATCTCTGCTCTTGCAAAATCTAATCCTGATTCATTAAATGTTGAAGAAGTTCTTTATGCTGCTTCACTTACAAATGATAATAATGAAAAACTTGCTATCTACCGTTCAGCTGAGCGTGTATATCCACAAGATTGGAGAACATCTAACAACGTTGGATCTATCCTTTTTGCAACAGGTGATGTTGATGGTGCATTGAATCAATTTACAAAAGCTGATCAATTAAGTCCAAGCAACCCAATCGTTAAAAACAACCTTGGTGCAGTTTATAGCCGTAAAGGTGATCGTACAAATGCTGCTGTTGCTTATACAGAAGCAAATGGTGCAGGTACTGAAGTAAATGAGAACATGGGAATCATTGACATCCGTAACGGAAATTATTCTGCTGCTGTTGGTCATTACTCAGGTGTATCTAGCTTCAATGCTGCTCTTGCTAAATTGTTAGCAGGTGACAAAGACGGCGCGATGAGCACTATCGATGCTTCAACTGATAAAGATTCTGCAATGGGTTCTTACCTTAAAGCGGTTATCTCTTCTCGTAAAGGTGATAATGCCGGAGTTGTATCTAACTTAACAGCTGCAATTTCTAAAGATGCTTCTTTGAAATCAATGGCTGCTGAAGATCGTGAATTCATCAAATTATTTAACGACGCTTCTTTCAAAGCTGTAGTTCAATAATCAACTAAGGCTTTAATTAGCTACAATATTAAAAATCCCTCTGTAGAAGTTTCTGCAGAGGGATTTTTTTTGAATGGTAAGTAGTGAGTGATAATTAGGAAGTAGCACTATTTGATAACTGTAGATTTCAGGTTAGCAACTTCGCATTATTCATTTTAATTATTCATTAACGATCACCGAATGATTTGCCAACCCGCATCACTAAAAATAGAAGCGCGGTATTTTGCGAATTCTTTATGGTGCTCCATTGCTTGAAATTCTGAAGATCCATCATTTGATTTATCATTCATCAATTGGTCAACGTCGAGCCCAAGATCATTAGCAAGTGCCTCAATCTTTTGAAAACAGTGAGTAAGCCTGGAGATATCCGGATGCTTCTCTATCGTAAGTTTCATTTGTTAAGTAAGGTGTGTTAAAAAAAGTGTGTGTTAAGCAAGGTGTGTATGATAGCAGCAAATAAGAGAATATTTCTCACACTAACAAAAAAAATCCGCAAATGATCTTAACGGATAGAAGAATTGCGATTAAAATGATTCGAATTACTTCCCTTGCTGATTAAACACATATTGGATCAAATTTGCGCCCATCTTAAGCGCTTTCTGATGTAATTCAGGTTTATCCTTGTGAACATCGAAATCTTCCCAGCCATCGCCTAGATCGCTTTCATAGCTATAGAAGCAGACTAGTCGACCTTCGTATATAAGTCCGAAGCCTTGTGGGGGTTTTCCCTCGTGTTCGTGGATCTTTGGAAGTCCATCCGGAAAATCAAATTTCTGATGATAGATAGGGAAGGAGAATGGAAGTTCAACTAGATCTAATTCAGGAAATACTTTTTTCAATTGCGGACGAACGAATGGATCGATACCGAAGTTATCGTCGATATGTAAAAAACCACCACTGACTAAATACTTTCTTAAATTCTCTGCTTCCGCATTTGACAATACCCAGTTACCATGTCCTGTCATATGTACAAATGGATAATTGAATATCTCAGGACTTCCAGCTTCAACTATGCCTTGCTCTGGATTTATATTCGTTCCTAAATTTGAATTACAAAATGAAATTAGATTCGGAAGCGAGGTCTCCAAATTTGCATACCAGTCCCCACCACCATTGTATTTTAGCAATGCTATTTTAAACGCCGGATCTCCTGCTCTCACATTTAGAAAGGAAAAGGTAAGAAGGATGAAAATGATTTTTTTCATTGTGCTAAAGTACAATTTAAGTAGGCTGTAATAACTAGAATTTTAACACTAAAGCACTTTAATTTCTGCCACGAATTCACTAATGAATTGTTTTTTATTCGTGTATTCGTGGCTGAAATTTTAATATTTTATTTTTTGAACTATCACTTATGTTTATTGAAATTGAAATAAACACAAGCCGCCATTGCTGCTGTTTCCGTTCTTAACCGTTCAGGCCCTAACCCGGTCGACAAAAATCCATTCTCTTTTGCCAACTTCAACTCTTCTTCATGAAAGTCTCCTTCGGGGCCGATCAAAATTACTGTGTTCTTTGCTGGCTTTAGTAAGTGTTTGATGTGACTCTCTTTTCCTGCTTCCATTGCGCAGATCAGTCTTTGCTCCTCTAATTCCGATTTGATAAAATTATTGAAAGAAATCATTTCGCTGATCTGTGGTAAAATTGATTTACCCGATTGTTTTATCGCTGAAATTGCAATTCTCTTTAACCTATCGGTCTTTACATCTTTTCTTTCTGAATGTCGACATTGAAGAAATGAGATTTGAAAGACCCCTAGTTCAACGCATTTTTCTACCAACCATTCTATTCTGTCGATGTTCTTCGTCGGAGCAATGGCAAGATGTAATGTTGGTTTCGAAATTTCTTCTACAATTGTCGATTCAATTATTGCAACACAATTGTGTTTGTTGATCTCGGAAATCGTTGTCGTAAAAATATTTCCATTTCCATCAGTGATCATTAATTTGTCACCAATAGAAGTACGCACTACTTTCAAATGACGGAATTCATCATCTTCCAAAATAATTTTACCTTCTGAATTTACATTGCCGAAATAAAGATCCACCGATTAAGTTTTAGTAGTGACAAGAAACAAAAAAAACCTTCTTCGGAGGAAGAAGGTTTTTGAAATTATATCAACTCTAATTCAGTCATGCATTCACCGTTAATTTCGGTGCTGCATTTAGAATTTCAGGTGTAGCGTATTCTGCATACTGAGCAAAGTTAGAAACGAATGATGAAGCAAGTGTATTCATCTTTGCATCGAACTCGCTTTTGTCTGCCCAAGTATTTCTTGGATTCAATAATTCATTTGGAACACCGGGACAAGTTTTAGGCATCGCTAAACCGAATACAGGCATTTTTTCAAATTCAACTTTGTCAAGTTCGCCTTTCAATGCCGCAGAGATCATTGCGCGTGTGAAAGATAATTTCATTCGATTACCTACACCAAATGAACCACCTGACCAACCTGTGTTGATCATCCAAACATTTACATTATGCTTCTTTAATTTTTCACCAAGAAGTTCTGCATATTTTGTTGGATGTAAAGGCAAAAATGCTTTTCCGAAACATGCAGAAAATGTAGTTGTAGGTTCCGTGATTCCCATTTCTGTTCCTGCAACTTTTGCAGTATAACCTGAAATGAAATGATACATTGCTTGTCCTGCATCCAATTTAGATATTGGAGGAAGAACACCAAATGCATCACATGTCAAAAAGAAAATGTTCTTTGGAATTCCTGCAATCGATGGTTCAACTGCATTGTCAATATGATCGATCGGGTAAGCTGCACGTGTGTTTTCAGTCTTGCTGATATTGTCGTAATCAACTTTTGTAGTTCCTTCAATGAATTCAATGTTCTCAACAAGAGCACCAAATTTAACGGCACTAAAAATTTGCGGTTCTTTTTCTTTTGTAAGGCTAACGCATTTAGCATAACATCCACCTTCGAAATTGAAGACTGTTGTGTCTGCCCATCCGTGTTCATCGTCACCGATCAATCCACGATTTGGGTCAGCACTCAAAGTCGTTTTTCCTGTTCCTGAAAGTCCGAAGAAAATTGCTGTGTCACCATCAGGGCCGATGTTCGCCGAACAATGCATAGACAAAACTTTTTTCTCATGTGGAAGCACATAATTCAATACAGAGAAAATTCCTTTTTTAATTTCACCTGTATATCCGGTTCCACCAATGAGAATGATCTTCTTGGTAAAATTTAGTATTGCGAAATTGCTTTGACGTGTTCCATCAATTTTCGGATCAGCATGAAATCCGGGAGCACAAATGATCGTCCATTCAGCTTTTGTTTGAGCTAGAATTTCTTCTTTCGTTGGACGAAGGAATAAATTGTTTGCAAATAAATTGTGCCAAGGTGATTCTGTAACAACACGAATGTTCAATCTGTATTTTGGATCAGCACAAGCATATGCATCACGAACGTAAATCGTTTTGCCTTGTAAGTATCCTGTAACACGGTTATATAAGTGGTCAAATTTATCAGAGTCAAATTTAATGTTGATATCACTCCACCAAACAGATTTCTCTGTAGTCTCATCGCATACGATGAATTTATCTTTCGGTGATCTTCCTGTAAATTTTCCTGTGTCAACTGCAAGTGCTCCGGTGTCGGTTAACATACCTTCGCCACCAAGAATGGTTTCTTCAACTAGCTCTGCAGGCTGTAAATTCCAGTATGCATCAGCAACATTTTTCAAACCTAGGTCAGCGATGGTTGCATCCTTCGCTTTCAGGCCAAATTCGTTCATGTTTAAAGGTCTTTTTTAGTGTGGTGCAAAGAAAGTGAAAATTTATCAGAATGCCCAATTTAACGCTTGGGTTTATGCATACACGGCTGATTTTCATAGACATGTACCCATTTTGCACCCTTTAAAACTTCATTCGTTTGAGTGATGAAATCTTCTTGTTCTTTTGGTGTTAATTCATTGAGGCGCAGACAATAATCCGTTTCCCCCTCACGACCCCAGCCCGTCTTTTCGTAATCGATATTTTTACCCACTTTTCCTGAGAAAACACCAACGAAATCTTCGAATGCAATCATGTATTTATTTTCAGTTCCTGAACCAATAGAATAGAAGACAATTGTAAATCTATATAGATCTTGTTTCGCAGAATCAACTTTGGTTTTTGTTTCTGTTGGAATTGCTACCGTTTCAGTTGTAGTTGGTGATGATTCAGTCTTTACTTCATTTGGTTTTGTTTGTGCAGATGAAGTTGTATCCGCTGTTGCAGTTGTTTCTTTATTCGATTTACAAGCAAAGAAAAATGTACTTGCTATTGAAAGAATGAGAATGCCTTTGAACATGATTTTGTTTTTTTAAAATTATTTGGAACGCACTGCTATGAATAAACTTATCCAACCGAGAATGAATGACAATCCACCAAGTGGTGTGATTGGTCCGAGAATACTTTTGATCCCTGTCATTCCGTTTATGTCTATGGTGCTTAGTAAGTACAATGAGCCGGAGAATAACAATATTCCTGCCGCGAAAAACCATGAAGAGTAATTAAGAGCAGGCGAATTAATTTTATCTGCTAATAAGCCTATTGCGAGTATTGCAAGTGCATGATAGAATTGGTACTTAACGCCGGTTTCAAAAACTTGCAA
>JANOBV010000256.1:0-2627 GCA_031411835.1 Bacteroidota bacterium | reverse complement strand
GTCGATCGATCTTTCAATGACATATATACAGTCATCAGAAGATGGTTTTGAAACCCAATTCATATAAACTTTACCCGAATTGAAAACAATGTTCTCTTTTACGAATTCCAGTTTACCGGTTGGTTTAGTTGCTGTAGCAGGTTCTTGCGCAAATGTGCTCATTGCTGCAAATACCAGTACATAAAGGATCACCAGCTCTAAAGCATAAGTGAATAGTTTGTGCGAAGCTGCTCTAGTGCGGATAGCTTTTAATGTACCTGCAGGCTGAATTGCATCTTCTGATTTAGCGATAATTGTTTTCATTTTAAATAGTTTTTGATCTTATGACAATATATACTAATAGAGAAGCCTGTTGTTTTTAGAATCTAACGACCTTCTTACAACTGTAAGATTTCATGTGTTTTTGTATAAATGGTTTTGGGCATGAAAGAAGAAAGTGAAGTAAAGAGATTCTTCGTTTTTGATTTGAAATCAAAGAATAGTGTACATAAAACAATGGAAAAGCGACTTATTTCAGAAAATTTTGCAAAATGTATCTAAATAGTTTTTATCGCCGTTAAACCCCTCAGAAAAACAACATAAACTGCTTCGATAATTATGGAAACATTAAACAAGACCATCAAAAAACTAAATGACGCTGAGTATCAGGAATTGTTATCTGCCGTTGCCGGAAGAAAAAATAACAAGCCTTACTTAGTATTGGAATCGGCTCGTAAAAATAATTACGACGAAGGACAGATGATGGAGCTTCTTCAAGTTAATCCTAGTACATACTATACATTAAAGTCTAGATTGAACGAACGTATCGCTCAATACCTTGCACAGAATGTCAAAAATCCAATCAGTGCATTGAAAGACAAAGTGTCAATGGTACCTGCAATGGTTTTTGGTAACGATCGTGAAGTTGCAATCCGCGCATTGAAAAATTTAGAGAAACAATTAATAGAATACGATCTGTCAAATGAATTGATCGTAGTATATAAAGCACTTGCACGTTTGAGTATGTTCAATGGCGATTTCGATTATTATGAAAAAGAATATAATCGTCACGTCGCTTATAGCTTGGCTGTGGTTAAAGCAGAAGACCTTTTCTATGATTTTGTAAAACGCACAGGAAATTATTTACTTACTCGCGATGAAAGAGATCGTGAAGCAGTTCAGGCAGCTTTACGTGAATTGACAAATATCTCTGAACTATATCAAGGACACCGTCTTTCAGTAATGTACAACATTGTACGTATCTACTACATGTGTGTGTTCACACGTTCTGAAAGTCTTAAGTCTTTGGAAATAGAAGTTGATACCATTCTTCAAAACATCAAAAAGAATTTTGATAAATATGAGATGGATACTTTCTATCAAAGCATTAAATTTTTAGTTGACTATTTATATTTCGAATACTATCAGAAAACAGGAAATGTTGTTCGTGCCGATCATTACTATCGCCAGATCAACACCGAAGTTCCTGAAGTCGCTTTCAAACCGGTATTCAGTTTCTATGTAACACAATTTCTTTCTTCTAAAGTTGAACGCTTCCTTGTGAATGGTAATGTTCAGGAATTAAATGATCTTAACGCTGATCTAGATTCAAACTTCGATACTAATATCAACGAACCATATCCTCACGTTTCTTTCCGTCGCTTTCTTGCTATTGGAAAATTCTATGAAGGAGATTTCTCGGGCTCTGCACGTATCCTCAATAATTTGAGAAACGAATTGTCGATGAAGAGATTTACATTCACTGATGTTGAATATAAATTGTTCCAAGCAATGCAATATTGTTACATGGGTGAAGATGGACTATGTTCTCAATTACTTCAGTCAGTAAAACGTCAGATCGTAGAAGACGAAGCATTGTATGAGCCCGCAACTATTTTTATCAAGATGCTAAAAGCTGCCATCAAACCGGAAGAGTTCCGTAAGAAAGTGAAAAAGCTGAATGAGATCTATGATGCATTCCAAAAAGCAAATCAAGGTCCTAATAGAATGCTATGGTATATTAAATTGGATGATGCTATGATTCGTAAAATGGCAAATCCGATTAAGGATTGAAAATCGAAAATCGTGAATTGTAATTCGCACTTCAATTCACGATTTATAATTTACGATTCACAAAAAAACGCCTCCTGATAATTCAGAAGGCGTTTTTCGTTTTTGCTAATTTCAAGGATCAAAAATTGATCGCCTCAAGATATTTTTCATTCAATGGTTTGTTCACATACTTCACAACATACTGATTTGTAGAAGCACGATTGATATCTTCCGGACTGATCGAAGATGAAAGAACAATCACTTTGCAGGTTGTGCGAACGCTTGCCGGTAAACTCTCATATTCTTCAAGGAAGCCAAAGCCATCCATCACAGGCATATTCAAATCAAGGAATATTACTTGCGGTAACACTTCGGGATTCTCGCTATTGTCTTTAAGGAATTGAAGTGCAGTTTCGCCGCTATTTTTAACGATGACTATCTTAGAAAAAGAGTTAGTAGTGATCATACGTTCATTGATGAAATTATCAATGTCGTTATCATCAATCAGAAGAACTCGATCAAACTTTATGTCTTTGTCAACGTTTTTCATGATTCTGTTTTGATAAATGGTGGTGATGAATGGAATCGAACCATCG
>JANOBV010000255.1:0-1853 GCA_031411835.1 Bacteroidota bacterium | reverse complement strand
AAGAAGTTCAGATGCATTCTCTTCTAGTTTTTGAGCATCGAATGATACTTTTCCAACTGAAGCATGAATACTTCCTTGCTTGTCAACTTTGAAATCAATTTTACCGGCTTTCACTTCTCTAACTGCTTTACCAACATCTGTTGTTACAGTTCCGGTCTTCGGATTCGGCATCAAGTTTCGGGGCCCAAGTACCTTACCTAGTTTACCTACTTTACCCATAACGCTAGGCATTGTGATAACTACATCGATATCTGTCCAACCTTGTTCGATCTTCTGAATATAATCGTCCAATCCAACGAAATCAGCTCCAGCTTCTTTCGCCTCAGCTTCTTTATCAGGTGTACAAAGTACAAGTACCTTTTTTGTTTTTCCTGTTCCGTGTGGAAGCGTAACAACACCACGAACCATTTGATTGGCTTTACGTGGATCAACACCTAAACGAATACTTAAATCTACTGATGCATCAAATTTTGTGAACGTTACGTCCTTGATGATCTTAGAAGCTTCAGCTAGTGAGTATGACTTTGTTTGGTCAACTTTAGCTATCGCCTGCTTTCTTTTTTTACTGACTTTTGCCATTGAATTAAAGTTTTGAAGTATTAACGGGTTTGATAGGATCTCCCCCTCCTTCTGTTATAAATTGTTTTTCGATTTTCGTTTTACTACTATCGAAAAATTATTTCTTATTTAAGTGGACTGTCACCTGTTACAGTAACTCCCATACTACGTGCAGTACCTGCTACCATACTCATTGCTGATTCAATGGTGAAACAGTTTAAGTCAGGCATTTTGTTTTCTGCAATTGAACGAACCTGATCCCAAGAAACCGAACCAACTTTGTTACGGTTTGATTCTTTTGATCCACCTTTGATCTTTGCAAGGTCCATTAACTGAACAGCTGCAGGAGGTGTTTTGATTACAAATTCAAACGATTTATCTGTATAAACGGTGATGATTACAGGTAAAACTTTTCCCGGTTGATCCTGCGTACGAGCGTTGAACTGCTTGCAGAATTCCATGATGTTTACACCCTTCGCACCTAATGCAGGTCCAATTGGAGGTGCAGGATTCGCTGCTCCACCTTTTACCTGCAATTTTATGTATGTGCCTATTTCTTTTGCCATTGGAATTTTAAATTCTGTAAGTGATGACGAGCAATTGCTTTCATCGGATTACATATTTGTTTAACTGATTAACTATTTCGATTCAATTCATTTTCTTCAGAACTTGCGGAGAAGGATTGGAAGCAATCGCCGATCGTTGGGAATTTGAATCAATTCAATTATTCTTTTTCTACTTGCATATAGCTAAGTTCAAGTGGAGTTTTTCTTCCAAAGATCTTAACCATCACTTTTAATTTCTTTTTCTCTTCGTTGATCTCTTCAATGACTCCGGAGAAGCTATTGAATGGACCATCGATTACTTTAACAGTTTCTCCGACAACATAAGGTACCGACATCACAGCTTCGCTGTCTGCCAGTTCATCCATTTTGCCCAAAATCCGGTTCACTTCCGATTGACGTAAAGGAGCAGGTGGTTCGCCTTTAGCACCAAGAAAAGAAATCACACCTGTGACACTTTCAATGATGTGAGGAATCTCACCAGTCAAAGCAGCTTCGATAAGTACATATCCGGGAAGGATATTTCTTTCTTTGCTAACTTTTTTTCCATTTCTTATCTGATAGAACTTTTCAGTTGGAATTAAAACCTGGGCGACATAGTCGGTTAGTTTTAATCTGTTTATTTCAGATTCGATATACTGTTTTACCTTCTTTTCTTTTCCACTGATGGCGCGAACAACATACCATTTGCGGACCAGTTCCTTTTGTGATTGTGCTTCTGCCATGGTAATT
>JANOBV010000254.1:0-1223 GCA_031411835.1 Bacteroidota bacterium | reverse complement strand
ATTCCGTGGTCTTTTGTGAACTTGTGTTTTATCTTACTTAGTTACCATGAATTTCCCAACCTTACTCCTACCCCCAACATTCTGCAACACACAATACGTATACATCCCACTACTCAAATCAGATGTCGGAATTAAAATCGTTCCATTCGTATTCTGTATTTCTTTCTCGAAAACTATTTGTCCAAATGTATTATACACTAAAAATTTATCGCCTGCACTTGTAAGATTATAATTCACTTCTGCTTTTTCTGTCGCAGGATTCGGATATGCTTGTGATATAAAAATATTTGTTGGTGCCGACACAATTCCTACTCCCGAACTTAATGTTTCAATTGAGATGTCGTCGAAATAAAATCCATCGTACTCCACAAATCCATCACTCACTAATCTGAAACGTAATTTGATATTCTGTCCAATGAAATCATTCAAGCTAACTGTTTCTCTAACCCATGTCGATTGAACGCCCTCATACGATGGCTCGCCTAAAATTGTCTGTTCCGTTGATGGCTGTGTATATCGCCCGCATAAATTTGTCCACGTCGCTCCATTATCTGCAGAAGCAGCTAACTGTACATAATCAAATCCCTTTTCCGTTACCCATTTTGCATCGAAGGATAAAGTCGCATTCACGATTCCTGTCAAGTCAACGTTATTTGCCAAAACAATTTCTTTGAAATCATTACTCGCATAATCATTGAATGGAGAATCTGTAATTGATGTTCCTGCTGAAGTATAATCTTCTGTTGTAAGATCCCATAATGTTCCTGCAGTCCAATTCGCAAGATTGGAACAATTATCTACAATGATTGGCTGAGGAATTCCATACGTCTGTATGATCGTATCACTTTCTACATATAAACCATTATCACATTGAACAACATAAACGATCTGGTCTCCGTTTACAATTGTCGGATCGAGATTGAATGAAATAGAATCATGAATAGATTGAAGTGATGTTACATTCGAATAAACATTAACAGCACCAACAGAAATTACATTCAATGAAACGGGAATTAAACTCACTGTGAAATTTCCTGAAGTGTCAAGTCCGAGAACATTAAAGTCATACGCAAAATAATTTCCTAATTGTCCAACACTCAAACTTTCATTATGACTGACCTTCGCATATTTTGTTGCAAGTCTTGGTAACATTAGATTAGCAAAAATATTATCATTTGCCAATGGAATAATTCTATTTGGTGCCGGCCAAAAACCATCAGAGC
>JANOBV010000253.1:0-3053 GCA_031411835.1 Bacteroidota bacterium | reverse complement strand
TTACTACCAAGATATCTGTAATTCATTTCACCACCCACAATATGTGTGGCAACACTTTTCTGTTGAAAAAGCAAAAAAATCGTTGTGCAAAAAAGAAAGAGAAAACTCTTTTTCATCGTTGGAATTGGAATAACCAAATGTACCAAACATATGACTAAACTCAAAGATTAAATGGTGAAAAAGGTTATATTTCAGGTGAAAGAAGGTGCAATTGTTAAAACACAAACAATAATTCCTTCAACAAGATGATTTATTAATAATTGGCTTTCAAAACCATAATCATCATTGTTTTATTTGCAATGGTTAATCAGCATAAATATATTGGCTGAAACGAAATTTAACTCTATTTTGGAATCGCAATTAACTTATAAACCCAAATTCTAAACCCTTAGAAAAATATGAAAAGACTGCTATTTTTACTATCAATCATGTGTATTGGATTTAATTCAAATGGGCAATTATCTTGGCTCCAACTACCCGATTTCCCTGGTGGAAATAGATTTGCTGTTAGCGCTTTTTCCATCAATGGCAAAGGCTACATAGGCATGGGAGTTGACTCACTTGCGCAGGGCTACTCTGAACTTTACGAATTTGATCCAACAACGAATTCATGGACGCAAAAATCAAGTTTGCCCAGCACAGGTCGGTGGGCATGTGGAAGTTTTACTATAGGCAGCAAGGCTTATATTGCATGCGGTGCACTAACCGGAGGTTCAAGAACAAATCAGTTGTGGGAGTATGATCAACCGACAGATACATGGACACAAAAAGCAAATTTCGCAGGAAGTGCGCGTCAAAGTCCAGCTTGCTTTAGTATTGGCAATTATGGTTACTTAGGGACCGGTTACATTGGAAGTAGTAGTGTCACAGATTTTTATGAATACGATCAACCAAATAATACTTGGACATTAAAAAGTCCATTCCCTGGAGTTGCAAGAAATGGAGCAGCAGGATTTGCGATTGGGAATGCCGGTTACATCGGCATAGGGAACGGAACGAATTCAACTAGTTATTATAAGGATCTCTTTGCTTATGATGTAGTAACTAATTCATGGACACAAAAAGCCGATTTTACTTTACCGTATGTGAATAGTACAAGTACTTATTCGACTGCATCTTCAGCATATGTTTTATGTGGATATTATTATCAATATACAGGCATCAGTCACAATCCTATGAATATGCTTTACAAATATGATGGAATAAGTGATGCTTGGACTTTAGAGGGAACATTCCCGGGTTTACCAAGAGGCTATGCAGGTGGATTTAGTTTGAACAATGATATTTATATCGGAGCAGGCTCACAATCGAATGATCTAAGTGGACGTATATTAAAAGATTTTTGGAAATTAAGTAATGGTTTGACTTTGAAAATCACTAATCCAGACACTTACAATGATTTTATTATTTATCCCAATCCTGCAGGTGATAAAATTCAAATTGAAAGTAAATTAAATGATCTTGTACAATTGATCAGATTTTTTGATTCAACAGGAAGATTGATTGAATCTTCAGTCTACAAAAACCAAATTGACGTTTCAAATTTATCTTCCGGCTTATACTTTATAGAAGCAATAACAAAGAGCGGTAAAGTTCTAGACGGCCGATTTATTAAACAATAAAATAGATTGGGAAAATAATAGGAGTTGAGTTCTACTTATAGATCTCAACTCCTTTTTTATTTTCAGATGTTTTCCAAGCGCGGTACATACCATCAGAATTGAAGCTAAGTACACAATCGCCATTTGTATTGAGAGCGATTAGTCCGCCTTCACCGCCAAATTTTTTCAGTTTGTCATTTACTACAAATTCGCAGGCTTCAGATAGTGAAAGACCTTTGTATTCGATCAAGCATGAAATATCATAGGCAACAACCGCCCTGATAAAAAATTCACCGTGACCGGTACAAGATATTGCACAAGTAGAATTGTTAGCATACGTACCGGCGCCAATAATGGGGCTATCGCCCACTCTATTGAAACGTTTGTTTGTCATACCACCTGTAGAAGTTGCAGCAGCAGTATTTCCATTCAAGTCTAATGCAACAGCGCCAACGGTTCCGAATTTTTTCTCTGTATGATCGAGTTGGAATTTATCTGTTTCACGGATCTCAATAAATTGTTCGTATCGAAATTGATCGAAAAAATATTCTTCATTTTCAAAATCGAGTTTAAGTAATCGTGCAAAATCTGCTGCACCTTCACCACTTAAAAGTACATGGTCCGATTTCTCCATGATCATTCGAGCAAGATGAATAGGATTTTTCACCCCAACTACACCGGCAACAGCACCAGCAGTCAGATCTTTTCCGTACATGATAGCAGCATCCATTTCATGTGAACCTGTATTTGTAAACACCGAACCTTTTCCGGCATTAAAGAGTGGACAATTTTCCAAGCTTATCACTGTAGCTTCTACAGCATCTAGAGCAGAGCCACCTTTTTCAAGCGTAGAATACCCTATTGTCAATGCCTCATTTAAAGCATTCTTATATGCGACTTCCTTTTCAGGCGACATTGCAGATTTAAGAATAGTACCGGCACCACCGTGCAAAGCCAGAGCAATTTTTCCCATATTCAGATTACTAATTTTGCTACAAAGAAAACTAAAAGCCAAGGATATTTGTAACCAGAGCCCATAAAAACGACTTATTTTTAAAAACAACACGAATTTATCAGTTAAGAGAACAATAAATTACAAGCCCACTATTCGCCAAAGAGCTAATTTCATTCACAATAACTGCGAAAAAACGATAAAAATCTGAATTTGGATCAAGGTTTCATAATCATTCCAGAATGAAGCTTGAATACAGTTGAATTTCTTACAAGTCGATGAATTGACTGTTAAGTTCAATTCAATGGGATGGTCTAGGTGTAGTTTGCAATGAATCAGAAAATTAAAATCTCTGAACTGCAAATGAAACACAAATACTTAATCGCACTTCTGACTTTCTATCTGTTCTCCTTCAGAGTAGAAGCACAACAGACTCCTCCATTCCGTGGTATCTATATCGATAGTTTCGATAATATCTTAGGAAATACAGTGAAGGAAGA
>JANOBV010000252.1:0-2708 GCA_031411835.1 Bacteroidota bacterium | reverse complement strand
GATCACAATGAAGTGTCAGATACAAACGCATCATTCGTTTCATATCATAATCATCATAGCCCAACATGTGTGCAAAGTTTGCCGCCCAATCCAGTTTATGATCAGGTTCAATATGTATGTTGTTTTTATAGATGCGACGATAGATATAAGCTGCAACACGTGGAAGACGTGCGATCAGATTCATTACGTCTTCGTAACATGCTTCCCAGTAGTCTTTTTTGTTAAGCCCTTTGCGATATGCAGCCGCAAAAACTGATTCAGTCTGTAGTGCCATCACCGCAATGCTGAATTGTGTCATCGGATGCGTTGTCAATGGAAGTTTGTCCAATGTATCAAACACATGCTTTGGAACATTACTCCGACGTGCCCATGCATTACTTACATTGGTCACATCTTCGTCAGTCGGCATTTCGCCAATAAGCATCAGATAAAATATCCCTTCAGGAAGTGGTTCAGTATCTCCGGGAGCTTTCGGAAGTTTTTCGCGAAGTTCAGGAATACTATACCCTCGAAAACGAATACCTTCATCCGGATCGAGCTTACTGGTTTCAGTAACCATTCCGACCATTCCCTTCATGCCACTGTATACCTGCTCAATGGAATATTGACCTATGATAAAGTGACCATTGTTTTTAATGAAGTCTTTTGTCTCAACTGCCATTGGCAAAGCCACTCTGGCAAAAGCATCTTTTATTTTATCCGTTTTCACTTATGAATTATTATTGTATCTATTACTAATGAAGACCTGACTAACGTCCAATGGCCTTTTCTAAATTATCTTTTTTCTTTCCTCCACCTTCAAAATTAATCTCAGGTAATACCAGGACGACACTGATAATGAAACCCAGAAGAAGAAGTATCCAAACCAATGTGGTGATTTTTTTCTTTGTTTCAGAGCGCTGCAAAAATGGTTTCTTCTTTTTAACTTTCACTCTCTTTCTTAATCTTCCTGAACGAGGTGAGATCGAGTATTCTCCTGAAGCGATTTTATCTAAAGTATCCTGATCCATTTAACAGCTTCCTGAAAAGAAGGTTTATTTGATTACAAATTTAAAATCTTTTCCGCCAAATCTAGCATTTGACCCTAAAGCTTCTTCAATTCTTAATAATTGATTGTATTTAGCGATCCGGTCTGAACGGCTTGCAGAGCCGGTTTTGATTTGTCCCGTACTTAATGCTACGGCCAGATCAGCAATGGTGACATCTTCGGTTTCTCCACTTCTGTGACTCATAACAGCTGTATAGCTATTGTTTTGTGCCATAGAAACAGCATTTATCGTTTCTGTTAACGTTCCGATTTGATTCACTTTTACAAGGATAGAGTTTGCTACTTTATCCTGAATCCCTTTACTCAATCTTTTAACATTCGTCACAAAAAGATCGTCTCCGACTAATTGGATCTTTGACCCAACAGCATCTGTCAATCTTTTCCATCCGTCCCAATCATCTTCAGCTAAACCATCTTCAATTGAAATGATCGGATATTTCTTCACCCAATCGGCCCAATAAGCGGCCATCTCTGCCGGACTTAATTTATCGCCTGTTGATTTCTTGAAAATATACTTACCTTCTTTCGCATCAAAAAATTCTGACGCTGCTGCATCCATCGCTATGTAAATATCTTTCCCTGCAGTATATCCTGCTTCTCCAATTGCATCTAAAACAGATTGAATCGCTTCTTCATTCGACTTCATATTTGGCGCAAAACCACCTTCGTCACCTACATTTGTTGAAAGACCTTTTTTCTTCAATACAGCTTTCAGATGATGAAACACTTCTGTTCCCATTCTCAGAGCTTCAGCAAACGATGACGCTCCAACCGGCATGACCATGAATTCCTGGAAGTCGATACTGTTATCGGCATGAGAACCTCCGTTAAGGATATTCATCATTGGAACCGGTAAAAGGTTTGCATTCACTCCACCTACATAACGATACAATGGTTGTCCGGTTTCAATTGCTGCTGCTTTTGCTGCAGCCAGGCTCACTCCTAAGATTGCATTGGCTCCCAGATTGGATTTATTTTCTGTTCCATCCAGTTCTATCATTTTACTGTCAATCATCGCTTGTTCGGAAACAGGATAACCTTTCAGCTCATCATTCAATAATTTGTTTACGTTATGAACCGCTTTCAAAACACCTTTGCCAAGGTATTTCTTCTTGTCACCATCACGTAATTCAACAGCTTCATGAATACCTGTAGAAGCTCCACTTGGAACCGCTGCTCTGCCTACTACGCCGGCATCCGTAATTACATCAACTTCTATCGTCGGATTGCCCCTTGAATCAAGGATCTGACGGGCATGTATGTTTTCTATATAACTCATAAAAAATGAAGATTTTTACTTTTCAAAAATTGCAATGCAAAATTAAAAAAATACCTTACTAATGGAAATAAAATCATAGTCAGATTCGCATCTATTTTTATGTTTCGAGTTTCCATTAGAATGGTTCTTCCCTTTTCTTCTGATATTGAGGTTTTTACGAATCTGATTTTTTACCAAGTGAATTCCGAAAAATTGAACTAAAGAATTATTCTTGCAAATAAGGTTTTAGCTCTAAATTCGCAGCGTGGACAAACTATTTTCAGTTGGCAATTATTTGAAGTACCGGGTAACGGGTGGAACTGCTCATGATATCCATTCTCCATTTGTCTTTGATCTGCTCAACAATGTTATCCATGACAAGGCAGCATTCTATTGTTTTGG
>JANOBV010000251.1:0-11706 GCA_031411835.1 Bacteroidota bacterium | reverse complement strand
AATGCTTAAGATCTATTTTAAATCGACTTGCAGCACTTGCAAAAATGCATTGGCACTCATCAAAGAAAATACTGACGAAGATTATGAGTTAGTAGAGTATATGGTGGAAACTCCTTCGCAGAAAGAAATAAAAGAGATCCTGAAAATGCTTGGATTAAAAGCGATCGATCTTGTCAGAAAGAAAGAGTCACTTTACAAAACAAAATACGAAGGCAAGAAATTCACTAATGCCGAATGGATAAAAATACTTGCTGATAATCCGATCCTCATCGAGCGACCGGTTGTCGTGAAAGACGGCAAAGCAATTATCGGCAGACCTATTGAAAGAATACTTGAAATAATTTAAATGCAATCACAAATAGAAATTATAAAAATGGCAACTCGCAAAGAAAAAGATACCATGGGTATCGTTGACGTTCCAGCTGACGTATATTGGGGAGCTCAAACACAACGGTCAATTGAGAATTTCAAAATTGCTCAGGACATTAATAAAATGCCGATTGAGATCATTCGTGCTTTTGCATATTTAAAAAAAGCTGCTGCTCTTACTAATCTAGATGCAGGCGTTTTGTCAAAAGAAACTTCTGATCTGATTGGAAAAGTTTGCGATGAAATTTTAGCAGGTAAATTGGATGATCAATTTCCTCTTGTAGTTTGGCAAACCGGTTCAGGTACGCAGTCAAACATGAACGTGAATGAAGTGATTGCCTACCGTGCTCACGTCATCAGCGGAGGTAGCTTGATGGATGAGAAAAAAGTTATTCATCCAAATGACGATGTAAATAAATCGCAATCGTCAAATGATACATTCCCAACTGCAATGCACATCGCTGCATATTATGCATTGGTAAACGTCACTATTCCCGGAATCAAAAAACTTCGTGATACTCTTGCTGCCAAGTCGAAAGAATTCATGAACGTTGTGAAGATCGGTCGCACGCATTTGATGGATGCAACGCCACTTACACTTGGACAAGAGATCAGTGGTTATGTTTCTCAACTTGATCACGGACTTCGCGCTATCAATCATATCCTCCCTCATCTCGCTGAACTTGCTCTTGGCGGTACAGCAGTTGGTACAGGAATTAATACTCCAAAAGGTTATTCGGAAAATGTTGCTAAACATATTGCAAAATTAACAGGACTTCCTTTTATCACAGCAGAAAATAAATTCGAAGCACTTGCCGCTCATGATGCAATTGTTGAAGCGCATGGCGCATTGAAAACAGTTGCTTGTTCGATGATGAAAATAGGAAACGATATTCGTTTACTTGCTAGCGGACCACGTTGCGGTATTGGTGAATTATTTATTCCTGATAACGAACCGGGTTCTTCTATTATGCCGGGTAAAGTAAATCCAACGCAATGCGAAGCAATGACAATGATCGCTGCTCAGGTTTTGGGTAACGATGTTGCAATTAACATAGGCGGCGCAACCGGGCATTTTGAATTAAACGTGTTTAAACCAATGATGATCTATAACTTCCTTCATTCAGCACGATTGATCGGTGACGTTTGTGTTTCATTCAACGACAAATGTGCAATTGGTATCGAACCGATTCGCGAAAACATCCAAAAGAATCTGGAAAATTCGCTTATGCTTGTCACTGCGCTAAATACAAAGATCGGCTACTACAAAGCAGCAGAGATCGCACAAACTGCACACAAGCAAGGCAAAACATTAAAAGCAATGTCAGTCGAACTTGGCTACGTCACTCCTGAGCAATTTGATGAGTGGGTGAAGCCGGAAGAGATGGTCGGACTATAGTAAGTGGTAAGTAGTGATTGGTAAATAGCAACGTCTGCTAAATTGGATTTCTGTATCACTTACTCAACATTATTAATTGCTATTTTCAATTACAATTACTTATTCAAAAGCTACAAAGAAACTAATTTCAGTTACGTATACATTGCTACTTACCAATTACTACTTACCACTTACTTAAAGAAACATGAGCGTACACATCGGAGCACAAAAAGGAGAAATTGCAAAGATCGTTTTACTTGCAGGAGATCCACTAAGAGCAAAACATATTTCAGAAACGATGTTGACTGATGCAAAATTAGTCAATACTGTTCGTAATGCATTTTACTTTACAGGTACATACAAAGATGTTCAGGTAACAATAGGTGCAAGCGGAATGGGTTGTGCTTCTATCGGTATTTATTCGTATGAATTATTTAACGAATACGATGTTGATTGTATCATCAGAATTGGTACAGCAGGTGCTTATACTGAAAAATTGAAAGTATACGATGTGCTTAACGTCGACAAAGCATATAGCGAATCATCGTATGCACAAGCTGCCTTCAATTATAGTGGCGATAACTTCGGTCACCAAGGTGTTGCATTCGATTTGATCAATGACACAGCACGTAATTTAGGAATGCCGATTATACAAGCTATTATACATTCCAGCGATGTTTTCTATCGCGCTCCTGATGCTTCTCCAAAAGTTGCTATCGATAATAATTGTGTAGCAGTAGAAATGGAAGCATTCGCGCTTTTTGCAAATGCAAAATATTTAAATAAAATGGCCGGCACGATCCTTACAATATCCGATGTCATTCCAACGCATGAAGCGATATCTTCTGAACATCGTCAGAGTTCATTGAATAAAATGATGGAATTGGCTTTGGAGTCCGTGGTAGCAATCCATCAGTTTCTTGAAAGTAAATAAACATGGAGAGCACGAAGTACACAATGAGTCCATAGAAATTTCTATGCTCCCATTATGTGCTTCGTGCTCTCCATGTTTTAAATTTTAATAAAAATGCTTAAAGACCTCTTTTACCTCAACCCCGAAATAACCTTCCTCAACTTCGGCTCCTATGGAGCATGTCCAAAACCCATTCTAGAAGATCAACGCAAATGGCAAATGGAAATGGAATACGAACCGGTTCAGTTTATAAAATTTCGTTTCGCTGAAAATCATCGGAAGGCGAGAGTTGCGCTAGCAGAATTTATTCATTGCAATGCAGAAGATCTTGTTTATGTTCCTAATCCGACTTATGCAATAAACATTATCGCAAAGAGTTTGAAGTTGAATCCGGGCGATGAAATTTTGTCGACTGATATTGAATACGGCGCAATGGATCGCACATGGAATTACTATTGCAATAAAAGCGGAGCTAAATTTGTTCGTCAAGAAATTTATTTGCCCATCATTTCAAAGGAAATGTTTCTACTGAATTTCTGGAAAGGATGTACAGCAAATACAAAAGCAATTTTCATCAGTCAAATCACAAGTTCTACTGCACTTAAACTTCCCGTAAAAGAAATTTGCGAAGAAGCAAAGCGAAGAGGACTACTTACAATTGTTGACGGTGCGCATGTTCCCGGTCACATTCCGCTTGATCTACGTGAATTGCAAGCAGACATATATACAGGAGCTTGTCACAAGTGGATGATGACACCGAAAGGGTCTTCGTTTTTATATGTGAAGAAAGAGTTGCAGAATTTGTTCGATCCGATAATTATAAGCTGGGGATATGAAAGTGATGCTCCATCCGATTCTCAATTTCTAGACTATCATCAACAACAAGGAACACGCGACTTTACCGCATTTCTGACTATTTCAAAGTCTATTGAATTTATGAAAGAAAACAATTGGACGGCTGTAGCAAAGCAGTGTGCAGAATTAGCGCAAAGTAATTACAGTCGTTTTTGTGCTCTACTACATACGCTTCCATTGTGTCCGATCAACACTGATTTCCTTGGACAAATGTGTTCGATTCCAATCAGAACTTCAAGGCCTGAGGAATTAAAATCATTGCTATACAATAAATATAAAATTGAAATACCGGTGATGGTACAAGGCGAAAATGTTTTCCTGCGTTATTCAATACAAGCGTTCAATTCACAAAAAGATCTTGACACACTTTACAAGGCGATAGAAGATATTCTGCGAACTACCAACCTTCTTTCAACTAATAACTAATAGTGAAAAGCAGTAGCAATTGAATCGTGCAATGCTAATTACTACTCACCACTTACTACTCACCAAAAAAATGATCTGGACCAAAATAACATCAATCGACCAACTAAACAATATCGATTCAGAATCTCAATCAGAAAAAATTCTAATCTTTAAACATAGCACTAGCTGCAGTATTAGCAGAATGGCATTGAATCGCCTGGAAAGTAATTGGAAGTCGGAGTATGGCGAAACACTCAAGCCATATTATCTCGATTTAATTGCGCACAGAAATATTTCAAATGAAATCGCAGATCGCTATGATGTCATTCACGAATCACCGCAAGTGCTTCTTATTTCAAAAGGAAAAAGTTTTTATAATGAATCGCATGGAGGAATTCGTTTGGGAGAATTGTTGGCGGAGGCTTCATGAGTTATTAGATTTGAATTAGCTGATCATTTGCCTTAATTTGTTCTTGGAATTCCAACTGTTTCTTGTTACTTTACATGGCAAAATTTGCATATAAAAAGGTTTGATTTAAAAAGGAGCAACTACATTAGTCAAAGATTAATTTCAAAGAAGAAAAATGACAATTATAGAAATTTATAATGAAGTTGATGCTTTAAAAGTTAGTCTTGATAAACTGAAGCCTTTAAAAGCGGAAGATGAGGCTAGACTTTGGAAAAAATTTCGATTAGAATGGAATTTTAATTCAAATCATTTAGAAGGAAATACTCTTTCATATGGACATACGGAACTTTTACTAATCTTTGATCGCGTTAGTGGGGATTATACTGGACGGGAAATTGAAGAAATGAAAGCGCATGACGTTGCAATAAAAATGATAGTGGAGCTTGCGTCTGATAAGGAACGTGATCTTACCGAAAATTTCATTCGTCAATTAAATGAAATTTTGCTTGTACGTCCATTTTGGAAAGAAGCCAAAACAATAGATGGGCAAGAAACAAGAAGGCTTATTTCTCCAGGTCAATATAAATCTCATCCAAATTCGGTGTTGCTTGAGAATGGTGAGATATTTAACTATGCTAGTCCCGAAGAGACAGGTCCAATGATGAAGGACTTGAAAGATTTCTATGATATACATATAGTAAGTCCTGAAATTCATCCGCTATGGTTGGCATCAATTATTCATTATAAATTTGTTAGGATTCACCCATTTGATGATGGAAACGGAAGAGTTGCAAGATTATTAATGAATTTTGTTCTACTGAAAATGAAGTTTCCACCTGTAGTAATTAAATCAGAAGATAAGAGAGCTTATTTGACTGCACTTAATAAAGCTGACACTGGTGATTTGGAGTCTTTTGTATTATACATTGGATCACAATTGCGGTGGTCACTTGAAAAATCAATTGCTGCTGCTGAAGGTAAAAATATTGATGATAAAGATGACTTCGATAAAGATCTTCAATTATTAAGAAATGAACTTGGTAAAGAAGATAAGATCAAATCAAAAATAAACTCATATGTCGTAAGTGAAGCTATTGAAAATAATATCATCCCAATTTTTATTCAAATTGAAGAAAAGTGTGGAAAGATAAAGGATTTTTTTTTAGATTCAGACCGCAAAATTGAATTTGAAATAGATAAAGAAAATGGTAAATTCACATTGGGGTCAAAGGATAGTCAGTGGGAGATACTTAAAAAAAATTGGCTGGACAATAAAATAAAAGCAGAAAACAAAACTGTAAAAAAAATTATATACCATTATCAATTGCAAGGGTTCAAGAAATCAGTATCAGGCAACTCAATATGGATTGCAATAGAAATTATCTTTAATGAATTTAATTATTTAATAAATACGGAGTTGAATGGAAATTCGAACATTCAAATTCCATATGAAACTATATTTGGAATTAAAGAAATTGATGAATTTGTTTCTCCTATTATGAAAGATGTAGTCGAAAGAATGCGAAAGCTTAGCGGGTCTTGATTTTCTCTTTTTAAGTTCATTAAAATCTTGTTAGACATAAAATGAATCCTAATTTTGAATTCATTAATCAAAACTAAACGTATTTCTCTCCCTTTTTCAGCTTCACATCATTCACCAAATTCCTAACCTGCTGCTCATCATCCTTCGGACAAATTAGTAATACGTTATCGGTTTCAACAACTATGAAATTTTCCAATCCTTGTATGACTGCAAGTTTGTTGTTCGACATATTCACGATGCAATTTTTTGTATTATCGACCATTACGTGCGGACCGACAATTGCATTTCCATTTGTGTCGTGAGGAAGTTGTTCGTACAATGATTTCCATGTTCCTAGATCGCTCCAGCCGAATTCTGCACTTAGAACAAAAACATTTTTCGCTTTCTCCAAAATTCCGTAATCGATAGAAATGTTTTTACACTGTGTATATGCATTCTTAATGTAGACTGATTCATTCGGAGTATTCAACATTTCTTTGCCATCTTGAAAAAGTGCGTACATATCCGGCATGTGATCTTCAAATGCTTTTAAGATCGTTTTTGCATTCCATAAAAAGATACCGGCATTCCAAAGAAATTCTCCGCTCTTCAAAAAGAACTTGGCCATTTCTAGATTTGGCTTTTCTGTAAATGTTTTTACTTTGCTGATCTTAAATTCATCGGTACTAGTATCACCATTGAATTGAATGTAGCCGTAGCCTGTATCCGGTCGACTAGGATGAATCCCAATCGTTAGAAGTGAACTGTTGCTTGCTGTGAATTCAAGTCCCTTTAAAACTGCTTGGTGAAATTTCTTTTCATCGGTGATGACGTGATCTGATGGAGCGATCACAAGATTTGCATCCGGATTCAAGCTGAAGATTTTCATACTCGCATATGCAATGCAAGGTGAAGTATTTCTTCTCTGCGGCTCCGGCAATACCTGATCTTTATTCATCTCAGGGATCTGTGCAAAGACGTGATCTAAATATGCTTCATTGGTTACAACATATATATTTTCTTTAGGACAAACACTCAGAAAGCGTTCGTATGTCTGGCGGATCAATGTCTTGCCCGTTCCTAAAATATCAATAAATTGCTTAGGGAAATTGTTACGACTCATAGGCCAGAATCGGCTACCAATGCCTCCGGCCATGATGATACAGTAATTGTTTTTCATCTGAAATGTTGTTACAAACTTGTCTTTTAGTAAAGGTCTATTCGATAGCGATAGGTTGTAACGGTTAGTGGATTATTTTTATACTTTCTTCTATGAAAGCTCGCTTAATACTTTTTTTAATTTGCTGAACACTTCAGGAATCTCTTCCATTGTACATGTTCCAACTGAAAGTCGATACCATGGTGAATCATCTGATGATCCAAATGCTGAAAATGGAACGACTGCCAATTTCGCTTCGTCGAGAATATATTGTGTAACTTCTTTCTGAGTCGATAATATTTTACCGCTTGCATTTTTCTTTCCTTTCAGATCAAAATTGATCGTAAGGTAGATAGCAGCTTGTGGTGAAATTGCATCAACTTTATAGCCTGCCTTTTTCAATTCCGTAAAGCCATCGTAAAAACCATGAAGTCTTTCGTCTATTGCTTGCTTGAATTGTCCTAAGAAAGAATTCACTGCAGTTTTATTCTTCAAGTAATCAGCTGTTGCAATTTGTTCTGCCTTTGGTGCCCAAGCTCCAACGTGTGACAGTATAGCTTTCATCTTGTCGATGATTGCACGAGGGCCAAATGACCAACCAACACGAACACCGGTTGCTGCAAGTGATTTTGAAATTCCGTCAATGAAAATTGTGTACTCACGCATTTCAGGACGCAATGAAATAGGATCGTAATGTTTCGTTTGCCCGTATGTCAATACCCAATAGATCTGATCATACATTAAGTACAAAGGTTTCGCACCTGAACCGCGACGTTTGTTTTCTGCAATGATCATGTCGCAGATCTCAGCTAGTTGAGCTTCACCGAAAACTGTTCCTGTTGGATTCAACGGCGAACATAAGGCTATCATCGTCGCATCTTTAATATGCGGACGAAGATCGTCTGCCGACGGCATGAAATTATTTTCAGGACGCGTTTCAACGAAGATCGGTTTTACACGCGAGAGATGACAGTAGTGATTGTTGTTCCATGATGGCACAGGGAAAACCACTGACTCGCCCGGATTCAACAATGTAATATATGTTGCATAGATCAAAGGACGTGCGCCACCGGAAATTAAAATCTCATCGGCGTTGTAATTTAATCCTTGGCGTTCTTTTAAAAATTCAGAAACTTCTTTGCGCAAATCCACCATGCCATTTGCAGCAGGGTAGTTTGTATGTTTGTTTTCGTATGCTTTCATTATTGCATCATTCAACTCTGAAGGAATTGGAAAAATGTTTGGGTCGAAATCACCTATCGTATAATTATAGATTCTTTCACCATTGCGTATTTTTTCATTGATCTCTGCAGCAAGTTTGATGATCTCTGATCCTATTAAAGTTTCAGCCATTTCTGAAACCATATGCTGATCAATCTGCACTAAGGCGCTCTCCGACATGGGTATTCCGTTTACGTATGATCACAAATGTAATTAATATCTTCTATTTTTAAAGTCCGAAAAATGATTTTCAACCCGAAAAATGAACTTTTTTAGCAATAAATTAATGATTTTCAATTCTTGTGACTTCTGCCAGTCCACTAACGAAATATTGACGTTTTGTAGTAAGTTCCAAACAGCGAAAACGGGTTCTCATTTTCTCACCTTTTTGAAAGATCATTCCTGACCTCGATTGATAAAGAGCAAATTTTGAATTGGTAGAAAGCTCCTCCAAATGAAATACTTCTTCGCCATTTTCTTTTGAATCGTACCTCTTAAGTGTTCTGAAAAGATTGTGATCACTGCAACTTGTCGCTGCCGGATTTCTCAAATAGGCTGTAAGGGCATCTGAAATATCTTCAGGAAAAACTCTGCGAACAACAAAATTTCCTAACAGATTTCTAAATTCGTTTTTCCATTCTTTACCATGTGGCTCGTGACGAAACGGATACTTTGTGTAAGTGTGTAAATGCGCAACCTCATGAACAAACGTGATGAGAAATGCATATTTATTCAAATCGTGATTGACAGAAATATGATGACCTTTTCCTCTTTCTAATGGCTTGTAATCGCCGAATTTAGATGCGCGACCTTTTGTAATCTTCAGATGAATATTTTTCTGAATGATCCACGATGTGCATTCATCGACAGTTGTCTCAGGAATATAATTGGAAAGTACAGCAGCAATTTTATTTCGCGACATAAACAGATCGAGAATTGATTTTGAGAATAATGATGCCCAAGATAAATAATTTTATTTCAATAATTGATAGGCAATCAAACTTGCTAAATATGCCATGCCACTCATGTAGAGGATCTGGATCAATGGATATTTTATTTTTCTCGTTTCGCGATAAACGACAGCAACTGTGCTTATACATTGCATAGCAAATGCATAAAAAAGCATCAGTGAAATCCCGACAGCAAAAGTATATTTCGGTCCGCCGGTTTCAGGATCAATTTCATTTCGCATTTTTTCTTTCACCGTCATTTTGCTGCTCGATTCGTCACCAACACTATAGATCGTAGACATTGTTCCAACAAAAACTTCTCGTGCTGCAAAGGATGTGATCAATGCAATGCCAATTTTCCAGTCATAACCAAGTGGACGAATTGCAGGCTCTATAATATGTCCAAGTCGACCGGCGTAAGAATTTTCTAATTTTTCACTCTGCATTCTACGATCAATCTCTTCTGATGGCATCGATTTCGTGTAGATGTCTGACATGTATTTGTCTTCAATTCTATCGAATGCTCCGGATGGTCCGAACGAAGAAAGTACCCATAGAATAATGGAAACTGAAACAATCACTTTTCCTGCTTCAAATAAAAAGACTTTGACCTTTTCTGCTATATGAATTCCAATCGTTGACCAACGTGGTAATCTGTAGGTCGGCAATTCCATTACGAAATAACTTTTCTCTTTACTATTAATGATGTGTTTCATTACCCATGCAGCAGTAATTGCTGCAACAAAACCAATCAAATACATGAGCATTAAAACTAAACCTTGCAGATTTACTCCATATACATAATCGCTTGGAATAATTAACGCAATGAGCAAAGTGTACACCGGCAAACGTGCAGAACAACTCATCAAAGGAGTTACCATGATCGTGATCAATCGCTCTTTCCAATTTGAAATAGTTCGTGTTGACATAATTGCCGGAACTGCGCATGCTACTCCGCTCATCAATGGAATGAGTGACTTTCCATTCAATCCAAATTTTCGCATAAGCTGATCCATGAGAAAACTTACACGAGACATATAACCGGTGTCTTCAAGAACTGCAACAAAGAAGAAGAGTAATGCTATTTGAGGTACGAATACAACTATTCCATTCAGTCCGGCGAGAATTCCATCGACTAAAAGATCATTAATTAACCCGGGCGGAAGTGAACTCTGTACTTGTACGCTCAACCATGCAAATGCTGAGTCGATGAGATCCATCGGATAAATTGCCCAAGCAAAAATTGCCTGGAATACTAAGAAGAGTACAGCAAGAAAAATAAAGTATCCCCAGAAACGATGAGTTAATACATTATCGATTCTGTAGGATGGAGATTTTTGAATTGGATTATCAGGCGATGAAATGAATTCATTCATAATCGTACTGATCACTCGGTAACGCTCTAACGTTTCCTTCGCCTGCATCTGCTGTGCATTGAATTCGTATTGAGCACAAACAGCTCTGATCTTTTCTTTTTTAAATTCAGGGATCTCGAAATTTGAAATTAAGTCGAGATTATTTGCTACCAGGAATGCATTATAATTACTCTTGACATTTACAGTCTGACGAATTGTATCTACAACTTCAGGAGCAAAAGGTCTTATATCAATGAAGTCGTTTATCGGTGGACTGAACGGGCTTACAATTGCTTCTTTCAATTCTTTCAAGCCATCTTGTTTCCTTGCATTCATTGAAACAATTGGTACACCTAATCGAACTGATAATTTTTCAAAATTGATGTTGATCTTTTTGAAACGAACAATGTCCATCATGTTAATGACAAGCACCACGGGAACTTTCAGATCAACTAATTGTGAGGCTAAAAATAAATTACGTTTTAAATTTGCTCCATCAGCAACTACAATCGTAAGATCGGGATGCGCTTCATTTTGTGGATCACATAATAATTGAAACGGAATTCTTTCTTCCGGTGATTTCGGATAGAGAGAATATGTCCCGGGCAGATCAATTATTTCTGCTTCAATTGTATTTCCGAATTTATCGCGCAGAGTAGTGTAGCCTGTTTTCTTTTCTACTGTTACTCCCGGAAAGTTTGCCACTTTTTGATTGAGACCTGTGAGTGCATTAAAGACAGACGACTTCCCGCTATTGGGATTCCCTATCAATGCTATTTTAATTTTTTTGGTCACAGTGGCGATAAATAGAAATTCAATTAGGCTTCACACGAACAGTTGCGGCTTCAGCAATTCGTAAACTTAGCATGTATCCGGCTACCGAAATTGCAATAGGGTCTCCCAATGGTGCAATGCGAATCACCTCAATGAGTTCTCCGGGAATACATCCCATTTCTAAAAGTTTAAGAGAGAGCTCGTAATCTGTAAATGAGTCAATTATGGCTTTTTGCCCTTTTTTTAACTCAGAAAGATACTTAGTCGTCGTCCCCATTCTCTTATTAAGAATCATTTTAAACAAGGCGTTAAAAGTATTCCTATTTTTTTAATTTTTAGAAGATTTTTGTCATTTGATTAGTCAAAAAGAGTAATTCTAAATTGCCGAAAATCAGT
>JANOBV010000250.1:0-30425 GCA_031411835.1 Bacteroidota bacterium | reverse complement strand
AAGGGCTCGCCTCGCTTAAATTGTTCCAAAGCTTTCTTTTTGAGCGCTTCATACTCTTCGTCTTTCTCTTTCATTGTCTGTGATTATTTAAAGGTAAAAATTTCTTTTACTTTTAAATAGCACAGTTTATTTTACAGTCTCCGCTTTTTTTATGCATAATATTTATTCCAAAATCCGAATTTCGCAATCCGCAATTTTTCATTTTTCATTTTTCATTCTACCCCATAAGAAACAACAACCATCCTATACTCCAACCCCTTCACCACCTGTCCATTTCTTTTTCCAAGGTCATTGCGTTCTTTGTAGATCAGGCCAACACCTGAAGCATATTTTTCATTGCCATAGATCGTTTCTACGTAATTATTTTCGTCGATTTGAATAACACTTAGCGTTGAATCGAAAGCAAGATTATTGATCACATCACTTTCATGGAAATAATCATAAAAATAATCTTCTTCCTCTTCTGTATTCGAATCATTTCCATTCCAAGTGATCGTTGAATTAATTGGGAATGAAAGTTTGTGATACTTAACATTGTCTTCCGTTAAATATGCGCTCGATGAAGAAAGATATTGAGTCCATACATCTGACAATTCCCATTGCATAGAATCATTATCACGACGATAACGTAATCGGACTTGATTCACTCTGCCTTCAAGATCACTGAACGAACTATCAATTTTATCTTTGATCTGAAAATGATATGAGTAAACAGAATCGTCGTTGTTGTTATCATTTTCAGAATGGTAAACAGAATCGACATCGTAAACTACATACCTGCCTTTATCAATTGGGAAATAATTAAAATATAATGGTGGCAGAACAACGCTTTCCTTCTTACATGAAAACCATGCAAGTGCCGAAGTACAAATAAGTAATAAGGCAATATTTCGTTTGTTCTTTAACATAGGATTTTATCTTTCGATAAATCCGCCGCCAATAACATCATCTCCATCATAAAATACAGCACTTTGGCCCGGCGCAACAGCAGTAACCGAATTGTGAAAAGTTACCTTCACGCGGTCACCGATTTGTTCGATGGTGCTGTTTGTGCCTTTGTCTTTATAACGAATACGCGTAAGGACTTCGGTTGCACTATCTAACGAAGTGTATTTTATAAGGTTCACATTTTTAACCCACATCTCTTGCTTCTTCAATTCGTCGTAACTGCCAAGTACAACTGTATTTGTATCTGGCTTTATTTCAACAACATAAGCTGGATCACCTAAAGCGACCTCCAGACCTTTTCTTTGTCCAATTGTATAGAATGGATAGCCTCTATGCTTTCCTAGAATTTTACCTTCAGTATTGACAAAAAGTCCATCATTCAATTTCTCCTCAATGCCTTCTACCCTTTTCTTTAGAAATGAGCGATAGTCATTGTCCGGAATAAAGCAGATCTCATATGACTCCGGTTTTTTAGCCAACTCATGGAAACCCATGTCTTCAGCCATTTGACGGATCTCAGATTTATGATATTTTCCTACAGGAAAAATAGTTCTAGAAAGACACTCTTGACTTACGCCCCAAAGCACATAACTCTGATCTTTCCATTCGTCTTTGCCTTTGCTTACAACGAAACGACCATCAACTTCACGAACGTTAGCATAATGACCGGTCGCAATAAATTCGCAATCGAGCATGTCTGCACGTTTCAAAAGTGCTTCCCATTTAATATGAGTATTACAACGAACACATGGATTCGGTGTCCGTCCGGCTAAATATTCATCAACAAAATCATTGATGACATGATTGCCAAATTCTTCACGAATGTCTATGATATAATGCGGAAAACCCTTTTCAACTGCAATCGAACGAGCATCATTAATAGAGTCAAGTGAACAACAGCCTGTCTCCTTCTTCGAACTTCCAGATGACGCATAATCCCACGTCTTCATTGTCATTCCAACTACTTCATACCCTTGTTCATGTAAAATCATGGCTGAAACAGAAGAATCAATTCCTCCGCTCATTGCCATTAAAACCCGACCTTTTTTACTCATAACTTTATTAATGAGCCGCAAAGATACGGAATGATCAGATGGATTGAAACCTAAACAGAATCATTCTAAAAAAGAACTAGCCATTAACTAAAAATTACTCTTTTACGTCAATAGGGCCTTTGTCATCGGTTGTTGGGTTCATCCATACACCGGCTTTGTAGATTTCTTCTCGCTCCAATTCTCCATTTTCCAAATATCTAGGCCATTTACCTTCTTTCAATCCATTCTTATAAAGTCCTTTTTGCCAAACTTTTCCGGTTGGATGATAAATGGTCAGAACACCTTCAAAACCACCGTTTTTCATGACACCCTCGACTTTCGGTGTTCCATCCATGAAAAACTCTTTGTAAACCCCATTTTCAACATCCTTTTTATAAACAACCGATCTTGAGATTTTACCGTTTGGATAATATAATTTCCATGTCCCTTCTTTCTTACCTTTTATATAAAATTCTTCTGAAGACTTCTTTCCCATCCGATCGTAATAAACCCACAGACTGTCTTTAATTCTATCGATGTATTTTCCTTTAGCCATCAATCCGCTGTCTTCAGAAAAAATTTCTGCATCATTGATCTCTGATGTTCCTCTGAATTTTAGAATTGATTGCCGCTTCCCACTCTTATAATAAGTATTGAAAGTTCCTGTATGCTTTCCATCTTTATAAACTCCTTCAGAAAACAGTACATCATTTGAGTAATATTTTTTCCAAATACCTTGCTTCAATCCTTTAACATCGGTTCGATTAATTGTATCGCCTTTGAATACATTATATTTTTGAGCGCTTGCAGATGTTGCAATTAAGAGAAACAAGAATAAGCGAATTTGTTTTTTCATGGACGTAAATATAACGTTTGTTTGATCTTCAATTTTAACAATTCCTAACAATTATTCAGCCCACTTTCGAACTATTTCATCATTTTCAGCAGTATTTTTCTGTTTACATAAAAATACTACATTGCGTGCTACTAAAATTCAAAACAACCATATGAATACATCATCTACGAATACAGGACATCCGCGTGGGCTGTACTTACTCTTTTTCACAGAAATGTGGGAACGATTTAGCTACTACGGAATGCGTGCCATTTTTATTTTATACATGACAAAAGCTTTGTTGTTTGACAAAGCACTTGCATCAAATGTATATGGCAGTTTCACAGGACTTGTTTATCTGACTCCACTACTCGGAGGATATCTTTGCGATAAATTCTGGGGAAACAGAAGAAGTATTTTGATTGGCGGTGTAATGATGGCTATCGGTCAGTTCTTTCTTTACTTGAGCGGAAGCGCAGTAACTGAAGGAGCGCAAAGTGGTTCCGCAATTACTTTTATGTGGATGGGTTTAACGCTGTTGATAATTGGTAACGGTTTTTTCAAACCGAATATTTCAACAATGGTTGGGCAATTATATCCGAAAAATGATTCACGTATCGATGGTGCATTTACGATCTTCTATATGGGAATCAACATGGGAGCGTTCTTCTCTCCACTAGTTTGCGGAGGTTTTTCTGAATACAAATACGGATTCTTAGCTGCAGCGATTGGAATGGTTGTGAGTCTTATTTCATTCGAACTTTTGAAAAACAAACATCTTGTTGGTCCTGATGGAAAACCAATCGGTATGCCCGTTGCAAAAGTTGACATGAAAACATATGGAGCAATTACCGGTTCTATTGCATTAATTTTTTGTCTATTGAATTTCCAAAATATCGTTAAAGGTATTTTCGGAGCTGAAGCAGTTCTTGATCCAAATACACTTGCTCATACTATTGCAAATATTGATCTGGTTGCATATTTAATTTATGCATCCTTGGTTCTAATGCCAATTATAATCCTCACTGACAAATCACTTACTAAAGATGAAAAAGAGCGGATAATTGTGATATTCATACTTGCCTTCTTTGTGATCTTTTTCTGGGCATGTTTCGAACAAGCCGGTGCTTCATTAACTTTATTTGCTGACCAGCAAGTAGACAGAGCTATTGATATTCACATTAGTCGGTTTGTCATCGCAGGTGCAGGTGCAGTACTTATTTATTTTTTAGGAAAAGCTTTTGGTTGGTTCTTTGAATGGTCAAAGAAAACGATCATGAGCATTCAAGGAATTGGAGTACTTGCAATAATAGCACTGGCCTTCATGGGCAAAATTGCTGACATACATTTAAGTGAATTCCCTTCTCCTTGGTTTCAATCGATCAATCCATTAGCGATCATTGTTCTCGCTCCTTTCTTCACAATGATGTGGGGTAAATTAGCTAAAGTAAATATGGAACCATCTTCTCCTTTGAAAATGGCAATGGGATTAGGTCTGGTTGCACTTGGCTATGTGATCATTGCTTATGCAGTAAAAGGAATTGACCCATCGACAAAAATTGCAATGTTCTGGCTTTTTGCTCTGTACATTGTACATACAATGGGTGAATTGTGTTTGTCGCCAATTGGACTAAGTATGGTTAGTAAATTAGCCCCGCTCCGTTTGTCATCGTTAATGATGGGAACATGGTTCTTAGCCAATGCTGTTGCCAATAAATTTGCCGGAACATTGAGTGCACTAATTCCGCCGGGCGCCGGTGAAGCGCCTGCTGAAGCCGGAGCCGCAATTCCAAGTTTTATGGGAATTGAAATCTCCAATTTATTTATTTTCTTCTGCGTATTCATCGTTCTAAGCGGGGTCGCTTCTTTGATCCTTTTGGCTTTGTATCGCAAATTGTTGAAAATGATGCATGGTGTAAATTAAACCCCTTTGTTTAGGATGATTTTACCCTGAACTTGTAATAAAAGATTAAAATAAATCCTGCTTGTTGGCAGGATTTATTTTATCTTGTAATCTGATTCAAAGTATACTCTTAAAAAAATGAAGAAAGCATACCTCCTCTTACTAACTTTTATTCTGTCCTTTTCTGCAAGTACTTGTTTTGCACAAGAAGAAAAAACAGCAGACGGTATTCAATGGGTATCGTTTGAAGATGCTTTAGCGCTTTCAGCTAAACAACCTAAAAAGATCTTCATGGATATTTATACCGGGTGGTGTGGATGGTGCAAGAAAATGGATGCTTCAACTTTCAAAGATCCTAAGATTGTTGCCTATATGAATAAGAATTTTTATGCTGTGAAATTTGATGCTGAAACTAAGGATACAATTACCTATAAAAATAAAGACTACACTTTTGTTACTGCTTATAAGTCAAATGAAGTTGCAGCCTTCCTTTTGAATGGTCAAATGAGTTACCCAACTTCCGTTTATCTTGATGAGAAAACAGATCCTATTACTTCTGTTCCCGGCTACCTTACTGCCGAACAATTAATGCCAATTCTCAAGTACTTTGGGGAAGACATTTACAAGACTAAAAAGTGGGAAGAGTACCAAAGTGAGGGAACGAAGTAATTTTCAATAATCTTTTATTTAACTCCCTTCTCAAAGCACTCATTTTCAAACTCCTTCGAAATAATACTTCGTTAATCGCAAATTTTGGTTTGCGAGGGTGAAAAAAATCGGTATTTTCGCAGCCCATTCAGGAAACTGGATGATATGGTGGATGTAGCTCAGTTGGTTAGAGCGCTAGATTGTGGTTCTAGAGGTCGCGGGTTCGACCCCCGTCTTTCACCCCTTTACTTCCCTTAAACAAATTGTTTAAGGGAATTTTTGTTTCTAGTCACTTCTCATTTTGACATTCGTCACCTCTTCCTTTCTTAAAAAGTCCTACCTTTATAATCTGTCAAGATGGAAGAAAAAGTATTGTTGAATGTTGAAGGAATGGATTGCACAAATTGTGCACTTTCAATTACCCGTTCCCTCCAGAAATCCGGATTTCAAGATGTGAATGTCAACTTTGCTACCGGTGAAGTGGTCTTCAATTCTGTCGAAAAAGAAAAGGTTGATCAAGCTGTATCGAATATTAAAAAACTCGGGTACATTGTTGTTGATCGATCCGATGTAGTTGATGATAAAGAAGAAATCATTCCCACAACCAACTCTTTTGATGAAACCAGAAAAAAATTTCTGATCGCTTTAGCTTTCACTCTTCCACTTTTTCTACATATGTTTATTGGGAGCGCAATTTTGCACAATCCAATCTTTCAATTGATCTGCTCCTTGCCTGTACTCTACATTGGAATCACCCATTTTGGAAAGAGCGCCTTTTATTCTATCAAAGCAGGAGTTCCGAATATGGATGTTTTAATTGTGATTGGTTCAACTGCTGCATTTGCATATAGTATTTTAGGAATGCTTTTACATCCCGAACATTCAGCAAATTTTTTATTCTTTGAAACAGGAGCAACAATAATTACACTTGTTTTATTGGGGAATATGATTGAGCAGAAATCAGTCAAACAAACGACTTCTGCATTACGCGAACTTTCATCATTACAGCCATTGAAGGCAAAGATAATTACCAGTTTAAATGGAGTTGAATCATTTTCAGAAATTGAAATTGAGAATATTCTTCAAGGAAACATTTTAATCTTCAATACCGGCGATCGTATAGCAGTCGATGGAATTGTTGAATCAGGGATAGGAATTACTGATGAATCTATGTTGACCGGTGAAAGTTTACCACTCAATAAAAAAGTGGGCGATAATGTGATTGGCGGAACTTTAGTAATTGATGGATCGTTCAGAATAAAAGCGGAGAAGACTATCAAAGATTCTGCTTTGGCAAAAATCATTTCCCTCGTAAAAATTGCTCAGAATAATCGACCGGAAATTCAAAAACTCGGCGACAAGATCAGCGCAATTTTCGTTCCTGTTGTGTTGCTAATTTCGCTCGCGACTTTTATAGGCGCAGCTTTTATTTTTCATCTACCGCTTTCAAAAGCGTTACTTAACGCAATTGCTGTGCTTGTTATTTCTTGTCCATGTGCTATGGGACTTGCCACACCCACAGCAGTTATTGCCGGAATTGGAAGAGCTGCTAAACACGGGATCCTGATCAAAGGTGGTTCTACGCTTGAGCAATTGGCAAAAGTTAAAACAATTATTTTCGACAAGACAGGAACATTAACTACAGGGAACTTTAAAATTAAAAAAATCAATTGTTTTGATATAACTGAAGAAGAAATCAAGAAAATTCTTTACTCTCTTGAATCACATTCGTCACATCCAATTGCAAAATCTATTCACAATGAATTAAGCACTTACTCTAAATCTTCAATCAAATGGAAAACAATTCAGGAAGATAAAGGAATAGGAATTAATGCAACATCAGAGTCGGGTGATCTTTATAGTGTAGGATCATTTCAAATGGTAAAACATTTTTACAAGGATGATTCAAACAACATTTATATTTTGAAAAATAACAAACTGGTTGGAACAGTTGACATAGAAGATGAATTAAAATCCGGCGTTAAAGAAATGATCCTAAAACTAAAAGACATGGGAATAAAAAGTGTCTTACTTAGTGGCGATAAAAAAAATCGATGTGTTGAAATAGCCGAACAAAGCGGAATTCAAGAATATTATTTTGAGAAATTACCAAATGAGAAAAGCAAGATCTTAGAAGATTATATGAAGTTGGCCCCAACTGCAATGTTTGGCGATGGAATCAACGATGCACCTGCTTTGGCAATGGCAAGTGTTGGAATATCCATCAGCAATGCTTCAGATGTTGCTATTCAATCAGCCCAAGTTATTTTACTCGACAAAACAGATCTTTCGATTTTATTGAAAGCAATTACTATTAGCCGACTCACCTACTCTACAATCAAGCAAAATCTCTTCTGGGCATTTTTCTACAATACTATTGCTATTCCATTTGCTGCTTTTGGCTTTTTAAGTCCAATGATCGGCGCCCTTTCAATGGCTTTTTCTGATGTCATTGTAATTGGTAATTCTTTACGATTGAAAACAAGGAAGATTTTCTAAATTGCAGCCAATTATATTTTGAAAAACAAGTCGACAAACATATTGATGATTGCAAAATGGTATCCTTCCAAGGATGACCCTCAATTTGGTGTGTTTATTCAGAAGCATGCAAAAGCAATAGCTATAGACAATAAGGTCGTTGTACTTTATGCTTATTCAAGTGCAAATCAAAAAGAAATATTTCAATTCGAAACTCATCAGCAGAACAACTTACTTGAAATTATTATTTCTTTTAAAAAGAATGTAAGTGTTTTTGGAGAACTAGTAAACGCATATCGATATTTCAGAGCTATCAATTCCGGAATTAAAAAGAGTAAACAGTTCTATAATAAACCGGACTTGATTCACAGTTACATTTTACTTCGCACCGGATTAATTGCTTCTTATCTTTCATTCATTTACAAGATTCCATATGTAATAAACGAACAATGGTCGGGATATGCGACAGGAAAATTTGCCGGCTTTTCATTGATAAAAAAGATCGTGACTAGAAAATTAGTTAAACATTCTACAGGATTGATCAGTGTTTCTAATTTTTTATTAGAAAAAATGCATTCATGCGAAATTAGAAACGAGAATGAAATTGTTATTCCTAATACAGTTGAACCAGTTGTGGAATTAAAAGAATCAACTGAAAATACTGTCAACATTTTACTAGTGGCTGATCTGGTTGATGAAATAAAAAACATCAGCGCTGTGATCAAGGTTGTAGGAAAGTTGGCCAAAGAAAATCATGATTTCGTTTTGAGAATCATTGGCCACGGAAAAGACAAAGAGATGCTTATGGAAATTGCACGTGAACTTGGTGTATTAAACACTCGAGTAATTTTCGAAGGATTGAAATCAAATCAGGAAGTCTACTCCTACTTGAAACGCTGCGACTTTTTAGTCATGAACAGCAGGTTTGAAACATTCTCCTTAATTTGTTGTGAAGCGTTAAGTTGTGGAAAGCCTGTATTAGCTACTCGCTGCGGCGGTCCTCAAGAATTTGTAGACAGCGAAGTTGGAGTCATGATAGATGTGGATAGTTCCATTCAACTTGAACAAAATTTTCTTTTCATGTTAAAAAACCATAGGCAATTTGACAGTCAAAAGATTATCTCGAAAGTCAAAAATCGATTCAGTCAAGATACCGTAAATAAGTTGTATAACGGCTTTTATCAAAAGATTTTGGATCCTAAAAATTAACATCTGGATAAGCTGGTTTATATCTCAATTCGGCAGGCTATTTTGTTGATTTGCAAGACTGTCACCATAATGACACAAAAAGGCACTTTCATCATGCTTCTGAGTGAAAATATGTTTGGATAAGAGAATGATTTCTCTAAATTTGTGCAAGAAAATTGAACCTAAATTATTGTCTAACTTAATACTATCAATCAAAATGAAAAAAGGATTACTCCTGAGTCTATCGGTTGCTTTTAGTTTTGGTGTGATTGCACAAAGTGCATCACGTCTTCCTATGGGCTTCCGCAAAGCTGAAGTTCCGGCTTCAGTGAAAAACAAAACATTACTTGTTCCATACAGAGATGCTAAAATGGATAGTGGAATTCCATTTAACAAAACTATCAATGCACGTATGGCATCGCCTCAACCAAACTCAATTAACGGAGGTTTAGTTGATGAGTACCTAGTTGGTCTTTCATTCTATGACCTTCAAACAAATGCTTCGATCAGTAATCGCGTTGTAAAAAATGACGATGGATCTTTTGCAGTAGCTTGGACGTACTCTCCACTTTATGATGCTGCTGAAGCATTCCCTCAACGTGGAACAGGTTACAACTATTCTCCTGATGGAGTAAGTTGGATCTTCCCTTATGTACCGGGATCTTCTCAAGGACCAGCTGCAAGAACAGAAGCTGTTCGTGTAGGTTTCACGAACATCGTGAACACAACTTCAGGTTCTGAAATGTCTGTAGCTCACACAGGATCTTCAATGTCGTTAACGTACCGTCCTGCAAAAGGAACTGGTGCTTGGACAACTTCTTATCCTTGGGGAACTACAAACAACGACACTTGGGCAAAAGCAATAGCAGGTGGAAATAATATGGTTTATGCTATCTTCCAAGGAAGTGGTGTTACCGGTACTCCAGTTGATGGTCAAGATGGCCCAATGTATTTCTCTAGTTCAAATGATGGTGGTGTTACTTGGACGCCAAAATCAATTCTCCCAGGAATAGATTCAAGTCAATACCTAGGATTCGGTGGTGATGATTATGCTATCGATGCAAAAGGAAACACTGTTGCAATTGTATTAGGAAGTCAATTGACTGACCTTATGCTTTTGAAATCTACTGATGCAGGTGCTAATTGGACAAAAACAATTATTTATAGAAATCCACTTCCTCTTTTTGATCTGAACGGTACACAACCTTCAGATTCAGATCTTGATGGAATCGTAGATACACTAGATGGTCATTCAGGTGATGCAGCTGTCCTAATCGATGCAAACGACAATTGTCATGTTACTTTCTCTGATTTCCGTTGGTACTACGATGCAGGAACACCGGGAAGCTACAACTATTTCCCATCTACAGATGGATTAGAATATTGGAATGAATCAATGGGTCAAAATGGTTATGTGCCAATCGCATTTGCTGAAGACTTAAATGGAAATGGTTCGTTAGATGTTCCACTTGATGAAACTTGTGAAGCAGTTGGTCTTCGTTGGGGTAACTACCGTGGTGGTATCACTGGTATGCCTTCTATGAGTTTAGGTGGAGGTGGTGAAATCATCGTTTCTTATCAAACTATCGACGAATTAGCTGATACTGCTCAGTATCACCAATCTCACCGTCACGTTTATATTATCACTTCTCCGGATCAAGGTGCTACTTGGACATATCCATACGATATCGTTCCAACGATCGCTGATGGTGGTGATGGTGAAAACCAAGAAGCTGTTTTTGCTGCTCTTGCAAAAACAAGCGACAACTTGATCTATGTACTTTATCAACGTGATGGAGCTCCGGGACATGCGCTTGCAGCTGCAGGAACTTGTGATGATGACTTCAACTCTGGTAACTCTAGTGATATCGTTTTCGCTCGTGTTGATCTAGCTCAAGTAGTTGGCATTAGCCAAACTGCTAGTGACAACTTATTCATGACTCAATCTTATCCAAACCCAACAACAGGACTTGCATACTTCAACATTGATACTAAATCAGCGTCTGATATGACAATCACTGTTACTAATATGCTTGGTAAAGTTGTTTATTCAGAAGTTAAAGGAAACGTACCTGCAGGAGTAACAACTGTGTCTTTAAACACAGCTGCATGGAGCTCTGGTCTTTATAACTACACTGTAATTTCAGGAAGCCAAAAAGCTTCTCGTCAGATCGTAGTTCAATAATAAACTGGGATTTTAACCGGGATTTAGCTGATTAAACTGATTCAAAAAAATGAAAAGGTCTCGCTCAAGTTGAGCGGGACTTTTTTTTGGGTTTCTCTTCCATTTTTCATCCCGATAGCTATCGGGATTCATTAATAAAGAAGATGAACGCCATCCCCAATATGTCATTGTATAATCAAATTCCCAATCTTCATTTTCTACTAATAAAAGTTTAGATAACTTCGATGAATTAATTTACTATCAAATTTATTTTCTAATCCTAAAACAAAATATAGAATGAAAAAATCTTTACTCACCTTATTTGCGCTCGCAGTATGCTTAAATTCACAAGCGCAAAGTATATCCCGATTACCGCAAGGTTTCAGGAAAGCTGAAGTTCCTTCTTCGGCGAAAAACAGAAAAGTTACAGTTGATTATCGCGAGTCGAATAAAGACAGCGGAACTCCTTTTAACAAAGCCATCAATTCAAGAATTCCTTCACCTCAACCTACATCGTTTGCAACAGTTGGAAGTTTCATAGATGAGTATTTAGTTGGTTATTCATTTTATGATCTACAAACTAACAATGCAATTAGTAACCGCATAGTACATAATGATGATGGTTCTTATGCAGTAGCGTGGACATTCTCTCCAACTTACGATGCAGCGGAAGCATTTCCAAATCGTGGAAGTGGTTACAACTACTCTCCCGACGGTATTTCATGGATCTTCCCTTACGTCCCGGGTTCTTCACAAGGCCCAGGTACAAGAGTTGATAATGTCCGTACAGGTTTCACAAATATTGTAAACACAACGTCAGGATCTGAAATGGTTGTTGCTCACTCTGCGGATGCAATGTCTATGACTTATCGTGCTGCTAAAGGTGTTGGCGCTTGGGGCACTACTGCATTTCCTTGGGGGCAACCAACAGAAGATACATGGCCAAAAGCGATTGCTGGTGGAAACAATTCAGTTTATGTTATCTTTCAAGGAACAGGTGTTTCAACAACATCGGTACTTGGACAAAAAGGTCCTCTCTTCTTTTCAAAATCGACAGATGGTGGAGTAACATGGAGTGCAAAAGCACAAATTCCGGGAACTGATTCTACCGAATACTTTGGTTTCGGAGGTGATGAATATGCAATTGATGCTAAAGGAAACACTGTTGCTATTGTACTTGGAAGTACAATCACTGATCTGATGCTACTAAAATCAACTGATGGTGGATTAAATTGGACTAGGACATTTATTTACAGATCACCACTTCCATTATTCAATACAGGAAATGGACAAACTTCTGATACAAATGCAGATGGAATTCCTGATACTCTTCTTGCAACTGGTGGCGATCCGGCAGTTCTAATTGATGAAAATGATTTATGCCATGTTTGGTTCTCCGATCTAAGGTGGTTGAGTGATGGCGCTACTGCAGGTAGCTATTCTTACTTCCCTGGTACAGATGGATTGGAATATTGGAATGAAAATATGGCGACCGGTGGATATGTTTTAATAGCTTCAGCAGAAGATTTCAATGGCAATGGTGTACTTGATGCACCTGCTGACCAAACATGTTCTTTTCAATGGGGAAATTATGGAGGAGGAATTACAGGAATGCCTTCTGCCGGTTTAGGAGATGATGGAACTTTATATGTTTCGTATCAGACGATCGATGAATTAGCTGATACTGCACAGTATCACCAAGCACATCGTCACGTTTATATTATTACTTCGCCTGATAAAGGTCAAACGTGGACATATCCTTACGATATCGTTCCTTCAATTGCACAAGGTGGCGATGGTGAAAATCAAGAAGCGGTTTTTGCAGCTTTACCAAAACATATCAGCGGAAATATTCTACCGGTACTTTATCAACGTGATGGTGCACCGGGCACTGCTCTTGCTGCTGCAGGAACCTGTGATGATGATTTCAATTCAGGAAACTCAAGCGATATAGTATTTGGTCGTTATGATATTGCTGCTATAGTTGGTATTCCTTCTGTAAATGCAAATGAAATGTTTATCACAAATGCATATCCGAATCCAACAACAGGTATGACTTATTTCAATATTACTACAAAAACTGTTGCTGACTTTTCAGTTACAGTTACAGATTTGCTTGGCAAAGCTGTTTACTCTGAAAAAAGAAGTAATCTAGCAGCAGGTGTTTCAACAATTTCAATCAACACAGCAACTTGGTCATCCGGACTCTATAGCTACAATGTGATTTCAGGAAATCAAATAGTCACTAGAAAAATTGTAGTACAATAAAAATTACAATTTGTTTTTATTCATTAAAAAACACGGGGAAATTTCTCCGTGTTTTTTTTATATCAATACTGTAATATCTTTCACTCCGGGATAACGCTCAACTGTAAAACCTTCAGCATATTGAAATCCCGCAGGACGACCAAACTCCATCGCTCTCCCCTTCAAAAAATCCAAAAAATCTTTTGAAGAAATGGCTGTGTCAGGTTCCGTAGAATCAGGTTTATAAAATTGTGTTTTGAATGCTAAAACAGATTGCATTTTTTGCTCCCAAACATTTGACACATCAACTACAAAATCAGGTTTAATGAATCTGTCTTGGATAAAATGATAAACCGCTTGTGGTCTCCAAGGTGCCTGTTCTACTCCACCAAGTTGAGTTACCACTTTCAATAACCCTGAAAGAAAAATAGCATCACTTACTAATGCTGAACCTCTTCCATGGTCAGGATGACGATCTTTTATAGCATTACACAGAACGATCTTAGGTTGATATTTCCGGATCATTTTCACAACTTCAAGACGATGATCAGCATCATTCACAAAATAACCATCAGCCATATTCAAATTTTCTCTGGCAACAATTCCTAAGATCTTTGATGATTCTTCTGCTTCCGATTTACGCGTTTCTGCTGTACCTCTTGTTCCTAATTCACCATTCGTAAGGTCAACAATGCCACACTTATACCCCATTTTGATGTGGTTAATCAGTGTTCCTGAAGCTCCTAATTCGACATCATCGGGATGAGCACCGAATGCAAGAATATCTAATTTCATAGGTGTTGTATTGAAAGTTCTTGTATTTTTATAGCTGACAAAATTAACAATCACTTCGTATTAAAATACTTTTTTTAATTTCGAAGAATTCTAATCCAAATATATGAAAATCTCTTTTCACGGAGCAGCACGAACAGTGACCGGCAGCAAACATCTTTTGACCTTAAAAAGCGGATTAACTATTTTACTTGACTGTGGTTTTTTCCAGGGATTAGGAGCCAAGACAGATGAACTCAATCGGCATTTCGGATTTGAACCCTCTGAAGTTGATATTCTAATTCTTTCTCATGCTCATATAGATCATTCAGGAAATATTCCTTTGCTTGTTAAACAAGGATTTACCGGGAAAATATTCTGTACCGCTGCAACGCACGATCTTGCTGCGATTATGCTGGCAGATACTGCGCATATTCAAGAGAACGATCTTAAATATGTCAACAAAAAAAGAGAAAAGAAAGAACAAGCCCCACTTGAACCTATTTACGACATAGATGATGTAGATGCTGCAATGGAATTATTTTACAGTCTTCCATTCAGAAAAGAAGTTGAAATTGCTCCTGATGTTAAAGTAACTTTCACGGACAGCGGGCATATTCTAGGTGCTGCTGCAGTCAACTTAAAGATCAAAGAAGACGGTAAAGAAATCCGACTTACATTTTCTGGTGACATTGGCAGACCGGGTGATAGAATACTTAAAGTACCCGAACCATTTCCACAAGCAGATTATATAATTTGCGAAAGCACATATGGAAATCGACTGCATACTTCTACAGTAGATGCTGAGAAAAAACTTTTGGAAATTGTTCACTACACCTGCGTTGAAAAGAAAGGTAAATTAATCATTCCTGCATTTAGTCTTGGTAGAACACAAGAAGTTGTATATGCACTAAACAATTTGAGAAATGCGGGGTTACTTCCAGAAATCCCTGTTTATGTCGATAGCCCCCTTTCTGTAAATGCAACTTCAATTATGAAAGCACATCCTGAGTGCTTCAATAGCGACGTAATAAAATCGCTTAGAACAGATCCCGATCCTTTTGGGTTCGATACTCTCCATTATATTCAACAACCGAAAGATTCAATTGCTCTAAATGACATGGACAAACCGATGATCATTATTTCGGCATCGGGAATGGCAGATGCAGGAAGAATAAAGCATCATATCAAAAATAATATCAATAATAAAAAGAATACCATTTTACTCGTTGGATATTGTTCGCCGGAAAGTCTTGGCGGAAGATTAGCCGCAGGAAATAAAGAGGTTCATATCTTCGGCAAAGAATACGAAGTGGTGTGTGACGTCTATCAGGAAAATAGCTATAGTGCACATGGCGACTATAAAGAAATGCTCGAATACCTCGCTTGTCAAAAGGCAGGTGAAGTCAAAGAAATGTTTTTAGTACATGGTGAATACGAGGTTCAGGTTGAATGGAGAGAAAAACTTATGGCAGCAGGATTTTACAAGATCAGCATCCCTGAATTACATTCCACTTACGAAATCAGTTGATGAATATTATAGTTCACTTATTACAAAAAGAAATCAAAAGTGAATGGAAGCAAAAATATGCTTTCAATGGCTTGCTATTGTATGTGGTCAGTACTGTTTTTGTTTGTTATTTATCCTTTCGACAAATTGTTGATCTTCCAACATGGAATGCTTTGTTTTGGATCATTCAGCTTTTCGCAGGTGTGAATGCAATTTCAAAAAGTTTTTTGCAAGAAGGAAGAGGAAGAATGCTCTATTACTATACACTTACAAATGCACGTTCATTTATTCTGGCAAAGATAATTTATAATTTGCTTTTGATGCTTGTATTATCTGCATTTAACCTCTGCTTCTACTCCCTTTTCATCGGAAACCCGGTACAAGATATGCCTATGTTTATTTTAGCAATGATTCTTGGAAGCGCAGGATTTTCAGCAATACTTGCGATGGTTTCAGCAATTGCATCTAAGGCAGGAAATAATTTTGCATTAATGTCAATACTAAGTTTTCCAATTCTTATTCCGGTATTAATGGTAACAATACGATTCTCAAAAAACGCAATGGACGGAATTGCTTGGGCAGTAAATCAACAATTTGCAATTATACTTGTTGCATTAATAGCTATGGTATTTGCTCTATCCTATTTGCTCTTCCCTTATCTTTGGCGTGAATAGTAATTCAATTATTATGATCAGTAAATTAATAAAATGAAAAACAAAAATATCACTCTTCTATCCGGACTTCAATGGTGGAAATGGTTATGCATACTCCTATTGTTTTATACATTTTACCAGGGACTTATGATTGAGGTCCCTCGACTTGCAATCTTACACGAAACGATACGCAATTTATTCTTCCATGTAACCATGTGGTTCTCTATGATCATCATGATGCTTGCATCGTTGATCTATGGAATTAGATATCTTTCAACGAACGACATCAATTTTGACGTTAAATCAAGTGAGTCAGCCTATACGGGAATCTTCCTTGGTATTTTAGGATTAGCAACCGGAAGTCTATGGGCAAAATATACTTGGGGCGCATGGTGGGTCAATGATGCAAAACTCAATGGAGCTGCAGCAGCTATGTTAGTTTATTTTGCATACGTTATCCTAAGAGGATCTATTGACGACGAACACAAAAGAGCTAAGCTTGCAGCGGTGTATGGAATATTTGCTTTCACGATGATGCTTGTATTCATTATGATTCTTCCACGTCTTACCGATTCATTACACCCCGGAAATGGTGGCAATCCCGGTTTTAGCAACTACGACTTAGATAGTAAAATGCGGACGGTGTTTTATCCGGCAGTTATAGGTTGGGCTTTGCTTGCAACTTGGATCACAGAAATAAAAGTTAGAATTAAATTACTAAGCAATAAAATTGAAGAATAAAAATGAAAATAAGAAACTCTTTACTATTTACCATTGTTTCCATACTAACTCCTGTTTTGAGTTTTGCTCAAAGTAGTGATGTCGAAATGGCTGACACAATGCGCTCAAACGGAAAAATCTTTGTTGTGATCGGCGTGATTGGAATTATTTTGATCGGGATTCTGATCTTTCTTCTAATGATCGATAAAAAAGTTCGAATTTTAGAAAAAAACAGCAAAAAAAACTGATCTTTTTGGATTTTCCTTAATAAAAATAGAGTATTGCTACTAATTTTAATGCTAAATTTGCATTATAAATCAAGTTGAGTAGTTCATGAAAAAAACGCACATTTTTGCAATCGTAATTATTGCAATTGCAATTGCAGCAATCCTTAGTACACTTGCTGATTCAAGTACATATGCATCTTTCAGAGTAGCAGAAGAACAACCAACAAAAACTTTTCACGTTGTAGGCAAATTGAATAAAACAAAGCCACAAGAATATAATCCACAAATTGACGCCGACCTCTTTTCTTTTTTTCTGGTCGATAATGAAGGACAAGAAAAACAGGTACAATTACATAAAGCAAAACCGCAAGACTTTGAGAAGTCTGAACAAATCGTTGTCATTGGAAAAATGAATGAAGGCAATTTTGTTGCTTCAGATATTCTGATGAAATGTCCATCGAAGTACAACAATTCGGGTGAAGACATGAAAGCTGTTACTTCTCAACGTTGATCTTTACATCTTACAATTCTATTTAATGGACATACAATACATAGGGGAACAGCTCCTTTGGGGAAAGATTGGAAACCTTCTGGTATTTACTGCATTCACTGCAGCTCTACTCTCTGCAATTTCATATTTCTTTTCTGTTCGTACAGAAGACAAATCATGGCGTAAACTTGCACGACAAGCATTTGCGATTCACACTATTTCCATCACAGGTATTTTTGGATTATTATTCTACTTGATCGTAAATCATCGGTTCGAATATGTTTATGTTTGGGAACACAGCAATACAATAATGCCATTGAAATATATTCTTTCTTGTTTCTGGGAAGGACAAGAAGGAAGTTTTTTACTTTGGATGTTTTGGCATTGTGTACTTGGATGGGTAATTATTGCAACTGCCGGCGAATGGGAGAATGGTGTCATGTTTGTTATCTCTCTTGTACAAGTCTTCCTCGCTTCAATGATTCTCGGAGTTGTAATTCTCGGGTACAAACTTGGAAACAATCCTTTTGTACTGTTAAGAGAACATCCCGACTTTTCGAATTTGCCATTCATCAAAATGCCTGACTATCTCGCGAAAATAAAAGATGGTCGAGGATTGAATCCTTTATTGCAAAATTATTGGATGACAATCCATCCTCCTACACTCTTTCTTGGATTTGCTTCTACGGTTGTTCCATTCGCATTTGCAATCGCAGGATTGATGCGAAAGAAATTTACGGAATGGATCAAGCCTGCACTGCCATGGACGTTTTTCGGTGTTATGATTCTTGGAACAGGAATTTTAATGGGCGCTGCTTGGGCATATGAATCATTGAGCTTCGGCGGATTTTGGGCTTGGGATCCTGTTGAGAACGCATCGCTAGTACCTTGGATGACTATGGTTGGATTGGCTCACGTCATGCTAATTTATAAACACAGAAAACGTTCTATCCTTTCAAATTTCGTTTTGGCAATTGTCGCCTTCTTTTTCATTTTGTATTCTACTTTCCTTACGCGAAGTGGAATTCTTGGCAATTCTTCTGTACATGCATTTACAGATCTTGGAATGTCCGGACATCTTGTTATTTACATGTTATTCTTTGTCGCTATGTCTGCATACTTGCTTATTAAAAACTACAAAGCAATTCAAGAAACACATGAAGAAGAACATTTATCATCGAGAGAGTTCTGGATGTTCATTGGAATGCTTGTCTTGGTAATTGGATGTTTACAAATTACATTTACTACTTCATTACCTGTCTTCAATAAATTATTTGGATTAAATCTAGCAGCACCGGTTGATGTCATTGATCATTACAATAAATGGCAAGTTCCGGTTGCAATTTTTATTTGTCTACTCATTGGTATTGGACAATTTTTCAAATACAAAAAAACAGATTGGAAAGATTTCAGAAAAAAGATCACTCTTAGTGTGATGTTATCATTATTAGTAACCGGACTAAGTGCATTTTATCTTGGTGAATATAGAGTTCACTATTACATATTATTCTTCGCTTCTATTTTCGCAGTGATTGCAAATGCTTCATACATCTTTACTGTATTGAAAGGGAAATTTGCAAACTCAGGTGCATCCATTGCTCATATTGGAATTGGTTTGATTTTATTGGGAGCACTGATTTCAAATTCGAAGAAAGAAGTTATTTCAAGAAATCTAAAGAACGTTGACTTAGGAAAAGATATGCCGAATAAGGAGAATATTATGATCGAACAAAAGATCGATACGCTTCCAATGGGCAATTACTATGTTACTTATTCTAAACGTGAAAGAGAAGGTGTAAATGTTCTGTTCAATATTGAATATTTCAAAGCAAATCCACAAACTGGAATTAAAGAAAAACAGTTTGAATTAAGACCATTCGTGCAGTTGAATGAAAGAATGGGAAATGTAGCTGAGCCTGCGACAAAACATTTTTTAACAAAAGATATTTATACTCACATCACTTATGCTGAAATAGAAAAACCTCATGCTGAACATGACGGAGAAGAGCATAGCGAAGATTATCAGCCGGCTAAAAAGCAAATGCTTGCGGTTGGAGATACATTCATCACTGGTAATAGTTTTGTAATTCTTCGAAGCTTGAAGAAAGATCTTGACAGAAATGAATTTCAATTGAACGATTCTGACCTAATTGTTGGCGCAGATCTTATGGTTCAAGATATCAATAAAAAGATCTATGAAAGTCTTCCCGTTTTTGTAATAAAAGACTTTTCAATTTATACAAAAGCAGCTTCTGTAGATGAGTTAGGATTGAAATTTGAATTCGGCAAAATTGATCCTACTTCAGGGAAAATCGAATTGACTGTTTCAGAAAAAAAATCGAATAAGACTGACTTCATAGTAATGAAAGCAATTATTTTTCCGGGAATCAATATTCTTTGGCTTGGATGTTTATTTATGATCATCGGATCCATAGTTGCCATCAGAAAAAGAGTGATCCAAAATAAGAAGTCTGATAATTCAACGGAATAATGAAAATCGTAATTCTCGGAGCCGGAAATTTAGCTTGGCATTTAGCGCCATTCTTAAGAAAGAAAGGCCATGAGATCGTTGCAGTATATAGCAGAACAAAATTATCTGCAAGTGCACTCGCAAAAAAAGTAAAAGCGACACCTGTCAATAAATTTGAAGAAATTCCAATTGACGCCGACCTTTATATTGTCGCATTGCAAGACAAAGCGATAAGCAGTGTCTTAAAATCAATTCCATTCATTCCGAATTGCATTGCTCATACAAGTGGCCCTGTTTCTATATCTGTTTTTCCGAAAAGATTTAAAAACACGGGCGTGTTTTATCCATTACAATCTTTTTCTAAAAGCAGAAAAGTAAATTTAAATGAAGTACCATTCCTGATTGAAAGTAGCAATTTGAAGACCAAAAAAATTCTTTCATTACTTGCTAAGTCACTTTCAAACAATGTTCATTTTGTGACTTCAGACAAACGAAAGAAGATTCATCTAGCAGCAGTATTTGCAAATAATTTTGTTAACTACCTCTACTCTATTTCCGCAGACATTTTAAAGGAGAACAAACTTTCATTTGACTTACTAAAGCCATTGATCATGGAAACCGCAAGTAAGATCGCAGACAATCCGCCAGACAAAATGCAAACCGGTCCGGCTAAACGGAATGATATAGAAATTATTAAATCCCACTTGCAATTGCTAAACGGCCAAAAGAATAGGAAATCTATTTATTCACTTTTGAATGCTAGTATTATTGATAAGTTTAAAGTAAAGAAGTAATTACTTTTCCTTTTATTCTCTATTATTGTATCAATGAAAAATTTCAAACAAGCACTTAATGCGATTCGATGTTTCGTATTTGACGTCGATGGCGTACTAACAAACAATACCGTTGTCGTAATGCAAGGTGAACTTCACCGAATAATGAATATCCGTGATGGATTTGCGTTGAAAGAAGCTGTTGACAGAGGTTATCACGTCGTAATTATTTCCGGTGGCAAATCTGAAAGTGTCAGAACTCGACTTGCCAACCTAGGCATTAAAGATATTTATCTCGGTGTCCAGGATAAAACAGAAAAACTAGACGAGATCAAGATCCAATATGATCTGAAGAAAGAAGAGATCTTGTACATGGGCGATGATATTCCTGACTACTATGTGATGCAACAAGTCGGCGCTCCTACTTGTCCAAATGATGCAACACATGAAATACGGGAATTAAGCTTATATGTTAGTCCTTTCAATGGTGGTGAAGGTTGTGCGAGAGACGTAATTGAACAAACAATGAAACTCCACGGCAAATGGCCGGTGAAATAATTTCTCGAAATTTACAATCATGATTTTTCTCAAACTCATCAGATGGCCAAATTTATTGATGATTGCTTTAACGCAATTTTTAGTTCGCTACTGTCTTATAATGCCGGCTTTCACTGTTGAGTACAAAGTAGTTGACGTATTTCCAAATCATTTAAGCAAATTACTTTTCTCACTACTTACTTTTTCAACAGTTTTGATAGCAGCTGGTGGATACATCATTAATGATATCTACGACACTTCTATAGACAAAGACAATAAGCCGGGAAAGAATAAGATCAACAATGGAATCGCTGAAGCATCAGCATTAAAATTATATTACGCTCTAACTTCGGTTGGAGTGCTTTTCGGATTTATAGTAGCAATTTCAATTGACAAATTTTCGCTTGGGTTTGTTCCTTTGTTTGCTGCAATTTCATTGTACATGTATTCTTCATTTTACAAAAAAAGATTTCTTGCCGGAAATATTCTGATCGCAACTTTGTCTGCATTAAGCGTGCTTATTGTTGGATTGTTCGAACCGGAATTTTATAGAAGCATCATTTTCTTAATGTGGTATGTAGTTTTTGCTTTCGAAATTTCATTGATAAGAGAAATCATTAAAGACATAGAAGATATAGATGGTGACGAAAAATCTCAATCGAAAAGCTTACCTATTTTATATGGGATTAAAAAATCGAAAATAGTTATTTATGGATTGATCCTATTTATGATCGCTTCGATTGCTCATGTTCTGTTTTATAATTTCTGGGGAAATCCGGTCATAAGTTTTTGGATCTTATGCGGAATTTTTCTTATTCCACTATTACTTCTTGCATACATGGTATTCATAGCCGAAGAAAAGAAAGACTTCCATTTCGCAAGTATTTTTGCAAAGGCATATATGGTTTTCGGCATCACAAGCTTACTCGGATTTTGGTATTACTTCCTAAGATAGTTACTTGAAAAATTTCACTTCACTTAAAATTGTATTAGGCTCCGGGTCACCCAGAAGGAAACAACTATTGGAGGAATGCGGCTTCAATTTTACAGTAAGAACTAAAGAAATTGATGAGACTCCACCAAAAGGATTAGTGCGTTCAGAAATTGCGATGAAACTGGCAGAAATGAAAGCGGATGCAATAATAGATTTGATCCACGAAGACGAATTTCTAATTACAGCTGACACTATAGTTTGCCTTGACGACAATGTCTTAAACAAACCTCTTGACGCATCACATGCCAAAGTAATGCTAAATTATTTAAGCAATAAAAATCATCAAGTTTATACAGGCGTTTGTATACTAAATAAAAAATCAAAAACAATTTTTTCAGTTGAAACGGATGTTTTCTTTAATGAACTCAGCGACGAATTGATTGATGAGTATGTCAATAAATTCAAGCCTTTCGATAAAGCCGGTTCTTACGGAGCACAAGAATGTTTACCTTCAAACATGAATCCGTGCTCTGAGATAGAAATTGAGTTTATGCGAATGATTGGAAAACCTAATCTCTTCAGCAATACTGTATCAAAATCCGTGAATGGAAATGTTCCAATTATAAAATCAATCTCTGGAAGTTATTTTAATGTCATGGGATTACCGGTAGTTGAACTTGTTGAACGATTGAATTCAATGTTACCCGAATAATGGAAAAAGCAAAAGACGCAAGTTTACGAACGGCTTACTTGAAAATGCATCTCGCCATTTTTCTCTGGGGATTTACAGGTCTGCTCGGACAAAAAATACATTTGAATGAAGGAATGCTGGTTTGGTACAGAATGCTAATAAGCAGTCTGGCCATACTAGGAATATTTTTTTACCGGAAATCATTTCCAAAGATCAAGAGGAAAGAAGTTTTCATGATTGGGGCTATTGGATTTTTAGTTATGCTTCATTGGGTAACTTTTTACGGATCGATTAAAGCAAGTAGTATTTCAGTTGCAATGATATGTCTTTCTGCAATTGCGCTCTTCTCCTCTATTTTAGAACCGCTGATCAACAAAGCACCATTTGATTTCATTGAAATTCTATTTAGTGCAATGGCAGTAACAGGAATTTCGTCAATTTATAATTCAGATGTCACCGCTTCAACAGGAATAATACTCGGTTTAATTAGCGCTTTTCTAAGTGCACTTTTTGCTACATTCAATAAAAGAATTACTAGCAAATACGAAACACTTACGATCAGCTTTATTGAAATGTCTTTCGGATTTGGATTTCTTACATTATTACTACCAGTTTATTTTCTCTTTGCTGATACTTCAAAATTAATTCCTGACGGAAGTGATTTTATTTATCTCTTGATACTATCTTTGTTCTGCACCGTTCTTACATGGATCTTATCCTTGCAAGCGTTGAGAAAAGTTTCAGCATACACCATGGGACTAGCATTAAATCTTGAGCCTGTCTATGGTATTATTCTAGCGATACTTTTTGCAGGCGAAGGTCGCTTAATGAACAGTGGGTTCATTACTGGTGCTGTAATCATATTAGTAACTGTTGTGCTTCACACACTTTACAAAGCTCGAAAAACAAAGTTGTCCAAATAGAAATGCTTTTCAAAGACAAAATAGATACTCCAATTGGGAAAATGGTTCTTGTATCAGACGAAGAAGGATTATGTCTTGCCGAATTTGACGATGAACAATTTGCCGAAGAAAAATTTCAATCGTTTGTCAAGAAAACTGGATTGAACTATTCTGAATCAGAAAGCGATGTAATAAATCTCACCAAAAATCAGCTGCAAGATTACTTCAAAAAAGAATTAACAACCTTTAACATACCGCTTTCTCCAATTGGAACTGAATTCCAAAAAAAGGTTTGGCTATCGTTGACAACTATCCCCTTTGGAAATACAAAATCTTATAAAATGCAGGCAGATAACTTTAATTCGCCTGATGCCATTCGTGCAATTGCTAGTGCAAATGGTAAAAATCCCATCGCTATCATCATTCCTTGTCATCGAGTTATCGGAACTGACGGCAATCTTACGGGTTACGCAGGCGGATTATGGCGCAAGAAATGGCTACTTGAACATGAAGGTTCTTTGAACGTCGGACAGGTTTCCTTGTTCTGAAAGCAATAAATTGTACTTTTGTTGAATGCGCAATTCGGCCAGAATAATCTTTTCGTTTTTATTCCTCTTTGCTTTTCTGATTCCAACAGTCGGAGAAACATTGCATCAATTGTCGCATGCCAATGACTTTCATTGTAATGAAAAAAGTGTTCATCACTTTCATGAACTAGAACATCATTGTGTAATATGTGATTTTTCATTTAGCAGTTATTATTCAGACATTCTTAATCCTGAATTAAGTGCTATACATTTTATAATCCTTCCATACCATTTTGAAAACACAAAAACTTTATTCATTGACGAAGTTTCTGTTCTTGCATTAAGAGGGCCGCCTATCTGTTAATTTTCAATTTCTCTTGTTCTCAAATTTGAGCAATTATATAATTGCTCAACTGTTTTTCTTTCGACAATTAATATCGAAAGAAAATTTATTAAAACAATGCAGTATCTCTAATTTGAGAACGCCCAAATTTTTAGTTATTAATTATTAATTGCTCCAAAATATGTTAGACAAACTAACTCGCTATATATTATTATTGCTTGCAATCTCACTGATTTCCGAAAATAGTTTTGGACTTGCAGAGAAAACAAAATTGTCCGGAAATGTAATCGACAAAACAACACTGGAAAAACTCCCCGGAGTAAGTATTTATTTCCCTGATTTGAAGTCAGGAGGAATTTCAGATATTAATGGTTCATTTAAAATTGAGAATTTACCGGCAAAAAAACTTGTTGTTCAATTTAGTTTAATAGGATATAAAAATTTCATAACCACTATTGATCTTGTAACCACAACTACCATTTCCGTTTCACTTGAAGAGTCAGTAAAAGAAATAAATGCAGTAGTTGTTACAGGTTCTGCAAATGCAGTTGAAAAAAACAGGACTCCAGCTCCAATCACGGTCATCCAAAAATCATTGATCGTTGAAAGTGCTTCATCAAATATTATTGATGCATTAGCAACACAGCCCGGAATTTCACAGATCACTACAGGAAGTGGAATTTCAAAACCGGTCATCCGCGGACTTGGATACAACAGAGTAATTGTGATCAATGATGGCATAAAACAAGAAGGACAACAATGGGGCGATGAACATGGAATTGAAATTGACGAATACGGAGTTGACAAAGTTGAGATCTTAAAAGGTCCGGCCTCTTTGATGTACGGATCTGACGCCATGGCCGGAGTTATTAATATGATCTCTGCGCCTTCACTTGCTGTAGGAAAAATTGAAGGAGAAGTTGTATCGGAATACCAAACGAACAATGGTTTGTATGGATATTCACTTAACACAAAAGGAAACTTGAAAGGATTTGTTTGGGATGCAAGATTCAGTAACAAAGGTGCTCACTCCTATCAGAACAAAGCGGATGGATATGTTTACAATTCCGGCTATAAAGAATATTCTGCTCAAACTATTCTAGGAGTCAATCGCTCTTGGGGATTTTCACATTTGCACCTGAGTTACTTTAATTTAGTACCGGGAATTTCTGAAGGCGAGCGCGATGACATCAGTGGGAAATTTACAAAACCGATAGTTGTAAATGATTCTACAATTCAAAATGTAAATGCCGACATTTCTGATTTTAAATCTTACACACCTGATGTTCCGTACCAAAAGATCAATCACTACAAAGCTGTTTTAAACAATAGTGTGATCATTAATAATGGAACATTAAAAAGCACATTCGGATATCAACTAAATGAAAGAAAAGAATTTGCAGACATACTCCATCCAAATGAGTATGGACTTCATTTCAAATTACAGACATTTAATTATGAAGTAAAATATCATTTCCCTGAATTTAAAAAAATAAATATAACTTCAGGATTAAATGGGATGATTCAAAACTCCTCTAATAACGGGATCGAATTTCTTGTTCCCGCCTATACAATGTTTGATGGTGGAATTTTCACCATTGCTGCAAGAAATTTTAACAAGATCGATCTGAGTGCAGGGATTCGATTTGATTCAAGAAATTTGAAAGGTGACGATTTGTTTTTAGATTCAGAAGGTCGAGCTACATCAGATAATAATTCATATGATCATCGATTCACTGCCTTCAATTCCAATTTTTCCGGCCTAACAGGAAGTATCGGAATGGCATGGAATTTTAATCCTATCTACTATACAAAAGCGAATGTTTCATTCGGATTCAGAGCGCCTAATATTGCAGAACTTGGTGCAAATGGAGTGCATGAAGGAACGATCAGATATGAAATCGGAAATATAAATCTCAAAGCTGAGCATAGTAGTCAACTCGATTTGGCATTAGGAATTAACACCGACCATTTAACAGTTGAATTGGACGGTTTTATTAATTCAATCGATAATTTCATTTACCTTTCTAAATTACCAAATGTTTCAGGAAACGATTCTATAATTGATGGTTATTCTGCATTCAAATATTCTTCCGGCAATGCATTATTAAAAGGTGGCGAATTATTGGTCGACATACATCCGCATCCATTCGACTGGTTACACTTTGAAAATTCCTTTTCAATTGTCGATGCTCAACAGACCGACGAACCGGACAGTTCAAAATATTTGCCTTTCTCTCCGCCTATGAAAGTCACTTCGGAATTACGTTTGTCTCAGAAAAAATTCCTCAACGTTTTGAGTAATTGTTTCTTCAAATTTGGAATCGATTATTATTTCAAACAAGATCATATTTATTCAGCATACAATACAGAAACGGCAACACCCGGTTATGCACTTTTGCATGCAGGCATTGGAACTGACATTTTAAGAAAACATAGAAAGTTACTTTCTGCTTTTTTCAATATTTCAAATCTTAGCGACTTAGCTTATCAAAGTCATTTAAGCCGATTAAAATATGCACCGGAAAATTTAGCGACGGGAAAAACAGGAATCTATAATGTTGGACGATCCTTTAACTTTAAAGTGATCATTCCATTCGATTTTTCAAATAAAATAATGTGAAAACTCGAAATTTCAAAAATTTTAAAGCGACAAAAGATAAATTTTGTCGCTTTTTTTTTATTTATATCTTTAATCCCTCTAACCCTAAACAAAATGAAAAAACTCTTACTCTCATTGATTGCTATTTGTGGGATTACATTCAGCAGTTATTCGCAATGTGCACCCGGCTTCTCTGAAGTCATTGTACAAATTATTCAAGACACACATCCTACTGAAACTTCTTGGACCATTGCTGACAACAGCGGGACTATTATCGCTTCCGGTGATTCATTAGGTGATACACTTTGTCTTGCAACCAATGAATGTGATATGTTTCACATTTATGACACTTTCGGAGATGGAATCAACAGTCCGGGTGGTTATTTTATCTATGTAAACGGCGCTCTAAAAGCAAGTGGAACGAATTTCGGTTCTGACTATCAATTATCGGTAAATTGTCCGGATGGTAGTTTTTGCACAAATGCATTACCAATCGACACAGGTACTTACAGTGGTATTTTTGAAGACTCATGGTTTACTTTCACTCCAACTGTGACCGGAACTTACTTGCTTACAACATGCGGATTGAACTCGTGTAATACTCAAATTTGGGTGTACTCTACTTGCCCAACAATTCCTTATCAAGATAATGCAACAGGAACTTACGCCTACAACGATGACAATGCATGCGGCTTACAAGCTGATATGCAAACAGCACTTTTTGCAGGCACAACTTATTTGATTCGTATAGGCGATGCACTTAATTCATGTACAGGTTCTATCAATTTCAGACTAGCTTATGTTAGCGGAATTAGAGGTTGTACGGATCCAACTTCTTGTAATTACAATCCGATAGCTGTAATTGACGACGGTAGTTGTTTATATTTTCCGAACCCACTTTGTGCCGGACCTGATCTTCAAATTGATTCAATGTCTTTTATCAATAGTTTAGATATTATTTCTCACACCGCCGGAACATGTGATGTAGATGAAGGATGTGTTACCGGTTATGGCACACGATACGTAATGCGTTTCACATCTAAGATCAATAACATCGGTACGTTGGATTATTATATTGGAAGTCCTTCTTCTCAACCGGGAATGTTCAATACGAATAACTGCCACGGTCACGCGCATTATGAAGGTTATGGTGACTACAGACTTTTCAACTCAGCAGGAAATCTTGTTCCTGCAGGACATAAGAATGGTTATTGCGTTATAGATCTTTGCGGATTTGGACAATACACTTGTGGAAACATGGGTATCACTGCAGGCTGTTATGATGCATATGGCGCAGGTACACAATGTCAATGGATAGATTTAACGGATGTTCCAACAGGTGACTACCAAGTTGCTGTAATCATCAACTCAAAACATTTGCCGGATGCAATGGGCAGGTATGAAACTAACTTTGCTAATAACGCACTTCAAGTTTGTATGCACATTCAACAAAATACAGGAGCTGCACCGACTTATACTATTCTTCCAAACTGTCAGCCATTCATTGATTGCATGGGATTACCGGGTGGTGCAAGTGAAAGAGATTGTAATGGAATTTGCAACGGTCCCGGTGTTTATGGTGACACTTACTCAAACTCTACGTTAGATTCAATGGATGTGATCACGTATATGGATCTAATTCAAATTGGCCTTCCTCCTTCTGTATGTTATGATATAAGTGGCGATGCAGACATATCAGTTTATGATGCGTCATTGATGAACTGGTGCTTACGTGGAAATAATAGTCACCCGGGTGGTAGTTATCACAACCATTGTAACTTCCCAAGAGATATCGTTAATCCAAATGACTTAACAGGTTTATCAATCAGCAACATCAACTACACCGATAATTATTTCGATGTCGAATTGCTTTCTCCAAATGCTAACGTTAAATCATTCCAATTCTCAATCAGTGGCGCAACGATCAGTTCAGTGGTAAGTTTGATAAGTCCGGTAGACTTCCCTGTTGACTTACGATTCAAAGCTTCTACAAATGAAATTTTTGGAATTTCAATTCAGGATTCATCGATCTTAAGATCTAATTCTCCTAAGCAATTAGTTCGTGTTTATTTCAGCGGATTGACAGACACAGTAATTTGTATCAGTGAAATCAAAGATATCGTTAATCAAGATGCCGAAAGGACAATTACATCTGTATATGGTAGCTGTGTACCTTCTCTTATTACTGAAGTTAGTACAATTGCTAAACCTTCTGACTTAGTTGTAATTCCGAATCCTGCAAGTGATATTGCTTACATTCACATTTCAGGACCTGTGGGTTCTATAGATGAAATCGAAGTTACGGATGCTTCAGGCAGACTTGTAAAAGTTCCCGTTACTTTAATGCGTGATGCATGGTATGAAATGGATCTTAATTCACTTCCAACAGGAGTTTACTTCGTAATCAGAAAAGGAAATAATGTTTATGGTGTTACGAAATTCATCAAACTGTAAAATTTTAAGATTGAAAAAATCTTAAAATTTTACCTCAAAAAAAAATCCTGCGACTTGGCAGGATTTTTTTTGTATTCAAGAATATTCAAACTATTCACTATTAGTTATTAGTTATTAGTTACTTTTTGTCTTCTTTCACTTCTTCAAAATCAACATCAGTCACTTCGCTGTCTTGCTTCGCTTCTTGTCCACCATCATTCGGTTGACCTTGAGCTCCCGGACCTTCGTTCTGAGTTGCTTTGTACATATCTTCAGAAGCGGCTTGCCATGCTGTATTCAAAGTTGCAAGAGTTGTATCGATAGCTGCGATGTCTCTGTTCTTGTGAGCTTCTCTAAGGTCATTAAGCGCTTTTTCAATTGCTTCTTTTTTATCTGC
>JANOBV010000249.1:0-22976 GCA_031411835.1 Bacteroidota bacterium | reverse complement strand
TGGCACTAATAAAAAAAGGGCGAAAGAAGAGTGTCCTCTTTTTTAACCCTTTTTTTATTAAGCTGGGGTGTAGTCTGCAGACTACACCCCAGCTTAATAAATAATTTTACATCAATTTCCAGAAGCCGGATTTTCAGTTTTCGATTGAGTATTCGGTGGACCTTGTTGGTTATACTCTGTTTGTGCCGGAGATTCAGGAGCTATTTGCGCAGGAGCTTCCGGTTTTTTTGCCGGTGCAGGAGTATCACTTGCTGCATTACGAACTTCATTTTCAATCCCTGACATCGCATCTTTGAATTCACGCATTCCTTTACCGAGTCCTTTGGCCAGATCCGGAATTCTTTTTGATCCGAAGAATAAAAGAACTACCAGAAGAATCACAAATATTTCACCTCCGCCAAGGTTTAAAAAGAGCAGATTTAAGAGAGTCATTTAGTTTAATTTTTGGTGAAGGTAAGGGGAAATAGTATTGGGAGAGATGAAGATTTCAGGAAAACAATGAAGAATGAAGAAATAGCAATTAGTTAATTGTGTAAACAAAAAAAGCCCGACAACGCCGGGCTTTTTTGCTTTGTTAGTTGCAATATTACTTCACATCCAAATCCTTCTTAGCAAAATCAACTACAATTGGTGTAGCGATACAGATAGAAGAATAAGTACCGATTACGATACCGATAAGTAGAGCGAAAGTAAATCCTCGGATAACCTCTCCACCGAAAATAAAGATGGCAAGGAGTACGAAGAAGATCGTTAATGATGTATTGATCGTACGACTTAACGTTGAGTTCAAGGCATCGTTAATCACTTTCTTTTGGTCGTGAGCATGATGATGAACACCAACGAATTCACGGATACGGTCAAACACCACAACAGTATCTGTCATTGAGTAACCCATAACCGTCAAGATCGCTGCAATGAATGCCTGATCGATTTCTAACGAGAAAGGAAGAATACCATTAAAGATAGTATAAAAAGAAAGTACGACTAACACATCATGAACTAAGGCAATAACGGCACCAAGTCCAAATTGCCAACGACGGAAACGTACGAAGATGTACAAGAACATCAAAGCACATGAGATCAAGATAGCCCATACTGCAGATGATTTAATATCATCGGCAATAGTTGGTCCCACTTTCTGCGAGCTTAATATTTTATAACCATTTTCACCTTGAACAGATTTTAATCCTTCATTCAATTTGTCGGAAACTTTTTGTTCTGCCTCCGGCGATTGATCTTCGATCAAATAACTTGTCGTGATTTTTACCTGATTACTATTACCGAATGTTTTTACTTCCGGTGATTTAGTAAGAGGGATTTTCAATGCATCAATTACCTGAACTGTTTCTACACTCTTTTCAAAACGTACAACATAAGTACGGCCACCTTCAAAGTCAACGCCAAGATTTAAACCTTTCATAAAGAAAGCAACTAGTCCGATACCGATGATGATACTCGAAATAGTGTAATACAACTTACGTTTTCCAACGAAGTCGATGTGAATATTTTTGAATGCACCTTTAGTCGTCTTGTTCCAGAATTTGATCTCTTTGTTTTTAGCAAACATCCAATCGAAGATTAAACGTGTGATAAAGATCGCACAGAATAAAGATGAAAGGATACCGATGATCAATGTAGTAGCGAAACCTTGGATTGGTCCTGAACCGAAAATGTAAAGGATGATACCGAGGATCAACGTTGTTACGTTCGAGTCAATGATAGATGAATATGCATGTTTGAAACCATCACTAACTGCAAGCCGAATTCCTTTACCGAGAGTTAACTCTTCACGTACACGTTCGAAGATAAGGATGTTGGCATCCACTGACATACCAATGGTCAGTACGATACCGGCAATTCCCGGAAGTGTAAGGACGGCCCCCAACGATGCAAGCACACCCATGACAAAGAATACGTTTGCAAAAAGTGCAACATCGGCAACAAGTCCGGCATTGTTATAATATGCAACCATGAATACCAGTACAAGGATCAATGCAATCACGAATGAAAGCAATCCAGAACTGATGGCTTCATTTCCTAATGTAGGACCTACAACTGTATCTTCAACGATACGAGCAGGAGCCGGAAGTTTACCAACTTTTAAAATGTTTGCAAGATCTTCTGCCTCATCAAGAGAGAAAGAACCGGTGATGCTAGAGTTACCACCTGCGATTTCCTGAATTACATTCGGATAAGAATAAACATAATCATCAAGAACGACAGCGATCGATTTCTCAACGTTGTCATGAGTAAGACGTTTCCAAACACGAGCACCTTCAGCATTCATGCTCATTGAAATTTCCCAGTTGTCAGTAAACTGACCTTTTTGTTTACGTGCATCAACGATAGCAGCACCATCAAGGGGAGCAAGGTGATCACGAACCGGCATGCGGATAGCAACCAATTGAACTACTTTACCTTCTTTATCGATTGGTTTAACAGACCACAATGCTTTGAATTCACGAGGGAATTTAGAACGCACAGCGTCCATTTTCATGATCTCATTTACACGAGATGTGTCTTTTGTTAATGACGAACCGATAACCGGACCTTTACGAAGTTCAGTTTGGTTTGCTTGATTTTGCTGAATTGCAGGAGCAAGAACAGCAAACAATGGATTTTCTTTTGCGAAATCCTGGAATGATTTATTGGCTGCTGCCGAAGAATCTGTTTTTGAAGTATCGCCTTCTTTTTTACCTAGCTGACTCATTAAAGAAGCAGTTGTATCTTTCTTAGATGAATCAGGGGCTGCAGTAATTGCAGCAGACGAATCTGGAGTTACAACTGTTGAATCAGTTGATAATGCAGTTGCAGTTGAATCTGTTTTTGTAGAAAGCTTCAACAAATTATTTATCTGATCAAGGATCGGATAAATTTCTTTGTTGTCATAAGTTTCCCAGAATTCAAGTTTCGCTGTTCCTTGAAGGAGTTTACGTACACGTTCCGGTTCTTTGATACCCGGAAGTTCAACTAGGATACGATTGTTTCCTAATTTCTGAACGTTCGGTTGAGTTACACCGAATTTATCGATACGAGTTTTTAAGATCTGATACGTACGATCAAATGCTGCATCCGCTTCTTTTTGAATAACAGCTTCAACTTCTGTATTTGTAGAATTGAAGTTAATTCGGTCTGAAAGTTCTTTCGTACCGAAGATCGCCGCAAGCTTAGCGTTTTGATCTAGCTTATTGAATTCTTTTACGAATAGTTTTACGAAATTTTCTGTGCTGTTCGCTTGAGCAGCTTGAGCATTTTCAAGAGCTTTGTTGAACGTAGCATCATTGCTATAGTTTGACATAGCACGGATGAGGTCGACAAGGGAAACTTCCATTGTCACGTTCATACCGCCTTTTAAGTCAAGGCCAAGATTGATTTCGTTGTCTTTACACTTTTTGTAAGTAAATCCCAAAAGAGGATAAACCGGCTGTGTGTTGATAGAGTCGATGTAACTCTTTTCTTTTGCCGGGTCACCTGCTGCGAAAGCTTTCGCATTCTTTTCGACATTTTTTGTAACAAGTGTAAAACTAAGTTGATAGAGGCAGACAAGTGCCAGCAGGATCGCAAATAGCTTTACTGCACCTTTACTTTGCATGGATGATAAGTAAGTTTAGAATGAACTAATTGATTGTTAATTTTTAAGAGCGTGCAAAGATAGAATATCACGCTTAATTTCCAATTTTGGAGCGTTTTAATCTGAATAACTTTGAAGAATAATATTACCCACACAAAGTGCTAGTAATCAGGTAGTCAAAAGAGGCTAAAATCGACTTTCATCAGTTTACACCTACTTTATTAAGACATGAACCTGGTAATACTAAGGTTTTCAGATAGAAAAAACGCTAATGGCAAAGAGTAAAAGCGTATAAAATAGAAGGACACCTATTCGTGAATAGCTGTTATCTGACGATTGCTCGAATCGAATTTGAGATGAAAATTGTGTACTTGGTTGAAATGAATTTCTCATAAGAATTGATGGTGATTTCCTTTGAATTATTTGTGCGCGAAGGAATAAGTTTACTATTATTTTAAGACTGTATTTAGAAAGTCTGCCCCCATTTCTGATTTTCTAAGTACATAGAAAAGAAGCAATCCGCTAAAAATGAGATGGAACATAAGGAATGAGTATTTAAAGAACTTCCCTCCTCTTGAACTTTGTCCGTGGCCTGTTTTGTAAATTTCTGACATATCCTTTTTTCTTGCAATATATTGCTGATACTGAGGCTTAATTATGGAGATTAATATAGAATCTTACAATCGAAGATTAAAATTGGGTCAAAGGTCACGCTGCCTTCGTGACCTTTGACCTTTGACCTCTGACCTAAAAAAAATCTACCCTTCTATTTAAAATAAAAAAGCCTCCAGCCAAATTCACATTTCCCTCGAAATTACCTACCTTGCTGACGCAAAAATCTACGAAAAATGGCATTTGATTTAGAAATGATTAAAGCGGTTTATTCCGGAATGGCCGGAAGAATCGACACGGCACGGAAAGTTGTCGGACGCCCACTGACATTAACAGAAAAGATTCTTTATTCGCATTTGACTGAAGGCGAAGTAAAGAAAGCTTATGAGCGAGGGCGTTCGTATGTCGACTTTAATCCGGATCGTGTTGCTATGCAAGATGCTACGGCACAAATGGCACTTTTACAATTCATGCAAGCCGGCCGTCCTACTGTTGCTGTGCCTTCAACTGTTCATTGTGATCACTTGATCCAAGCGAAAACCGGAGCCGTAGAAGATTTGAATACTGCATTAGATAAAAACAAAGAGGTATACGACTTCCTTGCATCTGTTTCTAATAAATATGGTATTGGATTTTGGAAACCGGGAGCAGGAATTATCCATCAAGTAATAATTGAGAATTATGCATTCCCGGGTGGAATGATGATAGGAACAGATTCGCATACTGTAAATGCCGGCGGATTAGGAATGATTGCAATTGGAGTTGGTGGCGCAGATGCTTGCGATGTTATGGCAGGACTTCCTTGGGAATTGAAATTCCCTAAATTGATCGGTGTGAAATTGACAGGTAAAATGAGTGGTTGGACTTCTGCGAAAGACATTATCCTAAAAGTTGCAGGAATCTTAACTGTAAAAGGCGGTACTGATAAAATATTAGAATACTTCGGTCCGGGCGCAGAAAGTTTAAGCTGCACAGGTAAAGGAACGATCTGCAATATGGGTGCTGAAATTGGCGCCACTACTTCTGTTTTCTGCTATGATAAAAAGATGGCCGAATACCTGAACGGAACGGAAAGAGCTGATATCGCCTCTGCTGCAGAAAAAGTTGCAGAACATTTACGTGGCGATAAAGAAGTTTACGAAAATCCAGAAAAATATTTTGACGAAGTAATTGAGATCAATCTTTCTGAATTGGAACCACATGTAAATGGTCCATTTACTCCTGATCTTGCATGGCCGATTTCAAAATTCGCTGCAGCAGTAAAAGAAAACAACTGGCCTTCAGAATTAGAAGTTGGGTTGATTGGTTCATGTACAAATTCATCATACGAAGATATTTCACGTGCAGCTTCACTTGCACAACAAGCGGTTGATGCAAATATGAAAGCAAAATCAGAATTCACAATCACTCCCGGTTCTGAATTGGTTCGATTTACAGTTGAACGCGACGGTTTCTTAGGGACATTTGAAAAAATGGGCGGAGTAGTTTTGGCAAATGCTTGTGGTCCTTGTATTGGACAATGGGCGCGTCACACTTCCGATCCGAATAAAAAGAATTCAATCATCACATCCTTCAATCGTAATTTTGCAAAACGTAATGATGGAAATCCGAATACACATGCATTTGTTGCATCGCCGGAAATCGTGACTGCACTTGCTATTGCCGGCGACCTTTCTTTCAATCCGTTGACAGATACACTTACAACAGCAACAGGTGAAAAATTCAAATTCAAAGAACCGCAAGGCGATGAATTACCTTCTAAAGGTTTTGCAGTTGAAGATGCAGGCTATCAAAAACCCGCCGCCGATGGAAGCAATGTAAAAGTGATCGTCTCTCCTACTTCTGAACGATTACAATTGCTCGACCCATTCACAGCGTGGGAAGGAACCGATATTTCCGGACTTCGATTACTTATTAAGGTAAAAGGAAAATGTACGACCGATCATATTTCTATGGCTGGACCATGGTTGAAATTCCGTGGACATCTCGACAACATTTCTAATAACATGTTGATCGGAGCTATGAATTCGTTCAACGATAAATCTGATTGCGTTAAAAACCAACTCACGGGAGAATACGCAGGAGTACCACAAGTACAACGTGCTTACAAAGCTGCAAAAGTTGGAACGATCGTAGTTGGCGATGAAAATTACGGCGAAGGTTCTTCTCGTGAACATGCTGCAATGGAACCTCGTCACCTTGGAGTTCGTGCAATACTTGTAAAATCATTTGCTCGCATCCACGAAACGAATCTGAAAAAACAAGGAATGCTTGCTTTGACTTTTGCAAACAAAGAAGATTACGATAAGATCAGAGAAGACGATCAGTTTGATATAAAAGGATTAACTAATTTCACCCCGGGCGAACAATTGACAATTGTTCTTCACCATTCAGATGGAAGCCGTGATGAATTCAAAGTTAACCAATCTTACAACGAAAATCAGATAGAATGGTTCAAAGCCGGTGGTGCATTGAATATCATTCGCGCTCAGTTAGCTTAATCTAAATAGCATTATCAAAAATTATATAGACCGGTAATTGTTACCGGTCTTTTTTTTGAATAAAAAATCAATTAACTTCGCATAAACACCTCTACTTTTGAAATGAACCCAACTTCAGTAAATCATATTGTCATCATTGGTGGTGGTTTTTGTGGAACCATGACAGCAGTGCATCTTTTAGAAAAATCAGAAGGCCCATTATCAATTACTTTATTCAATACCGGCTATCCTCCAAACAAAGGCATTGCTTTTCATACTTATTCAGAAGGTCACGTTTTAAATGTTCCGTGCCAAAACATGAGTGCATTTCCAAAACACCCGGATCATTTTTTAAATTGGTGTAAAACAAGAACTGAATTAGAGATTTCGGAACAAGAACTTGCAGGGAAATTTCTTCCAAGAAATTTGTACGGAAAATATTTAGATGAAATTTTTAAGAATGCGTTACAACAAAAATCAAAATCAATTCATTTCGAAATCATTCACGAAGAAGTAATTGACATTGAAAGATCAGGCGAACAATATATCATCAGTTCGAATTCCGGCAAAAATATCATCGCAAATAAAGTAGTATTAGCTACAGGAAATCATCCTCCCCCACATCCACATCTCCCGAATAAACAATTCCTTGAGAGTTCGAGATACTTCGCAAACCCATGGCTAGAAAATGCCGTTGATAATACAGAACCAAATGAAACAATTTTAATCATTGGTACCGGACTAACAATGGTTGATGTTGTGTTAGGATTGACAGAAAAACAATTCAAAGGAAAAATAATCGCTCTTTCTCCAAATGGTTTTAATATTCTAGCTCACAAAAAACACCATCCTCAGAGAAACATTCTCGACGAACTAGAGCCTCCATTTGACCTAACAAAATTGTTCAAGCTTTTTTACAAGCATGTAAGAGATGCACGATTGCATGGAGAATCAGGCGAAACCGTTGTTGATGCTGTTCGATCTCAAACGCAAATAATATGGCAACAACTATCGTTGGAAGATAAGAAACGATTTATGGTTCATCTTCGACACCTTTGGGGAGTTGCTAGACATAGACTTCCTGCTGAAATTCATAATAAAATTCAGGATATGATTTCGGGGAATAATTTACAAGTATTAGCTGGTAGAATAAAAGCTGTTGATGTATCGTTAAACAATCTGATCGTAGAACTTTCAATGCGAGGTACAAATCATGTTCAGACATTGAAAGTACAACGAATCATTAATTGTACAGGCCCAATGACTGACATTTCGAAATTCCAAAGCCAGCTCTATTCTAATCTGCTTGCAAAAAAAATTATTCGTCCTGATGAAATGAAACTTGGAATTGAGGCAACAGCCGAAGGACATATTATTGATCACGAGGGGAAACAGAGTATGAACATGTTTACATTAGGATCATTGTTAAAAGGAAAACTTTGGGAAAGCACAGCAATTCCCGAATTAAGAAAACAAGCAGAATTAGTAGCAGAATTACTGTTGAAAGATTAAATCTACTTCAATATGAAAAAATTAATTGCTTTATCATTTATAATAGGAACGTTCGCATTTCTTGCGTTAGCTCAAAATTCAAAACTTACTCCCAACCAAAAAAAGACGGAGATTAAAAAAATTGTCAAGTCAAACGAAGAATGGAAAAAACAATTGACAACAATACAATATAATGTCACACGAGAAGCCGGGACAGAAAGGCCATATACGGGCGAGTATTGGGACAATCACACAACCGGGATCTATAATTGTGTTTGTTGCGATCTTCCACTCTTTAGTTCATCAACAAAATTTGAATCTGGTACAGGATGGCCAAGTTTTTATCAATCAATCAACAAACAGCACATTATTGAAAATACAGACAAGACTTTAGGTATGTCAAGAACTGAAGTACTTTGTGCGAGATGCAATGCGCATCTTGGGCATGTATTTAATGATGGTCCGGAACCTACGGGCTTAAGATATTGTATGAATTCGGCTGCTTTGAAGTTTGTAAGTAAATAATTTTTTAAAACACAAGAACATATTTTACAATTCAATGCGATACAATTATTTTCCGAGACACAGAATTTTCTCCCGAGATCAATTGAACCATATAGATACCATTTGATAAACTTGAAAGATCCAATTGTGCTTCCATTGAACGAAGTTCGGTTGTCATGATAAGTTCACCTGTGATATTATAGAGTCGAAGAACAGATTTACTACCGGCACTCAGATTAAAGAAACGCAAGTTCATTTTATCGCTCACAGGATTTGGCGAAATGACAATAGAAGGTTTTGTTTTAGGCACCTCGGGAATTCCAATTCCGGAATTTGATTGGTAGCGCACTTCTACTCCGCCCGATGATTGTCCAATCACAAGATCTGTCAAACCATCAGCATTCAAATCACCTCCGCTAACAGTAATGTTGAATTTGATCCTCGTGCTTTCTGAACTATCAATTGCATTTCCTTTGAAATGAAAACAACCACTTATATTTCCGTCGATGCCATCATATGAAAGTATAAGACCATTTTGATTTGCAACTAGCAATCGTTTACTCCCTAAACTATCATACATGAATGGCACGGTGAAACCATCTGTCGTTTGAGGTGCTTGTATTATAATGCATCCAAGTGTATCATTTGTTGGTGGAGCAGCGAAAAAAGCTGAAGAAACACTTCCTACATTTTTATAGTAGTTAATAAGACCATTTTGCTCACCAATAATAAGATCATTTAAACCATCATTATTCAAATCAAATATTTGAGGCGTAGAATATTTTCCTACATCAATAGACATATAGTTAAAAGCAACAAAAGCGAAATTAGAAACATTACCTGGACCACCATTATTTACAAAGTAAGCGAGTCGTCCATCTTCATTTCCTATGACCATATCCTTATCACCATCGCCATCCAGATCTCCAAACGCAGGATAGATCGGCGAAGTAAAATTAAATTGACTGATTGTTGCTACATCTGAATCGATCAGTTCGAATGCAGGCGACGTTGCAGTACCAACATTTTTGTAATACCTGATTCCGGTATTACGACTCGTCGCATTTACAAATTCATCAAAACCTATCATGAGATCAAGCAAACCATCATTGTCGTAATCATACAAGATAGGCGAAGAATTCTCACCAACTTCAATCATGCTTTTTTGTAGAAAGGCTCTATCAGTAAATTCAAAAATGGGGTGTGCATCCGTATTATCGTTTCTATAATACCACATTCCTTGATAGTTTTCATTTGAATTCGGATAAACAAGTAGATCGCGATTGCCATCATTATTAATATCGATATATGAATGACTATGGAATCCATCAAAATCTGCAGATACATCATAAGAAGGAAATACTGTATCCTGCGACAACATATTTGCAGATACATTTGTACCACCGTTTACGACAAGCAAAGAGTTGTGTGAAGCGACGTCACCGATAAGCATATCTTTATCGTTGTCGCCATCAATATCGATAAGCAACATTCCTGAAACAGTATCATCCATTGGAGCCGCCTCGCTTTGTTCGTATTTCGGTTCTGCATAATCAGGGTTGGCTTCATGGGGACGACCTTCTCTGCAAGGGCAATTAAAACAGCCAACTTCATTTGCACCACCAACAAGTAATGCAAAATTCCCCCAACAACCAGTTTCATATTTGAAATCTAGAGAATCACAATTGCCATAATCTTCCTTAGAATAATTTTTATGAAATATAAATCGAGCATCAGGAAAAGAATTGTAGCCGACAATATCCATATCACCATCGCCATCAACATCACTCAAGCCCGGCAAAGAAACACCACTGACAAAAATATTTTGCCGTAAAGACATAAAAGACTCATCTAAATAATCATCAACTAATGTCCATTGAAGTCCGGTTCCCGGCGTATAATCGTTTCGATATACTGCCATTGCAGAAAGCGCAATTGGTGAAAGTGTAAAAATGTCTTCACGTCCATCACAATTGTAATCGTACATTAAAACCCACTGATTTATCTGAGGAAACTTGAATGCGTAATCAGGTGAATAGTTCCAAGCCAATTCGTAATTTGTACTCCCATTATTTAGAAATACAGAGACCTTTGAATTGAATTTATCATACATAAAAATGTCTTTTCTTCCGTCGCCATTTACATCAACCGCATTCACCGATGGAAAATTAATTCCGCCTGCCCAAGGATTTCTCAATTGTATTCCATTTTCAATCACACGGATAGTATCAACTCTATTGAAAAATTGAGCCTTGCCAACTAATGTAACAAGCAATAAAGAGAAGAACAGCAGTAGTTTTTTCATTTTTCAAATATAAGCAATCTTGCATTTCATCAACTATTTAGTCATAAAACGGGAATATGCAGACAAAAGCGCCAATTTTCAAATGAAAATAATTTTTATAAATTGCACACTGTTCGCGGGTTGCTTGCAGCCGCCATTGCTTTATCAATTAAAAATTAAAATTAATAATAGCAGTTCCAAAATTTGAGCGACAAAGCCTTGAAGCATCACTCATTTTTAATTATTAATTATTAATTATTAATTATTACTTCAAATAACAACTTACCTACAAAATGCCTTCTTTCGACATTGTCAGCAAAATAGACATCCAGAAATTTGATAATGCAATAAATGTTGCAGTTAAAGAAATTAGCACACGTTATGATTTTAACACTTCAAAAACAAAAGTTGATTTCGACAAGAAGACCATGATGGTTCATGTTCTCACAGAAAACGACATGCGAATGAAAGCTGTTGAAGGAATCTTAATTGGAAGAGTAATAAAGCAAGGAATTGATGCACAAGTTCTTGATTTTGGAAAAGAACTTTACGCATCCGGGAATATGGTTAAGAAGGACATCAACCTAAAGCAAGGAGTTGATAAGGTAACAGCAAAAAAAATTGTTGGAATAATTAAAGAGAGTGCAAAAAAAGTTCAAGCATCAATTATGGATGAACAAGTTCGGGTCACAGGAAAAAAGATCGACGACTTACAAGAAGTAATAGCAATACTAGAAAAATCAGATGTTGGAATGACCCTTCAATTTGAAAATTTTAGAAGTTAAGTCAATTTGCATATGAAACCCGATAACGCAACTGTTTACAACAAGTGAAAAAACTTTTAAAGTACTTCTTTCTTTTATTTTTTGTATCCATCACATCTAAATGTGTGAAAGCCCAAGACAAAATCGTCAAGGCAAATAATGATACATTAAAAGTGAAGATCATACAGATCACGCTAGATAAGATCAAGTTCAGATATTATGGAATGAAAAACGGTCCAATTTCGGAAATTGGAAAAAACCAAGTGAAGCAAATCATTTATGAAAATGGGTCATCATTAACAATCGTTTATAATTTGTTTGATGTATCAAAAGACCTGATGATCAAAGACAGAAATCGCGCATTGAAAGTAGATCTCTTTGCACCACTACTAAATCACATTACAGTAGGCTATGAACAAAGATTAAAACTCGGTGTAAATCTGGAAGTAAAGGCAGGCTATATTGGGTGGCGACTAAATAAAACATTAGATCCAACAGAGGGCTTTATAATTAAAGCCGGAATTCGATATTTAAAAAACAGCAGCACAATTCGCAAAGGGCTCAAGTATATTCACCCGATGAAGGGAAGCTACATGAAACCGGAAATTTCATATACACGTTATACGTCAATGGAAGAAGGTCGCCCGATCAATTTCAATAATTTCGGTGCAAGTATAAATTTTGGAAAACAATACATTGTTGGCAATGTGATCTGCATAGATTTTTTCGGAGGAGCTGGATTTGGCTATCAACAAAATTCACGTGGTGCATCATCATCAAATCAGAAAAAAGGTGACGACTTTAGTTACTGTTATTCGCATTTGTATTTTGGAAATAAATTACCAATCATTTTGACAGGGGGATTTATGGTGGGCTACGTCTTTTGATTTTAAAACACGAAGTTCACAAAGTTTTTAGCCACGAATTCACGAATAAAAAAATCCTTCGTGAATTCGTGGCTGAAATTTTAGTGTTAAAAAATGCATCTATCAACCTTTCCGAATAACTGCCCCTGCTTCACTTTCGAATGCAGCCATCAAGCGCTCCATCGTTTTATCGATTTGTTTATCGGTTAATGTTTGTTGATCGTCAAGCAAAATAAAAGATACAGCCATGGATTTTTTTCCGGCTTCAATTTTGTCGCCTTGATATAGATCGAAAAGAGAAACTTCTCTCAACAATTTTCGCTCTGACTTAAAAGCTATTTCTTCGATTCTAGAAAATGAAGTTGCAACATCGACTAGCATTGAAAGATCTCGCTTCACAGAAGGGAACTTTGATACTTCCTGGTATTGCACAGCTTTCTTCTTTGCTTTTTTAATGACTAGATCCCAATTGAAATTACATGAGAAAACATCATTTAAATCATATTTCTTAAGCAAAGAACTTTTTACAGCTCCCACTTCAACGAGAATTTTTTTCCCTGAAAAATAAGTTAAGCCATAAGAGAAAACAGGATTCTCCGATTCTTTTACGATTAGATCATCCGATTTAATTCCGCAAACAGAGAGTACATTTGTCAAGATTGATTTCAAAAAGAAAAAATCAACATTTGAAACAGGCCCTTGCCAAGAAGTATCTTGCTTTTTACCACAAGACATCAATGACAAAGTATATGATTCCGAATAACCTGTTTCTGTTTTTGAATATACTTTACCAAATTCAAATATTTTTTGATCTAATTGCCGACGATTTCTATTGTATTCCAGAACTTCGAGACCGGTCATTAAAAGATCTTGACGCATTACACCAAGCTCCTGACTCAACGGATTTAAAATTTTCACTGAGCGCTCTTCATTCCATCCCGGCGCTGAATTATATTCCGATTTCGTAAGTGAATTCGTTAAGATCTCATTGAATCCTTGAGCAGCAAGATAATCTGCTACTTTATTTTGAATTTGTTCGCGATCGAATTCTACAATTGCAGGCAATGAAATTGATTGCTTTTTTGGTAATGGAATTCTGTCATATCCGTAGACACGTAGAATTTCTTCAATCACATCGACTGGTCTTAAAACATCAACTTTATAAGCAGGTACTTGTAGATTCAATCCTTCAGGATCAGAAGAAACAATTTTAATTCCAAGAGAAAGTAATATTGTAGAAATTACATTTCTGTTAATTACTTCACCTGAAAATTGATCGATGTATGAATACTTGATCGAGAAATTCGCTTCTTCTTTTTTGCTTGGATAAATATCGATTACAGGAGAGGAAATTGTACCTCCGCAAATTTCTTGGATCAATAGCGAAGCACGTTGCAAAGCATAAACCGTAATTTCAGGATCGGTACCTCTTTCGAAACGGAAACTGGCATCTGTTTTTAATCCATGCTGCTTACTCGTTTTACGAATGCTTGCAGCATCAAAGTAAGCGCTTTCAAGAAAAACGGACGTTGTGCTTTCAGAAATTCCCGAATCGATTCCACCAAATACTCCGGCAATACACATTGGATTTTCCGCATTGCAAATCAAAAGATTTCCGGCTTGAAGTGTACGTTCTATCTTATCAAGTGTTACAAATTTTTCACCCGACTTTGCTTGACGAACAACTACTTTCCTCCCAATAATTTTACTTGCATCAAAAGCATGAAGCGGTTGTCCAATTTCATGAAGTACATAATTTGTGATATCGACAACATTGTTGATAGGATTTACACCAATAGAAAGCAAGCGATTCTTCAACCATTTTGGAGACTCTGCTACTTTCACGTTTGAGATTGTAATTCCGGTATACCGAGGACAAGCTTCTGCATCTTCAACAATAACTTCAATTGCTTTTTCTGTTCCGCCTTTGAAAGAACTCACATCAGGCATTACAACTTTTGAATCGTGGACAATATGTTTTGTAGAAATCGATTGCACAGTATTGATCAATGCTGAAAGATCTCGTGCAACACCTAAATGAGAAGCTGCATCTGCACGATTAGGAGTTAAGCCAATTTCAATAACAGAATCATTTTCGATCTTGAAATAGTCGCTTGCTTTTGTTCCAACAATCGCTTCATTAGGTAAAACCAAAACACCTGCATGAGAAACGCCTAATCCGATTTCATCTTCGGCGCAGATCATTCCTTCAGAAGCTTCACCACGAATTTTTGATTTCTTGATTTCAAATGCTTCACCTGAAACCGGATGAACAGTTGTACCGACAATTGCGACAATCACTTTTTGTCCGGATGCAATATTTGGTGCTCCGCAAACAATATTCAATGGCACTTCACCACCAACATTTACAGTAGTCAAACTAAGTTTATCTGCATTCGGATGCTTAACACAAGTCAAAACCTCTCCAACAAATAATCCCTTCAGTCCGCCTTTGACAGACTCAAACGATTCCACATTTTCAACTTCCAGTCCGCCCGCTGTCAACATCACCGATGCCTGCTCAACAGAAAGATCCGTTTTCAAAAATTCATTTAACCAATTGTAGGAGATTTTCATATTTCTTGTCGATAAAGGCCCCAAAGGTACAATTTTGATAGTGCATTTTATACTAGAAAATGTTGATTTTTAAACAAAATTGATACGTAGTAATCAGCACAATAAGTGTCACTTCACTATCAACTTGCCATGAATGCACGAATATATTGCTATTTTTATTTGTGAATTTGCAGAAATTATTCGGAGTAGATAACTATTAGTTATTAGCTAATTCGTCCCCATTGTCCCGACTTCCTTATCTGTTCATTCAACTCATGTCTTGTTCCCGCATTAGCCGTCGACGAAAGTTTCGGATCTGCTTTCAACAACTCTATTGCAATGTCGCGAGTCCGCTGGACTAATGCAGCATCGCGAGAAAGATCTGCAAGTTTAAGATCGAGCAATCCACTTTGTCGTGTGCCTTCTGCATCGCCGGGGCCGCGAAGTTTAAGGTCTGTCTCTGCAATTCTGAATCCATCATTGGTTTCACACATGGTTGCAATTCGTAATCGTGAATCTTTTCCGAGTTTTGAACTTGTCATCAAAATACAATACGATTGCTCGGCTCCTCTTCCAACTCGTCCGCGCAATTGATGAAGTTGTGAAAGTCCGAAACGTTCTGCGTTTTCAATGATCATCACTGAAGCATTTGGAACATTCACACCAACTTCTATTACAGTTGTTGCAACCATGATCTGCGTTTCTCCTTTTACGAATCGTTGCATTTCAAAATCTTTGTCTTTCGGTTTCATTTTTCCATGCACAATACTAACATGATATTGCGGTGCAGGAAAATCGCGACAGATCGACTCAAATCCGGCCATGAGATTATTGAGATCGATCTTTTCTGATTCTTCGATCAGCGGATAAACAATATAGACTTGTCGACCGGCGGCAATTTCTTTTTTCAAAAACGCCCAGATCTGCAAACGATTTGAATCGTACTTATGAACTGTATTGATCGGTTTTCTTCCCGGCGGCAACTCGTCGATGACAGAAACATCTAGATCACCATACAATGTCATAGCAAGGGTTCGCGGAATTGGTGTTGCAGTCATGACAAGTACATGGGGAACGATGTCATTCTTTTTCCAAAGTCGCGAGCGTTGTTCAACACCAAAACGATGTTGTTCATCGATGACAACAAAACCAAGATTTTTAAACTGAACTTTATCTTCGATCAGTGCATGAGTACCAATGAGAATATTGATCTCACCATTTTCTAATTGTTCATGTATCTTTCTTCTTGCCGCAACACGAGTCGAACCGGTAAGCAAAGCAATATTCACATTCATGTTTTTCAAAAACCCGGCTATCGATTCTGCATGTTGATTGGCGAGAATTTCAGTCGGCGCCATGATGCAAGCTTGATATCCATTTCCGATTGCAATCAGCATGCACATCAATGCAACCATCGTTTTTCCTGAACCAACATCACCTTGCAGTAAGCGATTCATTTGTTTACCCGAACCGATATCAATTCTGATCTCTTTGATCACTTTCTTCTGCGCATTTGTTAATTCAAATGGAAGATGATTGTGAAAAAAGTCATTGAAGTGATCACCTACTGTATTAAAGACAATTCCTTTTATCTTTTCCGTACGCAGCAATTTCATATGAAGCAATCGCAGTTGCAGAAAAAATAATTCTTCAAATTTTATTCGTGTCTCCGCTTTTTCTTGCTGATGAACATTTTCAGGAAAATGAATTGCAGAATATGTTTTTTGTCGACTCAAGAATTTATATTCGTCGAGAACACTTTGAGGCAAAGTTTCAGGTAAATTCTGCGGTAAAAACTGATGCAAATTTTTCTGAAGTCGAAGCATTCCTTTGCTATCGAGACCTTTCAGTTTGAGTTTTTCAGAAGTGTTATAAACTGGCTGCATTGAAGAAGCAACTGTGAGTTGAGCTTCCGCTACCAATTCTAATTCGGGATGAACGATGTTGATGAATCCGTTGAACTCTGTTGGTTTTCCGAAGAGAACATATTCCGTATTGAGTTTGAGATTCGCAGTAATCCATTTTATTCCTTGAAACCATCGAAGTTCGAGGAAACCAGTCTTATCTTCAAAACGGCCACATAGATACTTTCGTCTTTTTTCGCCCCTGACAATGAGGCTTGTTATCACGCCTTTTATCTGGATATAGGGCAAATTGGCATTCGCTTCCTTGACGGTATAGAACTTGGTACGGTCCACATATCGAAAAGGATAATGATGCAGAAGATCTCCTTGAGTAAAAATCCCAAGTTCTTTCTTCAGGATCTCAGCCTTGATCGGACCAACTCCCTTAAGAAATTCAATTTTCGTTTGAAAAAAATCATTGTGCATAACCGACGCGAAAGTAGTGAATTGTCGTAAATGAGAAGTTGAATAAATGCGGAGAACTTTTTATAATATTGAACAATTGAGCAGACAAAAAAGATCGTATGGCGATTACCGGTAAAAAAGAAATTATTAGAGCAATGGCATTTCCATTGTTGTTCACATTGCTGATTTGGCTTATTGAACTAGGAGCGAAAATCAGTGGTGTTCGAATGATATCACTTGGAATATTGCCTCGAAGCACAGAAGGGCTTCTTGGAATTCTGACGGCACCATTTATTCACGGCGACCTCGATCATATTTTATCCAACACAGCGCCGTTGCTCATTGTGAGTACCGGCATGATCTATTTCTACAAAGAACTGGCTTATCGAGTAATGGCAACAATTTGGTTGATGGCTGGTGCATGGGTTTGGATGTTTGCGCGACCTGAATGGCATATTGGTGCAAGTGGATTGATCTACGGATTTGTTTGTTTTCTCTTTTTTAGCGGGATTTTTAGGAGAGACCCTCGGTTAACTGCTATTTCTATGTTGGTCACGTTTTTATATGGCAGTTTGGTATGGGGAATTTTGCCCATCAACCAGATCATTTCTTGGGAAAGTCATTTGTTCGGTTCAATTGCGGGGCTTTTTTCTGCATACTACTATCGTTTAGAAGGACCAGTTAAAGCAAAAGCACAATGGGAAATTGATGAAGAGTATGAATTGTTAAATCCAATCGAAGCAGAACAATTTATTGAGGAAAGTGTTTCAGAAAATCCGACATCAGAAATCAAAACAGATTCTGAAATTGTTAATAAAATTTCTGAAAAGGAACAGTGGAAAATTAATTACACAATTACGAGCAAACCGTCAGAACCAACTAAAAACAAAGGCGAATAACTCATAACTTTTACCTATGAAATCTCATTGCTTTTTTAACAATGAATTGTGTTAAGATTGTTTATAATTATGTAAACTTATTTTCATTAACTGCGTATTTTTGTAAGGATTCCAATTAATCATTCGTGTATTAGTAGCAATTATTCACCTTTCGCTAATTGCCACGAATGCACGAATAATGATTCTTAATAATTATTCGTGCATTCGTAGCAATTATTTACCAAAGAGTCAAAAAAATGAAAATAATTAATCAAAAAATAAACCTTAATCAACAATGAGAAAAAAATTTACACTTCAAAGGATCTTACGATCAACGATGATGTTGTTAGCTCTTGGTATCGGAACAGTGGCAAATGCCCAGACCGATGCCGGTGTTTCAGCCATCCTCAATCCAACAAGTCCTGCATGTTCGGGTACGAATGCCGTAACGGTCATCGTTCACAATTACGGATCAGCAGGGTTAACTTCAGCTTTAGTGAATTGGTCTGTAAACGGCGTTTCGCAAGCACCTTTCAACTACAACGGCCTGCTATTCACAGGCGAATCAGACACGGTAACTATCGGTAACTATGCATTTCGTTTCGGAAGCAATGTGATCGATGCTCGCACTGCTAGTCCAAACGGTGGTACTGATGCTGATGCTACAAACGACTCGACTACAACTACTGTTAATGTTCGAATGAGCGGAACGTACACTATCGGTGGAGCAACTCCTGACTTTGTAAAATTCAACAATGCAATTACAGCATTGAATGCAAATGGAATTTGCGGACCGGTTGTTTTCAACATGCGTGCGCAGACAGATACAATGCAGAGTTTGATTACACCAATTACAGGTGCTGATTCAACTAACACAATTACTTTTCAATCTGAAAACGGCGACAGTACTTCTGTGTTGTTGACATATCCATCAGTTGATACTTTGAACGGAAGCAATTATTTGATTCGTTTAGATGGGGCAGATTATTTTACATTCAGTAAGATCACAATGCAACGTTCAGGCATTCTTGCAAATGCTCGTGTAGTTGAATTGTTGAATAATGCAACTCACATCACAATTACTAATTGCAGATTGATAGGCTCAACAAATGCAATCAACAATTCATTGGCTGCATTAGTTTATTCAGGAGCTTCATCTCCTACAAATGATAGTTCAATGGTCATTACAAACAATCATTTCAAAGACGGATCAATTGGCGTTTACATGAATGGTATCAACACCATTCAACTTGAATTAGATAACGTCGTATCAGGAAATATTTTCGAAAATCAATATTCAAAAGGAATTCAAGCGAGTAACATTGGTGTTGTAGATATTCAAAGAAATCAATTTACGACAACATCAAACAATATTGCTTATGCAGGTATTTATCTAGATCGTGCTCAAAGAAATCACCACATCTCGAAAAATAAGATGACAAGCATCCCGGGAACAGGAATTTACATGGTTGATTGTACAGGACTAGCAGGAATTCACGGAGTGGTATCAAATAACTTTATCCTTTGTACAGATTCAGCAGGACTTTCAATTAACAATGGAGATTATCAGGACATTGTTCACAACACGATTGTGATGAGAGGTGCTGATCCAACTTATTCCGCACTGTTTGCAAGAGGAAATGGAACAGGAAAAATTGTTCGCAATAACATTTTGAATAATACAGGTGGTGGTTATGCATATGTAGTTTCAGATTCTGCAGTAAACGGAATCGTTGTATCAAATAACAATAACCTCTTTGTTACTGGGCCAAATGTTGGTATATATGCTGGTGCTGTTACTGCTTCATTAGCAAATTGGATTTCTGCATCAGGAAAAGATTCTGCATCGGTTCAAGTGAATCCGAATTTCGTTACCCCAACAGACTTACATGCAACTTCAATTGCAATGGAAGATCTTGGAAGAAAATTAGCAAATGTAAATGATGATATCGACGGCGAAACACGTAGTGCAAATGCACCTGATATCGGAGCTGATGAATATTCTGCTGCTCAACGTAACGTTGGAGTTCAGGCTTTATTAAGTCCGGTTGATAGTGTTTGTGGTGATGGTGCTGTACCTGTAATTGTTGTTGTAACAAATACAGGCGCACTTCAGGAAATCAATTTTGATGTAACAACCATTTTCACAGGAGCTGCAACAGATACAATGACATTCACTATTACAACTGCTCTACTTCCGGGAGAATCTGACACGATCATTTATCCAACCAATATAAATTTGAATTTAGGTGGAACATTGAATACGCTTAGCTATACTTCATTAGGAGTTGATGATGTTCATGCAAATGATACATTACGTGCATCTTATTTCATCGGAGTTCCTCCTTCTGCACCAACAGTAACGAATGATTCAATTTGTGGTCCGGGTGTAGGTACATTAATAGCATCTTCTTCTGATTCATTGAACTGGTTCGATGGTCAGAACGCAGGTAACTTCCTTTATACAGGTTCAACATTTACTACTCCAATTGCCAATGCAACTACAACCTATTTTGTGTCTGCATTTAATCTTTGCGAAAGCGCAAGAGTACCAGTTGATGTTGTAGTTAATCCAGTGCCAGTTGTTAGTCTAGGAAATGACACATCAATACTTGATGGAGACAATATTGATCTAGATGCAGGAACCGGATTCGTTTCTTACCTATGGTCGAATGGTGCTACAACTCAAATGATAAATGTAAATACAGCAGGTTGCTATACAGTTACAGTTTCAAATTCATTTGGCTGTACAGCTTCTGATGTAATTTGCATCGGAGTCATTCTGCCTTTTGATGCAGGTGTTACTGCTATTACTAGTCCACTAGATCATGACTGTGCAAATGCAACTACAAATGTAACGATTGTTGTTAAAAACCTTGGATCAAGTGCCGCATCTTCTATTCCTGTTGATGTGAACATCACAGGAAGTTTAACGATCTCTTACCAAGATACAGTGGCAGGTCCGTTGAATCCTGGTGATTCAGTAGTACTAGTAATGGGAACGATCAACACAAGTGCTGGTGGTACATATAACATCTCTGCTTACACTTCATATGCAAGTGATCAGAATACATCGAATGACACGATCAACAATTCAGTGATGATCAACATCGCACCATCTGCTCCGGCAGGAGTTGGAACATCACGTTGTGGTGCAGGAAGTGTTATTTTGAATGCATCAGGAACAAATACAACACAGTGGTATGATGCACCATCAGGTGGAAATTTATTATTCATTGGTGACAGCTACTCTATTCCAAGTCTTGGTTCAACAACAATATTCTACGCTCAAGATGGCGATGTTTGTAATACACAACCAAGAGCAGCTGTAACTGCAACAATAAATCAATTGCCAAATGTAAACCTAGGTGGCGACACAACAGTAACTGATTCAATCATACTTGATGCAGGTGCAGGTTTTGTTCAATACTTATGGAATACAAGCGAGATCACTCAAACGATTGAAGTAGATTCATCAGGAACGATCATCGTTGCTGTGATTGACAACAATGGCTGTATCAATTCAGATACGATTGAGATCACGATCATCGTAGGATTAACAGAAAATCAAATTGCAGCCGGAATGAGAATTTATCCGAATCCTACACAATATAAATTGACTGTTGACTTTGGAAAAGCAAATAATGCAATCCTTACCATGACAGACATGCAAGGTCAAATCATTATGACTGATAAAATGAACAATGCATCTGATGCATCACGTACTTATGATGTGAGCACATATGCGAAAGGCATTTACTTCTTACAGATCACTTCTGGCAATCAGACATCGACAAGTAAGTTAATCGTTCATTAATTAGAAAACCGTGAATCGTAATTCGATTCGTGGAAAATATAAAAGGGGCTACTGGATGGTAGCCCTTTTTTTTGCTATAAAAATCATAATTTCTTATATACTCTAACTATTTTATGACAATTTTAAACAAATAAAAATTTAATTTGCTTTGAAATAACTCAGCTACAAAAAAAATAACTATGAGAATCTTGGTATACTTTTTATTTTTTCTAATGAATTTCGTTTGTATAAATATTTCCGGTTATGATCTTACATCACCAAATATGAGAGATACTTTGGGATTGAAAACAGGAGAATGGACAGAAGTGGATACATTTTCAAGTAAGGAAATAATGATCAGCAGCACTAATATTATGACAACAAAAGGATGCGTGAGTAGTCAAAGTGAACCTGTCACTTCAGTCGCAAAAACAACATTTTATTGTAAAGGCAATTATATTGATGGTTTAAAGGATGGAATCTGGAAATATTATAAAGGAGAAAATAAACAGTATAAACAAGTAACTTACAAATATGGATTTATCCAAAAAGTTGAAGTCAATCATAATAATGGAAAACTAAAATTAAAAGCAGAAGTTAATGTAAATACGAAAATTGTTCATTTCATAACATATGATAAATCAGGAAAAATTGAAAGTGAAGGAGACTTTCCTGTTTTGCTTTTGTATTCTAATTCGATGAGCTTGTATTAAAACTTACTAATTAAGTACAACTTCTTTTCATAAATGTTTTTTTTGATGCAAGGAAGAAACCACGGACTCTGCTTTATAACCAAAAAGATTCCTCCTGAATGACAAGTCATCGTTATTGGTTTGGTGGCGGGAGAGAGTGAGAAAATTTTGCC
>JANOBV010000248.1:0-2557 GCA_031411835.1 Bacteroidota bacterium | reverse complement strand
AACTCCACATGAAGCAATGGCTAAAGTTGTGAAAGTATATTTTGTACCAAATACACTTAGTATTCCTGGTGTACATCTCGTTTGAACTTGATACTCGTAAGAAGTGGAAGCAATTAGCCCAGCTATATTTTTTGAATTTGTAATTGAAGAATCATTGGTCCAAGTAGTTGTTCCTACTTTTCGGTAACGGAAATTATAATACATAATTCCAACATTTGCTGTCCAACTTATATTTGCACTTGTAGAGCTTAAAACGGTTGATGTAACACCCAATGGTGTAGCACAAGAACTACTTGCCCTTAACATTGCAGAATTTGAAACAAAATTTTCTGAAGAGCCATCATCTAATCTTAAATTTGCAGAGTTCGAAGTTCCTTGAGATATTATCTTACTATTGTCAATTGAAGTACTCGAAAAATTATTGGTTTGTGCTTTTGTGCCGGTAACAAAATTAAACACAAGAACATAAATCATAAAAGTAAATCGTAAGTGGTTGTTTGTTTTCATTGTTTTAGCAATTTGATTTTTTCCGAATGAATAAGCAGACGCTTTTTTAACTTGAAGACTGCAGAGAAATTCAAGTCATATATTCGGTCGCAGTTAATAATGAGTGCAAATACGAAAATGATTCGGGAGTAAATTGGGATTTCCAAGCCTTAACAAATCGTCTTCACAATTTGAACAAGATTTAAATACAAGCTTTTCCCCTATTAAATGCTACTTATTTTTAAAATAAGGGATTTTGAGAGGATGAATATCTCTTTCAAATTTGGATTTCAGGTTTTTCAAATTTGGATTTACTAAAAAAATTCACATTCACTCCAAATTACAAACTAGAAAATGTCAAAAAAGCAGTCTATTAAACACCTCCAAAACCCTTAATAATAGCGCCTTTCAAAAGAATCACTTTATTAAAAAAATTAATTTCTTTTTGTTGGAGTCCAGACTCCACTTTTTATTCCTTTTTTAAAACTTATATATCCTTTTATTAAAGCAAGATTCATATAAGAAAAGTAAGCAATGAAGCGAATCAATTTAAAATGTATACCAATTTTCTTTAACAATAAATCTAAAAGCGGTGCTATTAATAACAAACATTCACCTATAAACAGAAAAATAAAAATTGAAGAAACATGAATTAAAAAAAACAAACATACGAGAGAAGTAAAGATAAAAATAGGTGTGACCCATCGAATTAACTTATGACTAATGAAACAGAATCCTGCAGCTGTAAATGGATTTAATAAAAAGTGTCTAAATCGAGAAAGGTTTTGAAAATTTCCTGCAGAAATTCTAGCCTTTCGTCTGAACTCTTCTTTAATTTCATTTGATACATCTTCATAACAAATAGCACTCAATTCATTTCTACACAAATATTTTTTCTCAAGTATTCGCATTGAAATATAAAAATCGTCAACTAAAGAATCAGCAGGAACTTCATCGTACAATTCTTTACGAATCATATAACAACCACCAAATGGACCCATCATCGTTCCCCAGATCAATCCTTCATTGTACTTGATCAGATTCTCTCTTTGTACATACGATTTTTCCTGAATTGAAATTCCATCATTCCGCATTCCAACATTTAAAATATTCGCTCCAACCAAACCAACTTTTGAGTCATTGAAGTGACGTTTTAGTTTTCTGATCGTATCTTTCTCAAAATAAACATTGGCATCAGTAAGAATCAAAAGCGGAAACTTTGCTTCCTTAACAAGATCATTGATCACAGAAGGTTTTCCACGCCTCGTTTTAAAATCGAAGAAACGGATTCGAAAATCTAAATTCATCATTTCTCTAATGATCTCTGATGTTTTATCAGACGAACAATCTGAACCAATGAGTATTTCTAATTTATCAGTCGAAAAATCAGAAGCAAGAACAGAGTGAATTTTTTCTCTGATCACACCCTCTTCATTGAAAACAGAAATTAAAATCGATACTCCATTCTCATTTGAATCTTGAGAAAATAGGAATGATTTTTTATATGCAATTATACGAAGTAGAACAGGAAATAAGACGTAGGAATAGAAAACAGCAAAAACGCTCAGGCAAAAAACACAAAACAGAATTATTGGAATCATTTCTTCTCTACGACTGTAATTTTCAATTTGAATTTAGCTCAAAAAAGCACAAATAAATTCATCTGTACAAGTCTTTGTCATTTGTTTGTTAAACTTCATCTATTAATGAAACATCGTATAAAAATGACCTGAATTTTTGTATTTTTATATAATATTAGAAGCCAAAGTTAATCAAAGCAATACCTGATTAATAGAACCATGAAAAAGTTATTTACCCTCCTATTCATTTCATTATCAACTCTTCAATTCAGCCAAGCACAATTGGCTCTTTTCATGTCGTACAGTTCCTTCGACCAACCTGATGGTTCACCCTACCTTGAAACCTACCTGAAAGTCATCGGGGGAAGTTCTAAACTCGTCAAATTACCTTCCGGAAATTTTCAAAGTAAAATTAATGTACAATGGATCTTTAAATCCGGCGACAAGATCGTTCATTTTGAAAAGTACAATTTATTGAGTCCGGAGATCGC
>JANOBV010000247.1:0-3324 GCA_031411835.1 Bacteroidota bacterium | reverse complement strand
CAACTATTTTTCCCGCAGATTCCGCAGAACTCGTAGATAAAGCGCAGATTTTTTTTAAAATTGATTCAAGTATTACTTTTTTTAGCTCATCAATCTTTCAACAGTCCAATAAACTGCAACCAAAGAAATACAAATCGAAACAGGAATAGTCACACGCTTACGATACCAAGGTTGATCTGAGAAACGAGTTTGAAAAACAACAATTGCTAAAAGAATCACAGCAGTTTGTCCAGCCTCTACTCCAACGTTAAAAGCAATTAATGCAGAGAGAAAATCTTTTTGCGGCAATCCGATTTCAGAAAGCACGCCTGCAAATCCGCAGCCGTGAATCAGTCCGAACATAAAAACAATAATCAGTCGCCACCATTTTAATTCATTAAATAATACATTTTCAATTCCTATAAATACAATTGACAAAGCAATTAATGGCTCAACTAATCCTGACGGCGGTGAAATTACTCCGTTCATAGCTAGAGCAAGTGTGATACTATGAGCCACAGTGAAACATGTAACTTGAGCCAAAACTGTTTTTAATTTTGGCTTAAGTAAAAATATTCCGAGTACAAATAAGATATGATCGAAACCGAGAGGAAGAATATGTTGAAACCCTAATTTAAGATATTCCCAAAAAACATCGACTTTCGACATCGACGCAAAATCATATGCCATTGAATGCCCATCAGCTGATATAGCAAATGCAAAAATCAAAACTAAAAGTGCCGACGTCTTTTTCATTTTTAATTATTAATTCCTAAGAGCAACCATTGATTCCACTTCCCATTTCAGCAATATAGAAATATTGGGATTGGTTTGCAGTGCATCTTTTATAAATTTCGAACCATCTGCAATAGCGCCAATTTTCTTTTTGATCAATCCGGCTTGAAAAAGTAATACAGGATTTTTCGAATTAGTTCGCGTTGCTTGAGTAATGTATTGATTTGCTCTATCGTATTTTCCCAGTTTGTAATATACCCAAGCAAGCGTTTGCTCAACATCGATATTGTCAGGACGGCGATTATATTCTATAAGTGCATGTTTAAGTGCATTGTTATAATCGTAAGCATCTAAATAGGCAAGCGCCAGTTCCTTATCTGCATAATGCCCATGCTTAGAAGATGACTCATCACCTTTAATTCCGGCTAAAAGGACAATTGCTTTTTGCGCAGAACTTGAAGCTTTCTCAGGTTGATTGCTTATTCTATAAACTTCTGTTAATTCTTGTTGAAAAGCAAAATCTTCATTCATAGAAATTGCTTTATTCAAATTTGAAATTGCACTTGAATAATTTTTATTTGCTTTATCAATTCTTGCAAGTCCTGCATATGCATGTGCAAAAGAAGGGCGAAAATAAATTGATTCTTCATAAATTGCAGTTGCAGTTTTTAAATCTCCTGTCTGTTCATATAAATGACCAAGTTGCATCCGACACCATTCTGTTTCTTCCATTCCCGGATAACCAGCACTGACGGCAAGTTTCATAGCTTCAATTGCGCCGGGAAAATCGCCATGTATTTCGCGCAAGTAAGAGATGCGAGAATACGAACGAATGTCCGGACGTAGTGATGCCATTTTATCGGCCATTGTAATTGCTTTATCATAATCTCCATCTTCCACAAAGGCATCGGTGAGAATTCCATAAACGGCAGCACTATATGGATTTACTTTTTGCGCTGCCAATGCAACAGGAATTGCATCAGTAAAATGATGTTGAGAAAGCAAAACCGTTGCCTTTCCGATAAGCGCTTCAAAATTGGCAGTATCTGAATTCAACACTTTATCAAAAAGTTCAAATGCTTTCACATCATAGAAAGCATGATTTCCCGATGCCCGCGATTCTTGAATATAAGCAAACCCAAGTTTGATTTTAGCTTCATCGTTTGCAGGATGTTTTTTGACTACATCTATCAGTGATTCTATTGCATTCTTGCTATTGATCCACTCTGAAGTCGATGCTGATTCACCTTGACGAAGTTTTATTCCTAACTCTATTGAATCTTCTTTTCGAAATTTAATAATTAAGAAAGTGAAGAATGTGAAGAGGGAAAAGATGATTATATATGGAATTGTTTTTTTCATTTTGAAGTGAAATAAGAGATGGTTAATTGACAGTACTTGTGATAGTGTCAGGTTAAAGAAAAAAGAAGGAAGAAGACCACTGCGTATTACTAGTCTTCTTTCCCTCTTTTGCTAATACAACCACTATTTTGCAATAGTCACTTTTAATGATTGAACAGTAGATCCATTGTTTTGTAGAACGGCATAATAAACACCACTCGACAATGACGACCATTTCAATTCATATGTATCTGCGTCACGCGATTCGTTATTAACAGGAACAGCGATGATCTTTCCATTAGTATCGTAGATCTTGATAGTTACTTTCGTTTTCGCTGTAACACGATAGCGAATATTTACAACATCAAACGAAGGATTTGGAAATGCTTCCATTAATAATTGTGGAGCACCAACGTTTACACCCGGACCCGGATTGATTGAAGTTACAATATAACCACCTGTGCATAATCCATAACCACTCCATGGAAGCTGAACGAATGGGAATGTTGAGCGGAACGTTGTATCATTTGATTCTACTCCTGTTGAGTAACCAAGCACACCAAGTAGATTTGGAGTTAATGGAGTACCACCAATTGTATAATCATCATACCATAATCCAATTGCTGCAAGAGCAACACCAGACACAGCTTGAAGTTCGATACGAGTTACATCATCTTCCAGACGACGACCATTCGGGAAGCCATCCATGTTCGGAATTACTTGTAATGCAGTTGAAGTATTGTAACGTGAATCAGTTAAACCAAGAACTGCAGCTTGGATAATTCCCAATGAAGAGAAGTCAGGAGAATTTCTTGCGGTAACAGGAACGGCCATATTCAATCGAAGCATATCTCCGAAAGTCGGAAGGAAATTATTGATGAATGGTTTTCCTGCTGATAACGGATTACCTGCAGTTTTTCCTGTTGCTAATTGATAAGGTGCAAGGTTCGGAACACCAGTATAGAATATTGGAAGTAAATCGACAGAACGCGGCTTACCTTGACGTAATAAATATTTTCCGAAGATAGCGGTATCGAGTGCTGTTCCATTTGTTGCAGCATTTCCATAAAGTACATAGAGACCATCTTTCGTATTTCCAAAATCAACATTTCCTAATACTGTTGGAGATGCACGTTGAATGCGAAGTGAAGAAAGTGCAGGCACTGCTCCACCGAACAAACTATCATCCATATACAATCCTAATTCCGGATTAGTAAAATAAGTATCGAAATAAGTTGAATCTTGATAAGGCGTCAATGAATTCCAGAA
>JANOBV010000246.1:0-11961 GCA_031411835.1 Bacteroidota bacterium | reverse complement strand
TAAAGGCGCAGATAAATTCGCAGATAAATTCGCAGATTATCTCTTCTTTAACTTCAATGAGTTGTTTTATAATCGAAGTAATTTCACTTGTATAAATGCAACACAAATAAATAACTTCCACCAAAATCTGCGAATTTATCTGCGCCTTTATCTGCGAAATCTGCGGGAAAGACTAAGCAGCAATTATTTCAATAAAAATTCCAAACTCATCTCCAAAAAAGCTTTCGGATTTTCAGCATGCACCCAATGACCGGCATTAGGAACAGTTTTTATTTCAACATTAGAAAATCGTTTGCGAATTAATTCTTCTTGTTCTTCCTGAATGTATCCCGACTTTTCTCCTTTAAGAAATAAAGTTGGGACGTTGATCACATCAGTACCGGGCAAAGCTTCACCTATCATTTCAATATTGTCTTCGATCTCTTGTAAACCGAATCGCCATTCAAGTTGAGTATCCGTTTTCCAATATAAATTCTTCAGCAAGAATTGAATTGTCCCTTCATCTTTCAAAGCGTTGCGAAGTATTTCCTCCGCTTGTTTTCTACTTGTGAGTTCAGTTAGATTTATTGAATGCAATGCAGACAGCACAGATTGATGATGCTGCGGGTAATATGCAGGAGAAATATCGGCAACGATCATTTTATTTACCAATTGAGGGTACTCTCTTGCGAAGTACATTGCAGTCTTCCCTCCCATTGAATGCCCAATGATATCTGCTGAATCAAGTTTCTCATCCTGCATAAGAATTTTAATATCATTCGCCATAAATGAATAATCAAAATCAAAACTATGTTCACTTCGCCCGTGATTCCGCTGATCGATCTGATAGACGCAAAATCCATTCTGCGCAAATGCTTTTGATAATGTAGCCCAATTATCTCCCAGTCCGAAAAGTCCGTGTAGAATCAACAACGGTTTTCCTTCGCCGATCTTATTGAAATGTAATTTCATTTTAGCTGACGAAGATAAAGTTGAACAGTATTTTCTAGACCGAAATATAAAGCATCAGAGATCAATGCGTGACCGATAGAAACTTCAAGCAATTGCGGAATATTCTGCGCAAAGTATTTCAAGTTCTCAAGACTAAGATCATGTCCGGCATTAATTCCCATTCCCAGTTTCATTGCACTTTCAGCTGCGATCACATATGGCGCAATTGCTTTTTCTTTATCAATTGAATAATGACTTGCATATGATTCAGTATACAGTTCTATTCTATCGGTTGAAGTTTCCTTTGCATGAAACATCATTTCAGGATCTGCGTCGATAAACACTGAAGCTCGTACACCGTAGGAATGAATTTCATCGATACACTCTTTCAGGAATGTTTTATGCTCACTTGCATTCCAACCTGCATTTGATGTGAGTACATGAGGCGGATCAGGAACGAGTGTAGCTTGTTCAGGTTTGATCTCTTTGATAAGTTGCAAAAATTCTTTCGAAGGATAACCTTCAATATTGTATTCAGTTTTAACGACAGGTTTCAAATCAAATACATCTTGTCGTCGAATATGTCTTTCATCGGGCCGAGGATGAATTGTAATTCCTTCAGCACCGAATCGTTGCAGATCGATTGCTATTTTTATTAGGTCAGGAACATTTCCTCCGCGTGCATTTCGCAAAGTGGCAATCTTGTTAATATTTACGCTAAGTTTCGTCATTGCTTCATCAGTAAAATGTAAAAATCAGTATAAAGATCGGAAATGAAAAGAAATGGTACACAAGTTGACGTATATTAGTGAAAACAAAACAATTAAGAACTAATCTAAGAATTGATAAGAATTACGCATAAAAAATCTCAAACGCATAAATTTGCGTAAGTTTGAAAACTGAAGAAATCTGAAAAACCTTATTTTCAGGTTGACGTAAACGAATAAAGTTATGATTGCAAAGGACCTTATTAATGATTCATTTCCTCCTCTAAAACTGAGTGACACCGGTTTGAAGGCATTGAACTGGATGGAAGAATTCCGTCTGGAACATTTGCCAATTGTAGACGGAGTGAATTACATCGGTCTAGCGAATGAAGAAGATATTCTAAAATTAAGTTCTCTTGATCAACCTCTAGCAATTCATAATCTCCCATTGATCCGTCCGTTTGTACGATTCAACAAACCGGTTTTTGAAGTTGTAAAATTAATCTCGAAAGACAAACTGACAATTATTCCTGTTCTAGATGAAGCAGATCATTATATTGGATTGATCACGCTTGCTGATATTTTAAAACATTACGCAGACAGTGGAATCTTTGAAGATGCAATGGGTGTGATCGTTCTTGAAGTAGGTGCAAAAAGTTATTCATTGAGTGAGATCGCGACGCTCGTTGAAGCAGAAAATGCAAAGATCATGAGTAGTTACATGACGCCAAATCCGGAGAATGAAACTTTTGATCTGACATTAAAAATTAATCAACAGGAACTTTCTCGGATACTTGCATCTTTTAACAGACGCGGATTTATTGTGAAAGAATTTTATCATCAAAGCGAATTCATTGACGACATTCAAAGCAGATATGATTCGTTAATGAATTATTTAGGGATATGAACCGACATGCATACATGCTTAAAACTTTGTGTCCTGTTATGTTTTATTTTTTCGGCATTCCAATCTGAAGCAACGGCTGATTTTAATGTAGTTTCAACTGACTCCTTGAATACAACTATTGATTCAGCTTCTACTTTTCTGGTTACAGATCAAATTATTTTGATTGGCAATAAGATCACAAAGCCCAGGATCCTTTTTCGTGAATTGACATTTAAAAAAGGAGATACAATTTCATTAAAAGATATTGCAATTCGAATTAAACGCAGCGAAGAGAATTTACACAACACTTCACTTTTCAATTCTGTTAAAGTGACTTGGATTCAAGATAATGATCGTGCAAATTTTTATGTAGTTGTTACCGAGCGATGGTATATTTTTCCGGTACCCATTTTTGAAATTGCTGAAAGAAATTTTAATGTATGGTGGGAGACAAAAGATTTTTCGAGGGTGATCTATGGTGCTTCATTGAATTGGTATAATTTCAGAGGTAGAAATGAAGTTTTAGCAGCAACAATACGATTGGGTTATACACAACGACTAAGTTTTTATTATAGCATTCCGGCGCTCACAAAAGGTCAAAAATCGGGATTGACTTTCAGCATGGCCTATGCAAGAAACCATCAGACTGCAATTAGCACACAAAACAACGCATTACTTTATTATAAAGATTCAGATAAGTTTTCCAAAAAAGAAATTGGTGGATCGATCGTTTATTCATATCGTCCGGGATTAAATATCACACACAATTTTGAAGTGTCGTTTCGACATGCAGAAGTGGAAGACACAGTTATCAAATTGAATCCGGAATATTTTACCAAAACAAATGAAGAGTCATTTGGCACACTTCGTTATTTTTTAAAGATTGAGCATAGAGATCTAGCAGTTTATCCTATGAAAGGGAATTATTTTGATTTCGAATTTGCAAAAACAGGTTTAGGCTTTTTAAAAGATAATGTCGACTTGACATATTCTGTTATTCATTACAAACAGTTCTGGCCATTGTCAAATCGTTTTCATGCAGCAGCAGGATTCAGCGGAAAATATTCTTTCAACACTAAAACTCCTTACTATTTTACAAAAGGTTTAGGATATAGTCGTGATTTTATAAGAGGGTATGAATACTACGTAATGGATGGCCAACATTTTGCTCTAATAAAAACAGGAATAAAATATACACTCTTAAAGAAAAGAGAAGTGTATGCACCATTCATTCCACTTAATAAATTTGCTACAATTCCATATGCATTTTATCTGAATTTGTTTTCAGATGCAGGCTATGTAAGCGATGAACAATTTAACGAAACCAATTTTCTCAACAACAAATGGCAATATAGTTATGGAGCCGGAATTGATTTTGTAACCTACTACGATATGATTTTCAGATTCGAATATTCGATAAACAAATTAGGAGAATCAGGATTTTTTCTTCATTTTACATCACCAATTTAGAACTGCTCAGTCTCCAGACTTCATGAAAATATGCATTTACGGTAGACCCGGAATCGGTAGTCAAGCCGAATTAACAGAAGGAATCATTAGCATCTTGATCAAAGGTGGACATACTGTTTCCATGCATCGTCCTTACTATGAATTTATGCGAACGCAAGCAAAACTCCCTTTATCTGTTGAGTGCATTGAAAGCGGAAAAGAACTTCTTGGCAATACTGATTTTTTATTCAGTATTGGTGGTGATGGAACATTGTTGGACACAATTTTTCTTGTGAAAGAATCGAATGTTCCTGTCGTTGGTATTAATGCCGGTCGACTTGGATTTTTAGCGTCTATCTCGAGAGAAAATTTGGAGATGGCAATTGAAAGTTTGGCTAAAGGACATTTTGCTTTAGATCCGAGAACTTTATTACGACTAGAAACAAATCATCCGATATTCGAAGGAGAAAACATTGCTCTCAATGAATTTACCATCCACAAGAAAGAGACCTCAAGTATGATCACTATTCATACTTATCTCAATGGTGAATATTTGAATTCATATTGGGCAGATGGTATAATGATCTCAACTCCGACAGGTTCTACAGGATATAATTTGAGTTGTGGAGGACCGATCATTGTACCGCAATCAGAGTCATTTGTGATTACTCCTATTGCCCCACATAATCTGACGGTAAGGCCAATTGTTGTGTCTGATAAAAATGTGATTTCTCTTGAAGTGGAAGGCAGAAGTCAGCATTTTATGGCAACTCTGGATTCACGTTCTGCGACTATTGATAGTTCATACCAATTAGCGGTAAGAAAAGAATCGTTTAATATCAACCTTGTTCGTCTAAATTCAGAGAATTTCCTGAATACTTTAAGAAAAAAGTTAAATTGGGGCTTGGACACAAGAAATTGAAAATAAAAAAGTTAACAAATCGCACTCCTTAGCAAAAAAAAATAATTAACGGAACATAGATACCCTTGCTTAAGTATATGTGTTCATATCTTTAATTTATTATATTTGCCCACATCTCGCTATCTAATGAAGAAAGTAATACTAATTATTTTATCAGTTGCCATGCTTATTCCCTCTATTTCCGAGGGACAAAGATGGAAACGCCAACGCTACGAATTCAGTTTTGGTGCAGGAGTGAGCAATTTCCTTGGAGAATTAGGAGGAGCAAACCAAATTGGAACGCACTATTTCAAGGATTTGGAATGGTCACAGACCCGTTTAGCTCTTGCCGTTGGATTACGTTATAAACTGAGTAATTACTTTGCGTTGAAAACTCATTTGACTTATGGACGAGTAGCGGGAGACGACAAGTTAACTACAGAGTATTTTAGGAATTATAGGAATCTCGATTTTTACTCTGATGTCTATGAATTTAATATCAATTTCGAGGGAGCTTTCCAGCAAGAACAAGTTGGTCACCGATATCGGTTAAGAAAAGTAAAGGGACTAAAAGGATATGAGATTTATACATATGCTTTTGTTGGTGCCGGAGTTTTCTTTTTCGATCCAAAAACGAATTATCAAGGAACTGTTGTGCGCTTACAACCTTTGGGAACAGAAGGGCAAGGTTTCGTTGCTACAAGATCAAAATACTCACTTGTTCAGCTATGCATTCCTGTTGGAATAGGATTTAAATACACTTTAGACAGAAGCTGGGGAGTTGGGCTTGAACTTGGTATTAGGAAGACATTTACCGACTACATTGATGACGTAAGTACTACCTATTTTGATTTTGCAAATTATTCAGGTGCTAGTCCATTGTCAGCACAATTATCAGATCGATCAAACAATTCTGATCCAAACATTACAGCTGCAGGCGCACAGCGAGGCGATCCACGTGAGAATGATTCATACATGTTTGCTATTTTCAGCTTAAACTATAAGCTCACAAACGGACGAGGAAGTTTACCGCGATTCTAATCACTCAATTTTTCGACGGTACTCTCGTTAATTGTCTTCTTTACCCACTATACATGTCGATCCGATTCGTTAAATTCTGCTTTTTATTATCTCTTTTTGCTTCATTTTCAAGCGTTAAAGCCCAGTACAATGAATTCGGTATTATGATTGGCGGCTCAACCTATAAGGGCGAACTTTCTGAACACACCTTCAACACAAATTTTCTACACCCTGCCTTCGGAGCATTTTTTAGACATAATTGGGATAGGCGATGGAGTTGGAAGTTAGAAGTGAATTATGGTAAAATTTCAGGTGATGACGCTTATGGGAGTACCGATTATCAAATTGACCGTAATCTATCTTTTGAGAGCACGATCTTAGAATTATCGCCACAGATAGAATTCAACTTTTTACCCTATGAAACTGGAAGAAGAGACTATCCATTTACCCCGTATTTTTTTACTGGAATTAGTGTATTTACATTTAATCCAAAGGCATATTTAGGTAACGATCTATATGAACTTCAACCATTAGGAACAGAAGGACAAGGTATAAATGGCACAAAAAAATATAAGCGCACAGCGATAGCAATTCCAATTGGTGGAGGTGTTAAGATCAATGTTGGCAGCTTCGGAATTGGTGTTGAATTAGGAGCACGTCGCTCCTACTCAGATTACATTGACGATGTGAGTACAACCTATCCTGATCCGGCGTTATTACAAGCTGCAAATGGAAACGCTGCTGTATTACTCTCAAACCGATCTTTCTTAGCGAATGACCCAAATAATGTTCAGCCACCTTTTAACTTCAAACAGCGTGGGGATGCAAACAACAAAGACTGGTATGTTTTCGGCGGTGTAACGATTTACTTCCGGTTGACGAGTATGCTCAAAGATATATGTAAACCGTTCAAATTCAGAAGATATTGATGGTGAGTGGTAATTGGTGAGTAGTGAGTAGCACTGCTTTCTTAATTTCAATTGAAGTCCCTTTTAGCCTAAAATAACATTGATTTGAAATTTAAATTTGAGGTAAAGTTGAACAATGCTACTCACCAATTACTACTTACCACTCACTTTAAAAGTATTAACACATTTTATCATATCAACTCCTTAAAAAAGAGGGCGTTTTTATTAACTTGCGCCGCTTTCTAAATTTGCAAATGAGTCTAAAAGATCAGATAAATACGGATAAACTGCCCCAGCATGTTGCCATCATCATGGATGGTAATGGCCGATGGGCAGAACGCCATGGAGAGCAAAGAGTTTTTGGTCATCAGAATGGTGTAAAATCTGTTCGTGATACGACTGAAGCAGCAGCTGAGCTTGGAATTAAATTCTTGACACTTTATGCATTTTCTACTGAGAATTGGAATCGTCCGATTGAAGAAGTGAATGCATTAATGGAATTACTAGTTTTAACGATCAGCGCAGAAAAAGAAACACTCAATAAAAATAATATTCGTTTGCTTGCTATTGGTGATTTAGATTCGTTACCGAAAAATTGTCGGAATGAATTGATGGAAGCAATAAAAGATACTTCAAAAAACACAAGAATGAGTTTGGTTCTTGCGTTAAGTTATAGTTCACGTTGGGAGATCACAAATGCAATGAAAAAAATTGCTGAGCAGATCAAAGACGGAAAGTTAGCATTGGAAGATATCAATGAAGAATTGATCTCCTCTTCTTTAACGACAAATGGAATTCCTGATCCTGAATTAATGATTCGCACCAGTGGAGAAACTAGGATCAGCAATTTTCTGTTGTGGCAACTAGCTTATACAGAATTATACTTTACAGACAAGTTATGGCCTGAATTCGGTAAAGAGGAATTATATTCAGCCATTCTTGACTACCAAAGCCGCGAAAGAAGATTCGGAATGGTAAGTGCACAAATCACCAACACTAAATGATGAAACGCTTTCTGGCAGTTCTTGCCCTTATTATATCAACTTTTTCAGTCTCTGCGCAAGTTCTGATTGGTGGAGAAAATCAAACGATCGATTATGGCAATCCGACAACCTACGTGATAGGCGGAGTTATTGTAAGCGGTACAAAGTATCTTGATGAAAATGTTTTGATCAGTATTTCCGGTTTAACAGTTGGAGATTCAATAGAAATTCCAAGTGAAAAAACAGCGGAGGCAATAAAGAATCTTTGGAAGCAAGGATTGTTTTCAGATGTGCAAATTTACGTTTCAAGAATTCAAGGGAAAACTATTTTTCTGGATATACGACTAACAGAACGTCCACGACTTTCAACTTTTAAATTCAATAATGTTAGCAAATCTGATGCAGATAAAATTCGCGAGAAAGTAAAACTAGAACGCGACAAGGTCGTTACTGAAAATGTAAAAGCTGCAACTAAAACTGCTGTAGTAGATTTTTACGTTGAGAAAGGATATTTGAATGCAACAGCAACAGTAGAAGAGATCAAAGATTCAACATCAGCCAATCGTGTGATCTTGATAATTGATGTACAAAAGAAAAATCGGATCAAGATTCACAAAATTAATTTTGAAGGAAATTATTATCTGTCAGCTTCCACTCTTCGTAAAACGATGAAGGAAACAAAAGAGTCGAAGTGGTATAAGATCTTTTCCTCATCTAAGTTTTTAGATGATAAATTTCAAGAAGACAAAGCAAAAATAATTGCAAAATATAATGACGGTGGTTATCGTGATGCAAAAATTGTAAGCGATTCAGTTTACATGTATGATGAAGATAGAGTTGATTTAAATATTAAAATTGACGAAGGTCATCAGTACTTTTTCCGAAATATTTCATGGGTTGGAAACATGAAATACTCTGCTCATTTTCTTGATTCAATTCTTGCAATCAAAAAAGGCGACATCTACGAACAGTCTGCTTTAGATGAACGTTTATTTATGAATCAGAATGGTCATGATATCAGTTCACTTTATATGGACGACGGATATTTATTCTTTTCCGTTACACCTGTTGAGGTGAATGTTGAGAATGACAGTATTGATCTTGAGATGCGTATTTACGAAGGTAAGCAAGCACGAATCAACAAAGTTACCGTTGTAGGAAATATTAAAACAAATGATCGCGTGATCATGCGTGAGATCAGAACAAAGCCGGGACAATTGTTTTCACGCGCCGACATCATTCGTACACAACGAGAATTAGCGCAATTAGGATATTTCGATCAGGAAAAATTAGGAGTAAATCCAAAACCAAATCCGGTTGATGGCACAGTAGATATTGAATATACTGTAGAAGAAAAACCTTCGGATCAGTTAGAACTATCAGGTGGTTATGGTGCCAATCAATTAGTAGGGACACTAGGATTATCGTTCAACAATTTTTCGGCAAGAAATTTTTTCAAAAAAGGATCATGGACACCACTTCCGTCAGGTGATGGACAACGACTAAGTTTGCGAGCACAGACGAATGGGAAATATTACCAATCATACAATGCATCATTTACAGAGCCATGGCTTGGTGGAAAGAAACCGAATTCATTGAGTGTGTCTGTGTTCCATTCAGTACAATCGAATGGTGTTTCATCTGGCGAATTAAATCGTCAAGCGATTTACATTACAGGTATGTCTGTAGGGTTAGGAAAACGTTTAAAGAAACCGGATGATTTCTTCACGAATTATAATGAGGTCAACTATCAATATTATACATTGGACAACTATGTTGGAACATTTCTGTTCAACAATGGACATTCAACAAACTTAAGTTTCACAGAAGCGATCTCAAGAAATTCAATTGATGCGCCTATTTATCCACGTACCGGCTCAACATTAACTTTCTCGTTGAAGTTCACATTACCTTATTCATTATTCAACAATGTAAATTATGCGACAGCATCCATTGCAGAGCGCTATAAATACATCGAATATCACAAGTGGAAATTTTCTTCAAGCTGGTTTACGAAACTTGCAGGAAATTTAGTTTTAAATACGAAGATCCAGTATGGTTTCCTTGGTTTATATAACAGAGAAGTTGGGCCGGCTCCATTTGAGAGATTTTATGTTGGTGGTGATGGATTAAGTGGTTATGCACTTGATGGTCGAGAAATTATCGCCTTGAGAGGTTACACGAATAACTCGGTTACACCTCGTAATTCAACAGGTGCACAGGTCGGTGGCACAATCTTTGACAAATACACGTTAGAATTGAGATATCCACTTTCATTGAATCCATCCGCAACAATTTACTTACTTACATTTGCAGAAGCAGGAAATTCATGGTTGAAGTTTAATGATTTTAACCCATTAAGTTCAAAACGCTCTGCCGGTGCCGGTGTCCGAATCTTTTTACCTGTTTTTGGTTTACTTGGTTTAGATTGGGGTTATGGATTTGATAAAATTCCAAACGATCCGGGAGCAAATGGAGGCCAATTCCACTTCACAATTGGACAACAGTTTTAAATTCATAAATTTTATTCTCATGAAAATGACAAATAGAAAAACACTCGTAAGTTCACGAATGAAAACACTAAAAGGAATAATTGCATTTGCAGCGATTGCAATTCTTACAATGGGTACAGTGAGCGCACAAAAATATGCTTACGTAAACAGTGAATATATTTTAGAAAATATTCCTGAATACAAAACTGCTCAACAAACGTTGGATAATCTTTCGCTTACATGGCAGAAAGAGATTGAAGATAAATATGCAATCATTGACAAATTATACAAAGCATATCAGGCTGAACAAGTTCTTCTAACAGAAGAAATGAAAAAGCGTCGTCAAGATGAGATCACATCAAAAGAAAAAGATGTAAAGGATCTACAAAAACAACGCTTCGGTTATGACGGCGATTTGTTTAAGAAAAAACAAGAAGTTGTAAAACCAATTCAAGATAAAATTTTCAATGCAGTAAAAAAATTGGCAACGGATCAAAGTTATGCAGTGATTTTCGACAAATCAAGTGACTTGATCATGTTGTATACAAATCCCAAATACGACAAGAGCAATGAAATTCTTTTAGCCATGGGTTACAAACCGGCGACTCCTGCTACGAAAGATGGAAATAAAAAAGCAGGAGCTGCAACTCCGGGCGGCACTACTCCTACAGAACCGGCAAAAGAAAATCCGGATGCTGATCAACCTAAAAAATAAATCAAACCTATATTACCACTATTATGAAAAAACAAATGTTGTTTGCGGTGATCGTTCTGTTATTCTCTGGAATGACAGCAATGGCTCAGACTTTAAAATTCGGGCATATCGATTCAGGCGCATTAATTCAAATGATGCCGCAAACAAAATCAGCGGATAGTACTCTAAAAAGATTCGGTGAATCATTAGATGGACAATTAAAAGCAATGACTGCAGAATATCAGTCAAAGCTTCAATCTTACCAGTCAAAAGCAGACTCTTTACCGGATGCAATTCGTGCAACGAAAGAGAAAGAATTGACAGACCTAGGACAACGTATCCAGGATTTCCAACAAACTGCACAGGAGTCAATCCAAAGCAAGAAACAAGAAATCTATGGACCTATCCTTAAGAAAGCAGAAGATGCAATTAAAGAGATCGCTAAAGAAAAAAGCTACTCTTACATCTTTGATACGAGTTTAGGCTCTGTTATCTATGCTCAAGACAGCGATAATATTATGCCATTGGTGAAAACCAAATTAGGTATTAAATAATAATTCGTCTAACCAAAAATTGAAAAGCCGCTCTGATTATGGAGCGGCTTTTTTTGTTTCTTATGATTTTTTCTAGAGACATAAACAATCTATCATACGCACTTTTGTAAGACTACCTCTCAACGTGTGAATTATTTTCCTCATTTTACACAAATTACACAGATTCGTAGTGGAATATCAAAGTGCTCTTGTGCTAATTTTTTGTTGAACGTAGAGTTTGAATTTCTCAATGGTTCTCTATAATTTCTCTCATGAACTCCATGTTTTAAAAAATCGAAGTCGATGGTGTCAATTACCCTTTCAAATACCAATAGATTCCCCATCCCCAACGTTAATATCTAATTCCCCAAAAAGCATCTAAATTGAACGGATGCGTTAAATTTACAGATTCAAAAGAGCTCCGCCCTGATGCGTTTTATCGCCATCGTATTCTTTAC
>JANOBV010000245.1:0-8041 GCA_031411835.1 Bacteroidota bacterium | reverse complement strand
TAAATGTAAATGACAGCACCAACTATTTGAATTATTATTTAGCACAATGTCCTACAGGAATTACTCATGTCAATGGAAGTCAGAAATTAGTTTATACAGATGTCTATGATGAAATAGATGCAGAGTACAGTAGCAACGATGTAGGATTGAAATTGACATTCATTGTAAATCCGGGCTTAACGGATTTGAATGAAATTGGGTTAAAATTCGAAGGACAATCAGATCTGTCAGTTATAAGTAACTGGCAATTAAAGGTAACAACACCAATAGGAGATTACAATTTTGAAAAACCAATTGTATATCAATTAGACTCAAACAATAATATGATCTCTCTTCCGTGGCATTTAGACTGGATTGTTCAAAATACAAATGAAGCTAAATTCTCCTCTTGTGGTAGCTATGATCATTCTTTACCACTAATAATTGAAATTAAAAATCCTTTAGATGCTTCAGTCGCAACAACTGGTAATCTTGAATATAGCTCGTATTTTGGAAATGTAAATGCGGATGAAATATACTGTATGGATCAACTTGTACATTATGTAATTTCGGGAGGTTATACATCTAGTCCTTCGTTGCCTTTTGTTTCAGGAACCAATGCGAGTAGTACCCCACCATTTTATGATGCATTTGTTATGAAAATGGACAAGAACTCTTGTGTAATTTCTTGGGGCACTTTTTATGGAGGAAGTAAATTAGATTTTATTTATGATTTAGTAATAAACAACGACAATGTATATGTATGTGGCCAAACGAATAGCATCGATCTTGTGCAGAATAGTGTTCCAACTTTGTCAACAATAATTAATGGCGATATATTAAATCAAGGATCTAATCCAGATTATGAAGATGCTTTTGTAGCTAAATTTGATTTAATAACAGGTACAATTCTTTGGGCGAACTATCTTGGATCATCTAGTAGAGATTTGTATCCAACAATTTCATATGATAAAAATTTAAATTATTTATATGTTGCTGGTAGAACGCAAGGATCTGATTTTCCTATTGTTCCTTCCACTTCAACTTCTAACTCATATAATCAATCTTCTAATAATGGGACAACTGACGGGTTTATATCAAAATTTACACCTAACGGAAGCTATGAATGGGGAACTTACTTTGGTTCTGGTGACGGTGATGTGATCGGAGATATAGAATGCGTTCCTTATTCAGGATCATCTTCACTTACTCACATCTACATTGCTGGTGAAACAAGTTCAACATTTTATGATGCCACCAACCCATGCCTTCCTCCGCCTGCCTCCGGAGGATTTCCCAATTGTAATTCGGTAAGTGGTACGCATACTGCAGTTACTGGTACACATCAAGTTTTTATTGGTGAATTTAATCAAAGCGATGAAATTGAATGGACGAATGCTCTTGGGAAGGATGGCAATGGAGCAGTATTGAGACACGGCTTAACTGGCTATGATAATACTATTTACCTTGGAGTTAATGATGTTAATTATAATTATGGTTGGCCATTAATTACATGCACTTCATGTTTTAATGAACCATTTGCTATTGCGAATGCTTATATTATTAGATATGATAATTATATTAATACATGGTCAACATTCTGGGGTGGAGAAGATAATTTAGCTACAATTAAATCGAGAAATCAAAATTTGTTTATTTCTGGATCATCGCAGTCAAAAACGACTTCTGCAATTACAAATTATTGCCTGACTCCCAATGCGGATGAATTCCCTCTTTGTCCCGGACCTAGCGGTTATTATTTTAACGATACTTTTTTTCCAGCGACAATTGGTTCAGATAATGACTCATATCTTGCATCATTCAACTCTTCAAATCAATTAACATGGTCTACCATTCTTGGTGGTAACTCAAGTGATCGAGGGAATGATATGGCATTAGATGATCAGTACATATTCTTGGGTGGTGCTACTGCAAGTAGATTTGTTACTGCTGCAAATGAAAATTTTCCTCAGGAAATTCTATTTGGAGCCTATAACCAAAACATTAATAGTGGTGGGTTAGATGCCTTTATTTCGAGATTTCAACGTGGTCTAGTGATTGGAATCGATGATTTAGAGAAATCAGATTATTTAGTTTCTGTATATCCCAATCCTGTTGCTAATTTTGTTACAATGCACATTGACAAGAAAATTCGATTTGCAAATTATTTCATAACTGATATTTGCGGAAGGTTAGCTTATAAAGGGAGTATTAAGAATGACAAAGATGCTATCTTGAATTTTAGTGATTTTTCTTCAGGTATTTATTTCATAAATTTGAAATCTGAAAATATGAGTAAATCTATCAAGATAATAAAATTGTAATGCGTGCAAAAACATTTATATATTTATTCCTTGTATTTAATTTCCTTTATTTAGATATTTTAGGGAGTTGGGTAAGTCTACATTTTGGAACAAATAGGCCTGTCCAAACAATTTATATTGACTCCTTAAATGGAAAGATTTATATAGGCGGAGAATTTTATGAGGCTGATTCAACTAGGGCTAATGCTATTGCGGTTTGGGACGGTCTAAGATGGGATTCTGTCGGTTCGGGAGCAAAATATGGTTTATATAATTATGCTATTACCTCGTATCAAGGATTGATATATTCTGATGGTTTTTTTTCTACAAATCTTTATAATGTTAGTGGGAAATTTAATAATGGGTTATGGGATACATTGGGAATCGGAGTCAATAGCCATATTCATCAATTTAAAGAATTTAACGGTGAATTATGGGCTAGTGGAATGTTTAATTCAGCTGGCGGTGATAGTTGCTTAATGCTTGCGAAATACGATGGGTTTAATTGGACTTGCATGAATTTCCCGTATATTATTGGAGGGAGAATTGAAGATTTTATTTTTTTTAATAATACATTGATATGTGGAGGACTGTTTCAAGATTCTACTTATAACAATATAGGTATTTCATATTTTAACGGAACTCAATTTGAAGTATTGGGACATCGATTGTATGGTTCGATAGCAGGAGTTCATTCGATGGCAATTTTTCACAATGAATTATATATTGCTGGATATTTTTTGTCATCCTCAGGAAATGAAGGTAACCATATTATGAGGTGGGATGGAACTGCATGGTATGATGTCGGAGGCGGAACCGATAATGAGATTTATGCATTGAAAGTTCATAATGATGAATTGTATGTTGGCGGAGTTTTCGAATATGCTGGTGGTGTATATACAGGTAATCTAGCGAAATGGAATGGAACAAATTGGTTACAAGTAACTCCATCTATAATTTCTCCGGTTGTATACGACATTCAATTTCATAATGATGAGATTTATATCGGTGGCGCATTTCGATTTATAGATTCAATTCCCGTAAACTATATTGCAAAATATTCTCTTCATACTGGAATCGAAGATCTTCAACTGAATAATCAATTGAGTGTTTATCCCAACCCATCAACAAACAAATTGAATATTGAAATCAATTCCGGCACCATTCAAAAAATCTCAATCTACGACCTTACAGGAAAACTAATAAAAACAATTTCCACCAACACCTCCAAACAAGAACTCGATATCTCGACTCTCTCACCCGGATTGTATTTCCTCGATGCTGTGAGTGATCAAAGAACGTTTAGAAAACGGTTTGTGAAAAATTAAATATCATTCAATTATTTTATTAAATTTATGAAGATTTAATTTGAGTTGCTTGTATAATTATATTGTAATACGCGACCGTTAAGTTTAATACAAACTGCGGTCGGAATCTCGCTCTTGCGTGGGTATTGAAACAGCGAAAGGATTGACGCTAAAGATTCCGCCGAGCGGGGGCAATAATCAAAAAAAATCTGCGCCTTCCTCTGCGAAAATGTGTGGCAATGCCACGGGAAATACTTAGCGTGATTTATTTCCCGCAGATCTCACAGATTTTTGCAGAAAAAATCGCAAAACAAATTTATTGAGGCCTTTCAAGATACCCACTCGATTCACAAATTCCGATTCACAATTCACGAAAAAAAACCCTCCCAACATCTCTGCCGGAAGGGTCAAACCACAAGAACACCTAATTTATAAACCCAATCTTTATTTAGCCGCTATGGGCTGTAATGTCAAATCAACGGTAATCTTCGCTTCTTTAGCAAGTTTGTCTTGTACTACAGAAGGTACCTCTATTTTATAATCTGAAAGTAATAATTTGAAATCAGATTTCGCAGCCGTTATTCCGCCACCCTTTACTGTTATTGTTCCTGTTGTCGAAATTTCTTTCGTCTCTCCATGAAGCGTCATCATACCTTTTATCGTTGCCGGATATGTTCCGTCTTTTGAAAGTGTAATGCTACTCATGTTTGTGATCGTTCCTTTGAAACTTGCTTTTGGGAACTTGTCTGACTCTACATAGTTTTCATTGAAATGTTCTTGCATCAATGACTTCTGAAATGTAAATGCTTTCATCAATACAGCAAATTCCATTGCTCCCGTCGATCCATCAATAACACATGTTGCTTTGTCATTCGTCGCATCAATCTTCTCAGGCGATGTTGGAGTAGTAGCATCAAAGTAGATCTTTCCATTCTTCGTCAAAAATCTTCCCTGCCCAAACGTAATCGTTGTCGTAATTGCCATCACAATCACCAAAAATATTTTTTTCATATCCATTTTTTTTCTTTTTTCTTTTTAATTATTAATCTCGATAGCTATTGGGATTAATTCCCCTCCACAACCACACAATCCACCATCACCACATCCATCAAGATCCCCGTACAAACTCCTTTGATCTTCACTTCTTGTCCTTCACTTAACGTTGCTGCTTTTGCCTGTGCTGCCGGTTCGAATACGCATCCGATTCCTGCTATATCTTCTCCTTGCAATGTGACGTTTAATTTACCTTGTGCGTCTTTTGTTTTTTCGGAGACGACTCCTGTTACTTCAATGACCTTGCCATTAAATTTTTTATTCGCTGAATTTTCGTCGGTTTCAAATTCGCCAATAATTGCGGCTGATTTCAATTGAAAATCAGGTTTGTCACTTGCAATGCTCTGATGTGGCTTATTAAAAAGATAGAATCCAAAGGCTGCCGCGCCTAATACCGTTAAGACTAGCGCGAGAAATATTTTCTTTTTCATTGACACAAATTTAGGGTTGAATATTGGATTATTATTGAATAGAAGTTGATTTTCTACTTTTTATTTTATTTTTTTATTAAACTTCATTTTATCTTAATTCTTTAGAGAACCTTCTCGAACCCATTTGTCAATTATCTGAAGATTACAGCTGCTTAATTTTGGACTATTTCGTGGCATTGCTAGATAACCGCTCTTGTGATTGACACTTCCTACTAACGTTCCATTATCAGCTATTCGTTTTAAATCCTGATAATTATCGGTAATAATTCCACCCGATGCTGAGGCTGTACTATGACATGAATTACAACTATTTTGCATTATTGTTTTGATTTGTATTGAATAAACCGATACACTTGTATCGCATGCTTGTGATGCAGATTCAGGATGCAATTCTTCCTGCACATCATAGTAACAAGATGTCAAACTTGTAATTATTAAACAAACAATTATCGTTCGAAACATGTTTTTCATCGGTTAATTGTTTTGTGCCCCTGCATTTACCCAAATTCTCAACTGATCTAATTGGCAAGTGCTCAATTGATTTCCGCCTTTTGGCATGGCTACGAAGCCATAAGAATGATTTACACTTCCAATCAATCTGCCATCCAATGCCACTGCTGATACTCCGGAATGTGTCGTTAGATTAATTTGGCCATCAGGCGTACTACCGCTATGGCAGCCAACACACGAACTTTGTAATATTGACGCAATACTTCCTGAGTAAGTAACATTTAATGTATCACAACTATTTTCACATGAATTGTTTTGCGCTCCCTGTTGAATCCATTGATAGACCAAATTGACCTGACTCGATGAAAGCGCAGGATGTGGTGGTGGCGGCATTATATTATCCGGATCCGTCTCTGTAATTACTTGATACAAATCACTACCACCCGGATTTCCGGATCTGATGTCACCATCACTCATTATACTAGCATATGAATTTAGAATAATTCCTTCCTGATGATCCTCTGTATTGTGACAACCACTCTTCGCGCAATTACTTATGATCATAGGTAAAATTTGCTGCTGAAAGTAAACTGTATTGGGATCGCAATTATTTGAACCTCCATTTGAGCCACCACCATTTGCTGTTGTATCATCTGTTCCTATATCACTTGTAAGTGGATAAACAGTGGGTTGGTGTTTACATGAGCTCATTAGAAATATCGAAAGTACGAGTAGGAAAATAATTCCTGCTAGTAAAAAATCAAAGTATATTTTTTTAACTCGGCCCATCTTCTCTTAATTGATAAGTCAAATATAATCACGTACTCCAAAACCAAATTACAAAGGATGCTGAACGGGAAAAATTACCCACCGAAACCGCTTTTTCTAAGTTATTTACCAAAAACTAGTGTTTTGCCAATTTAGAAATTACTTAATCGGGCGCTTTTAAAAAATAATTAATAATTAAAAATGGCTATCCGCCAGAAGTAAATCACTCGCCTACAAAGCCATTTCATTTTACTTCATTTTACTTCATTTTACTTCATTCTATTTCATTTCATTTCACTTCACTTCACTAGTTATTCATTGCCCGAAAGCCACACCTTAAATAGCGGCGACCTCTCTGTACTCACAATAGTATCCAAATTGATTGGCGGTTTTAAATTGATCTTCACTCTCGATTTGGAAAAAGAAAACATTTGATCGATTGCGTCTATATTAATTATGAACTGCCTGTTGATTCTGAAAAATTTTTCCGGATCTAACATACCATCTAACTTGTCTAAATTATATTCGATATGGTAGGTGTGATTGTCTTTGGTCCTTAGAAAATTGATCTTTTCTTCCGTGTAAAAATAGGCTACATTTTCTGTGTCAACAGTTTTTATATGCTCGCCATAGCGAATTAGAAATCTTTTTTTGAAAGGTGCTGCCGGGTCTTTTAAATTTTCCATCAATTTACTAAGATCGGGAAGTGGTGTATTCTTGTTAAAATACGTTTTGAATTTGTTCAGTGCATTAACCAACTCTTCTTGCTTTACTGGTTTCAGTAAATATTCAACACTGTTCACCTTAAATGCTTTCAATGCAAATTCATCGTATGCTGTTATGAAAATTACAGGAGTAGTTATATTTACCAATTCGAAAATATCAAAACTATTTCCATCTGCTAAATGGATGTCCATGAAAATGAGATCCGGATGGCTATGATTCTTGAACCACTCAACAGCAGATTTTATACTAACTATTTCATCGAGAATGATAGCATTAGGTTCTGCCTCCAATAATAATTTTTTCAGTCGAGTAGAAGCAGGTTGTTCGTCTTCAATGATTAGGATTTTCATATCGTTCGTGAATTAATCAATGGTAATGAAACAGTAAAGTAGTTAACTGTTTCTTCAATTTCAATTTTTTCTTTCGTAAGCAATCTGTACCGGCCAATAATGTTTTGCAATCCCATACCGGACGAACTGTCTTTTGAGATCTTTCTATTAATATTGTTTTTAATTATTAATCTCCAGCTGTCTTCAAACAATGAAATTTCTAAAGGCGTTTCTTTAGAAATGGAATTATGCTTTAATGCATTCTCTGCCAAAAGTTGTAGTGTTAATGGTGGAATTGCAAATGTATCTAATGTCTCTTTTGTTAAATTGATCACAATTTGTAAATTATCACCATATCTTTCTCTTTGTATGTATATGTAATTTTCTAAAAGTGAAATTTCTTCATTTAAAAAGATCAGGTTCTTATCTCTATAGTTCACAATTGAACGGAAAAATTCCGATAGCTTTTGAACATATTCTACTGCTAATTTAGGCTCCGTTTCAATTACATTTACAAGTGTATTGAAACTGTTAAAGAGAAAATGGGGATTAACTTGATTTTTTAAGGTCTCAAATTGAAATTCAATTTTTTCTTTTTGCAAAAGATCAAGTTTTCTTAATCGAGTTTCTCTTCTCCTAATAATTAAAACTAAAACGATTGCAATTATTAATGCTGCAAAAATCCTGAACCACCA
>JANOBV010000244.1:0-2738 GCA_031411835.1 Bacteroidota bacterium | reverse complement strand
GCAGAGAATAAGATCAATTATCCACTTTTATCTGATTTCAATAAAGAAACAATTAGAGCATATGATGTGGTTCATCATGAATTTGCTTTTGGTTACATTGATGTGGCCAAGCGTGCAACATTTGTTCTAGATTCAGAAGGTACAATTCGATTTATGGAAATACTTCCTAGTCCGGGCGATTTTCCGGATATGAACGCCATCAAAGCAGCTGTTCAGTCGCTGAATTAAAATTTTTTTCTAAGAGAGAAAAGCAAGTAGTCCACCGAGAAGGATTATCAATAATTTCAGATAATTGAAACGATGTTGTTCGTAGGTTTCAAAAAGAATAGTTGTTGAAATGTGTAGAAATATACCAATCACAACAGCCATCATTTGATTAAAGAAAAGGGGGAGATTTTCGATATCCCCCTTACTTATTGCATAACTACTCAATGCTCCTGCGGGAGCCATTAATGCAAAGAGTACGAGGAATGTAATCGCAGTCATTTTTTTTACTCCCGATTGCATGAGCATGCTCATTAGCGCAACCGCAACAGGAATGTGATGGAGGATAATGCCTGTCAACAAGGAACGCTGAGTACTTGCTTCTTGAAATTTTTGGATCAATGGCATTCCTTCGAGAAAGCTATGAAGACAAAGTCCGAGCATCATACCCAATGGAAATGCAGCATTCTGATGTTTGTGAACGTGAATATGTCCGTGTTCAATTCCTTCCGAAAAAAATTCGAGACAGATCTGTAGAAAAAATCCAATGAAGATGAATACTCCGATTGAATGATCGCCATTGTGATAGACATCAGGAATTAAATGTAGAACTGTTAAAGCGAATAGGTAAGAGCCGCTAAACGACAATAATAATTTTAATTGTTTCGCGCCAACAGTTTTGAATGCAAAAAAAGACAGTCCGCTTAAAACGATTGTGCCGAATAAAAGAAGATAGGCATACAACGGCATTTTATTTCGAAGATTTTTTAGCTATTAAAATTAATCGTTCAGAGGATTTAACTTCGAATGGTTGCAAATTGTAGTTGCCAAATACATGAACAATCTGTAGTCCGGCCATAGCAAAGAATCTTTCAAGAACTTCTTTACTCAATAACATTACGCGTTCTTCAAATTGAAACTTTTGACCTTTGTCAGTGAACTCAATTTTTTTATGTACGATATTTCCAACAAGTGTTTTTTGGATCTGAAAATTAATTCCATCGACTAGTTTTTCCATTTTGATCTCACCCATTGAAACAATTTTACTACAATTGAAATAATCAAATACGAAAATTCCATTTGGCTTTAATGCAGTTGCATGAGAGATCAAGCATCGAACATTGTCACGCTCTTTTTCAAAGTACCCAAAACTACTGAAGAGGTTTACAACATAATCGTAATAATTGGCTCGAAAAATTTCGCGCATATCATGCAGATAAAAATCTAAGCCGTCATTTTCGAATTGTTTATCGTATGCGATGCTTTCTTCGGAAAGATCATATCCCGTGACATTAAATCCTTTTTTATTCAGATAGATAGAATGTCTCCCTTTTCCACAAGCAACATCAAGTATTCTGGAATTAGGCTTGGGGGCAAGGAAAGTGATCAAATGATCAAGAAAAAGTTCGGCCTCATGATGGTCCCGATCCTTGTAAAGTATATGGTAATAAGGTGAATCGAACCAGGTTTCGAACCATTCTTTTTTGTCATCGGTTTCAAGGACAACAGGTTTGGCTTTGGTGATGCTATTACTCATAAACTGACGGCTAATTTAGTTAAAAATCTGTTCGAAAATAGCATTTGAAAACTCTTTCCTAACTCCCTGAATTATCCAAAACTAAGTTTTACTTTTAAGCGTTCGCAAGAGCCTAAAAATATAATGAGAAAATTGAGTCATCGGACCCGTACAAAGAAAATTCGTCATTCACCACCCGGCACAGCGCCAGGAGCAATTGTAATTCCTTCGGATGCATTAGAGCTTAAGATCAAATCGTTTTCTTATAATTTAAATGATTATTTCGAAAAGGAGATTGTCGGTGTTTCAGAAATCAGAAGTCAACTTGATGCATTTCCAAACAATTGCCATTGGTTCGATATTAAAGGACTTGGCGATAAGCAATTTTTGGAGAAATTGGCAGATTGTTTTAATATCCATCGATTACAGATGGAAGATGTAGTGAGTGTTTATCAAAGACCTAAAGCAGAAGAATTCAGTGGACATTTGTTTTTCATCTCAAGGATGCTTTCTGAAAGGCAAGGTGTATTAATTAACGATCAGTTAAGTATTTTCTTGGGGTCAAATTTTGTTATAACTATTCAGGATAAGTATGATGATATTTTAGAGCCAGTTAGAGAGCGAATTCGTCATGGTAAAGGAAACATGCGAAAATGTGGATCAGATTACTTGGCATATTCATTAATGGATATGGCAATCGATAATTTATATCCGATATTGGAACGAACAGGTGATCGGCTTGATGAACTTCAAGATGAATTGCTGACTCATCCAACCCGTGACTCATTGAATAAAGTACTTGATATCAAACGTGATCTTATCATGTTACGCAGAACGATTTGGAGTGAACGAGATAAGATGAATGATATTCTTAGGTCATCGTTCACTGAAATTGCTGATTCAACGAAAGTTTATTTTAGAGATTCATATGATCACTGCATTCAATTACTTGATCTTATCGAAAGTTATAAGGAGGTCACAGCTTCATTGATGGATGTTTATCATTCATCAGTAAGTT
>JANOBV010000243.1:0-6874 GCA_031411835.1 Bacteroidota bacterium | reverse complement strand
CTCGCGCAACAAGGTCGTCCATTGAATAGTATGAATCCTGTTGAAATGCTTTGCTTTATAGGTACAAGAGGAATGGGCGCACTGGAATTTGAACCAACAGCATTGGTAGAACCGAAAAGAACTTTTGCAATTGAGATTGATGGTTTGGTTGAGACAGCGAAGAAATTACTTTCGGAAAAAGAATCATTTGTCACGAACTTAAAAGCGGATGAAGAAAAAGCGATGTTGGAAATTTTACGTATAGGAACATCAGCAGGAGGAGCAAGACCAAAAGCAGTGATTGCTTACAATGAAAAAACGGGTGAAGTGCGATCAGGGCAAACAAACGTGCCGAAAATTTTTGAACATTATCTAATCAAACTAGATGGTGTAAGCGATATTCAGCTTGGACAAAGTCTGGGTTATGGCAGAGTAGAAATGGCATATTACAATATGGCAAAAGCATGTGGGATTGAAATGATGCCGAGTCAATTATTAGAAGAAAACGGGCGAGCACATTTCATGACAAAACGTTTCGACAGAGAAGGGGAGTCGACTCGTCATCACATCCAAACATTTTGTGCGATGAAACATTTCGATTATAATAAGGTGACGAGCTACAGTTACGAGCAACTATTTCAAACTATGCGAGAACTAAAGTTAGATTACCGGTCTGCAGAACAAATGTTTCGAAGAATGGTATTCAATGTTGCTGCGCGTAATTGCGATGACCACACAAAAAATTTTGCATTCAGATTAAAGCAAAACAGTGAATGGGAATTAGCACCAGCCTACGATCTTTGTCATGCCTATAAACCGGAGCACAAATGGGTGAGTCAACATGCGCTAAGTATAAACGGAAAACGTAATGATATTTCTAAAGAGGATCTTTTAGTGATTGGAAGGTCAATTAAAAATAAAAAGGCAGAAGCGATGATTGATGAAATTAATAGTGTTGTAAGTGAGTGGAAAAAATTTGCAGATGAAGTAAAAGTGTTGCCAAAACTTCGAGATGCGATTGATGCGACTTTGGTTAGATTGAAATAAATTCCAAATTAACAAGTCAATAACACCTCAATAACCAATAAATGACAAGACCCTAGAATTTCTATAATAATTTTGACAAATGACAAATAATTTAATGACATCGATTCGTCGCCTTTTGCATTTAATTAGAAAGCAAAATTATTTTCTAGTAGCGACATCAATACTATTCGCATCTTGCAACAGTAGCAGTAAAAAGTCGGAAGTCAACATTGAGCCCAATACGATTACTAATTCCAAGTCTATAGTAAACCCAATCGATGGCATCCCAATATTCGAAAAGTATCTCGATACAATTTCTATATATGGTCCACATAGCATCACAAGAAATGTTCTAGAAGACAAAAACGGCAACATCTGGTTTGCAAGTTGGGAAGGCATCATTCAATACGATGGTAAACAATTTACCAATTACACATTGAAATATGGACTTAGACAATTCCATATTTTTTCAATGTTAGAAGACAGCAAAGGAAATCTTTGGTTTGGAACTGTAGGGGCAGGAGTTTATAAGTTCGACGGAAATTATTTTTCAAATTTCACAACTGAGCATCAACTTGGAGGGAATAAAGTATTTTGTATTACTGAAGATAAAGTAGGAAACATTTGGTTTGGCACAGATAATGGTGCAAGTATTTATAATGGAAATACATTTATCAATTTTACAACGCAGCATGGACTTAGTAATAATTTTGTAAGTGCGATTGTAGAAGCCAAATCAGGAGTGTTATGGTTTGGAACGAATGGAGGTGTCGACCGATATGATGGAAAGACATTTACTAAATTTAAAATTGGCGCCGACTTTTCTTTTATGAATGTTCGAAATATTATCGAAGATAGAAAAGAAAACATTTGGATCAGTTGTCAAAATGGTGTTTTTCGTTTTGATGGAAAATCGATAAACAATATAACTCCTAATTTTGCGGGCTGTATTTTCGAAGACAAGATTGGAAACATTTGGTTAAGCGAAAGTGAAGTGGATGGTAGTGTAATGAACTTACTCCGATACGATGGAAAGTCGATGACGAAAATTGCAAGATCGAAGCAAGTGTTTGGGATAACAGAAGATCGAGCAGAAAATATTTGGTTTGGGACTGCGAATGGTGTACAAAGATATGATGAAAAAAAATTGATAGATTTCAAGAAGAGGATAAAGTGATTTCTGAAATTGACTTGCCTTTTCATAGGCAAAACGCGGCCCCGGGGCGAAATTAAATTGCCTCCAACTGCATTACCATACTAAAAATTAAAATTTCTTGTAAAAAAAGAAGGCTGATGCCCTCCCCCGCAAGGATATACCCCGAACTTTTTTCCCCTCTTGCAGACAGCCCTTTTGAGGCTGAATAAATAACCAAAGGACAAAAATTTAAATTGAATTCGTTACCGCATAAATGTAGGTTCTTTTATTAATTATAGTATCTTCGAAATACAAAACAATAATTCATTCAAACATGCGACTTCTATTTTTATTCTTAACGTTATTGAGTTTAGTTTCCTGCAATCAGGAGCAAGCAAAAACATCAATCGGTGTTGCAGATTATTTCAATTATGGCGACACAGTAGAATCAGCCGGAGTTAAAATGATTCCAATTAAAACTCCAATTGGAGAATTCAAAGTGTGGACTAAAAGATTCGGGAAAAATCCGAAAATAAAAATATTGCTTTTACATGGTGGTCCGGCAATGACGCATGAGTATATGGAATGTTTCGAAACATTTTTTCAACGCGAAGGATTTGAGTTTTACGAGTATGATCAACTTGGTTCATATTATAGCGATCAACCAACCGATAGTAGTCTTTGGACAAATGAACGTTTTGTAGAGGAAGTAGAGCAAGTTCGTCAGGCAATAGGTGCAGATAGTTCCAATTTTTATATTGTAGGAAATTCTTGGGGAGGCATTCTTGGAATGGAATACGCATTAAAGTATCAGAAGAATTTGAAATGTTTAGTGGTGTCTAACATGATGGCAAGTGCTCCACAGTATGGTCGATATGCAAATGAAGTGATTGCAAAACAAATGAACCCTGCTGTACTTGCAGAGATAAGAGCGATAGAAGCCAAGGGAAATTTCAATGATCCTCGTTATATGGAATTACTCATTCCAAATTTTTACCATGAACATTTATGTAGAATGAAAGAGTGGCCGGATGGTTTTAATCGTTCAATGAAACATGTGAATGTTGAACTGTACACCATGATGCAAGGTCCTAGTGAATTTGGTATCAGTGGTCGACTTGCCAATTGGGATATCATGGATCGATTAAAAGAAATAGTAGTTCCGACATTAATGATAGGTGCAAAGTATGACACAATGGACCCGAAAGTAATGGAAGAGCAAAGTAAGTTAGTGAAGAAAGGTCGTTATCTTTATTGCCCGAATGGAAGTCATCTTTCTATGTGGGATGACCAGCAAGTTTATATGAAAGGTGTGATTAAGTTTATTAAAGATGTGGATACGGGAAGGTTTTAAAATTTAAACACTAAAATTCTAGCCACGAATTCTCGAATAAAAAACAATTCATTCGTGAATTCGTGGCTAGAATTTAAGTGATCTTAGTGTTTTATCTCCCCATCTTCTCCAAAATCAACAAGATCTTATCCAATTTCTCCACCTCAATTTTAGAGAGTTGTAATTGCAAAGCTTCAATTTCTTTTTTTGATTCAATATTTGTTTGGTAATCTGCTAATGCTTGTTCACGATCTCTCTCACTTTGTCGATTTTGAGACATCATGATAATTGGTGCAGCATAAGCGGCTTGTGTAGAGAAAAGCAGGTTAAGCAAAATGAATGGATAAGCATCCCAATGACGTATAAAGCCAATAATATTTAGACCCATCCAAAGAATAACTAATATTGTTTGAATGATAATGAATTTCCAAGAACCCATTCCTGTTGCTACCTTATCAGCTAGTCGTTGGCCATAGGTTGATTTTTCAATAAGTTGTTGGTGCCAGGTTTTTGGAGTTGTCATGAGATTTAATTTGTATCAATAGTAGGCAATTTATTTGAGGGCAATATGATTTATATGTGATTGAATATATAGGATTCAGAAAGAGTATGGAATAAGAAAGAAAAAGTAAATTTATACTTTTGACACATCTGTATAAGCTGATGGATTATATTATTGCTCTCTTTTGAAGGACGATTATTTTATAAGCTGTAAGAAATTTGTGGTGCTGCATTGAGTAGTAAAAGCATTTTCTAAAAATCGCTATTTGTTATTCAAGTATACATAATTATACTAAGAGGTATAATACCATTTGGTGAAAAAACTAGTACAGTGCCAATTCAAATCATTCACATTTTGTGTTTTCAGTCTAAGGCTTTCTTTTTTTAATAATGAGGTAATATTCTACCCAATAATTTAATCCATTTAATCCGTACATTTACAGCCCGCTAATTCTGCTGATTTGCGAGGTCCGTAAAGATGAGAAATCGACTAATTTTCGTGTTTTGTTTAGTATTTCCATTGTTTGGGTATTCACAACTTGTGATTACCAACAACGGCTCAGCCACCGCATTAGCACAAGCAATTGTTGGTAACGGGATCACAGTTACAAATGCATCACTCAACGCAGGAATAAATTCAACAGGAACTTTTACCTATACCGGAGGTAACTTAGGAATTCCAAATGGCGTTTTGTTGACTAGTGGACGAGCTTCTGTTGTTGCAAATCCCGGAACGAATTTCAGTAGTGTGCAGAATGGAAATAATCAAAGCGATCCTGATGTAACTGCTATTAGTTCGCAAGCGAGATATGATGTTTGTTTTTTGGAATTTGATTTTATTCCTGTGTGCGATACATTACATATCACATATGTTTTCGGGTCGGAAGAATATCCGCAGTACATCATGCAATACAACGATGTGTTTGCAATGTTCCTTACCGGACCAAATCCGGCTGGCGGAACTTATACATCTAGGAATATTGCAACATTGCCGAATGGAACAACACCAGTTTCAATTTTTACAGTTAATGGTGGTTGGCCAATTGGTACCGGCGCATCTAATCCTGCATACTACGTCGACAATTATACAAGCCCTAATTCAGATATTACATACGATGGCTATACAGTTCCAATCACATCGATAATTTCTGTCGTGCCTTGTCAAACATATCATATGAAAATCGCAGTCGTTGATGCATTGAATGGTAGATATGATTCGGGAGTTTTTATTCAAGGAAATACTTTTACATGTACTGTTGCGCCGAATCCCGCCATTGCTTCTACGTCAGCATGCATCAATACAGGAACGGCAACTGTTGTCGTAACAAATTATGCAGGCACACCAAATTATTCTTGGTTGCCCGGCGGACAAACAACATCTTCTATTTCAAATTTAATTCCCGGTGATTATACCTGTCTTGTAACTTATCCGGGATTGTGTACAATAGATTCTGTGTCTACCACTGTTGTTGATGGACAGCCAACTGTTTCACCAATGCCGACTACAACTATTTGTATTGGGCAAAATGTTTCTTTAATCGCAGTGGGATCAGGTGGCGGATCTGGTTTTACATTTTCATGGACACAAAACGGTACTCCTGTAAGTGCAAACGTAAGTCCGACTGTTAGTACAACTTATACTGTAGTTGTAAATGACGCAACAGGTTGTAATTCATTACCGGCAACTGTTGATGTGAATGTAAATCCACCACTAACTGTTTTAACAAATGCCGCAACAGCAATTTGTGAATCTGCATCGACAACACTTTCTGCAACTGCAAGTGGAGGCAATGGAAATTTCTCCTACTCATGGTCTCCAACACTTGGACTAAGCGATCCGTCAATTTCAAATCCTGTTGCGACTCCGGCAACAACTACAAATTATATTGTCACGGTAACAGATAATTGCGGAACACCCGCAACAAATTCAGCGGTGAATATTATTGTAGAGCCACAACCTATTCCATTGATATCAGCGAATGTTTTATCAGGCTGTGCGCCACTCTGTGTTTTATTTACTGATACATCGTTGACAACGTGTTCATCTTCGACATGGACATTCGGAGATGGAACTGACACAGCTTCATGTTTCAATGCATCGCATTGTTTTACGATAGCAGGAACATTTACAATTACAAATATTGTTACGAGTGCAGCAGGTTGTGTTGGTTCCGGTTCGCAAACAAATTACATTACTGTTCTTCCTCAACCGAAACCCGCATATTCATATTGGCCGAATCCTGTTTTGATCACTGACCCAACTGTAAGTTTTACGGATCAATCGACCGATGCAATTTCATGGCAGTGGTTTTTCAGTACTAATGCGAATGACACATCCACACAAAAAAATCCGCAGTATGTTTATCAGGACACGGGATGCTATCCTTTGCAACTAATTGTAATCAGCCGCTATGGTTGCACTGACACATTGAATTCCGAAGTATGTGTAGAAATGGAATTTGAATTTTATGCACCGAATACATTTACTCCGAACGATGATGGTATAAATGAAATATTTTTTCCGTATGGAACAGGAGCTAGCGAAAGCGATTATGAGTTTTATATTTTCGACAGATGGGGAAGCGAAATTTTTAAAAGTACAACATGGGGTGAAGGTTGGAATGGAAAAGTAAAAAGTGGATCGCGTATTGCTCAGGAAGGAACGTATGTTTGGTTGGTGAGGGTTTATGATTTGCAAAGGAATTTTCATCAGTATAATGGAAGGGTGACTTTGATACGATGAAGAATAAGTCAAAAATCAATCCCGATAGCTATCGCATATGCGTCAAGCTAAGCGGCAAATTTCAGCTTAAACTTCTTGGCATTTATCCTGTCTCCTCGCTTTTCATACATGCAATGTACCTTCATTTGTTTAATGATTTCTTTGTTCGATTTTGAAG
>JANOBV010000242.1:0-2362 GCA_031411835.1 Bacteroidota bacterium | reverse complement strand
CATTCTTTAGTAAAAATTACCTCAATAGGTTTTTGGATTTAATTTGAAGCGCTATCTTTGCCGCCCAATATTTAATTACCTAATACTCAAAGAAATGACAAAAGCAGAATTAGTAGCCGAAATTTCCACTAAGACAGGGATCGAAAAAACTGTAGCATTACAAGCAGTAGAAGCGGCTATGAAAGTGATTAAAAATACAATGTCCGAAGGTGAAAACGTTTATTTACGTGGTTTCGGTTCATTCATCATTAAGAGACGCGCTCAGAAATTGGGACGTATCATTTCGAAGAACACGACTATCATCATCCCTGAACATAACATCCCTGCATTCAAGCCTGCAAAGACTTTCGCTAATAAAGTGAAGAATGCTAAGATCAAAAAGAATCAGACAACTGAAGCAATCGACTAAGGATGCAAAACAGTAGAATTCGATTACTGGTTGTTCTTGGTGTCATTGTATTGACTGCCGCACTTTATTTCGCTCCGAAAAAAATTGAGAAAAAAGCATCTGAAGAAAACTCCTCAGGCTTTTCAATTGAAGATCAGATAACTGAAGTAAAGGGTTCTTTGAAAAGAGAAGAAAAAGATCAGATAGTATCAATCGAAGATTTACTGAAGAAAAATCCTGAAGACAAACAAATTCAGGATTCTTTAGGAAAACTTTGGGATAGATTTCAAACTCCGCAAATTTCGTCTTATTATTACGAAGAAATTGCGAAGTCGGAATCGACCGAACAAAATTGGATCAATGCTGCTTTTAGATATTTCGATGCCTTTAAAATGAGTGGCGACTCCCTCAAAAGAGTTTACTTCGTGAACAAAGCAATTGATTGTTATAAAAAAGTACTGGAAATTAATCCAAAAAATTACGACGCTAAAACTGATCTGGGCGTTTGCTATGCGGAGGGAACTTCAAACCCAATGCAAGGCATCATGATGCTCAGAGAAGTGGTACAGGAAGCACCGAAACATGTAATGGCTCAGTATAACCTGGGTGTACTTTCGGTAAAATCTGGTCAGCTTGATAAAGCTGTTGACAGATTTGAAAATGTACTGGCGATCGACCCTACAATTGAAGATGCACGATTCCTTTTAGGAAAAACGTATATGCAAATGGGAAATAATGCAAGCGCACTGAAAAATTTTGAAACTTTGAAAAAAGAATCGAAAAATCCGGAGCTTGTAAAAGAAGTAGAGAGTTTAATAAATAAAATTAATAACCACTAAACACAGTAAAGTCATGCCAAGCGGTAAAAAAAGAAAAAGACATAAGATGGCAACGCATAAGCGTAAAAAACGTCTTAGAAAAAACAGACACAAGAAAAAATAAATAGGTGGTTCTTAAGACCTCGGTCTTTGAGAACGTCCCCAATGATCATGATGAGTCGATTCAAATCACTCATCATGATTATTTATTTTTCTTCAACTGTTTCAACAGTATTATTACATCATCAATAAATCGATAGACCCGGCTTTTCGGACATGTCTTGGTATGCGATGAGTCGTATGCCCTTCTCTCTCCGGATCAAGATGTAAACTGTATGTTTATTTCCTACTCGTGCTGCATGAGTATTTTGTGTTTATAAAGAATTTTTTAGTTGAATAATGAATTAGTAATTAGCTCAACACCGGATGAGGTTAATATTGCCTTACTGGAAGACAAGCATATTGTCGAGCTAAATAGCGAAAAAAAAGATCAGCGATTTCAAGTCGGTGATATATATCTAGGACGAGTAAAAAAGCTTATTCCCGGACTGAATGCTGCATTTGTAGATGTCGGTCACGAAAAAGATGCTTTCCTCCATTACCTCGATCTTGGTCCTCAAGTCGATTCTCTTCTCAAACTTATCAAGTTAAGTACGTCAGGTAAAAATCCTGACCCATTGTTAGCTTCTTTCCAATTGGAAAAAGACATTGACAAAGGCGGGAAGATCAACAATGTTCTTTCACCAAATCAATGGGTGATGGTGCAAGTTGCAAAAGAACCTATCTCTTCAAAAGGTCCAAGGATCACTTCTGAACTTTCTCTCGCAGGACGATTTGTTGTCCTTGTACCTTTTTCTGAAACAGTAAGTATTTCTCAGAAGATAAAAAGTGCTGAAGAAAGACAACGACTGAAACGTCTTGCGATGAGCATCAAGCCGAAAGGTTTTGGACTTATCGTACGGACTGTTGCTGATGGAAAAAAAGTTGCTGAACTTGATAAAGACATTCAAGATCTCGTTTCCAAATGGAAGAGTGCTTTTGAAATGTTGCAGACTGCAAAACCGCCGCAAAAAATATTGGGTGAATTGAATCGTACGTCAACGATCTTAAGAGATCTGTTGAATCCGAATTTCAATGCTATCCATGTGAATGATGC
>JANOBV010000241.1:0-1681 GCA_031411835.1 Bacteroidota bacterium | reverse complement strand
CAGGTTTGCAGGTTGCAACCTGTAAACCTGCAACCTGAAACCTGTAACAAATTATTTCAATGACCCCAACATCTCCTCAATCGACTTTATCTTAGCCTCGGCATCGGCCTGTTTCTTTTTTTCATTCTCGAGAATTTCAGGTTTTGCATTGGATACGAAACGTTCGTTTGCGAGTTTGGCTTGAACTGATTTCAAGAATCCTTTGTTGTAATCTAATTCTTTCATTAATCGTTCCTTTTCTTCAGCGATATTTAATCCGGCAGAGAATGGAATGAAGAATTCATGATTACCAATTAGGAATGAAGATGTATTATCGATTTTAGATGAAGATAAATCGAACTTATCTAGATTTGCCAAACGAATTATTACATCATTGAATTTACCTTTCAGTGCTGACTGATCTTTTGCAAAGAGAGAAACTTTTTCTTTTGGAGAAAGATTCTTTTGCTTGCGAGTATTTCTTACTTGAGTAATTAATTCAGATGCAAAAGAAAAATCATTCAACAAAGACTGATCCTTCGATTTAAAAATCGGCCATTGCGAAACAATCAAACAATCTTTGTCTTTACGATCTTTAAGTAAATGCCACAACTCTTCTGAGATAAATGGCATCCATGGATGAATCACTTTCAGCAGATCTTCGAATATTGAAATAGTAGCTTCAACAGTTTCTTTCGCTACCGGCAATGCTTGCCCGTCAACAAAATCAGGTTTTACCATTTCCAAATACCACGAACAGAAATCATCCCAGATCAATTTATACGACGACATCAATGCATCGCTCATTCTTAATTTTGAATAATGATCATTTATGATCTCAACTTGCTCCGCCATTCTAGAGCGGAACCATTCAATAGAAATTTTATCTGCAGCCGATTGTTTCACATCACCAACATTCCATCCTTTAACTAAACGGAAAGCATTCCAGATCTTATTCGCGAAATTTCTTCCTTGCTCACATAGCGCTTCATCAAATGGAAGATCATTGCCGGCAGGTGAAGAAAGTAACATTCCTACACGAACACCATCAGCTGAATATTTCTTTATCAATTCTAATGGATCAGGAGAATTCCCTAAAGACTTCGACATTTTTCTACCAATCTTATCTCGTACAATTCCTGTAAGATAAACATTGGTGAACGGCTTCTCACCCATCCATTCATATCCTGCAATGATCATTCGTGCTACCCAGAAGAAAAGAATTTCCGGAGCAGTTACAAGATCATTCGTCGGATAATAATATTTTATGTCCTTATTGCCTTTGTCTTTGAAACCATCGAAAACACTGATTGGCCACAACCAAGAAGAAAACCATGTATCGAGTACATCTTCATCTTGCTTAAGATCATTCTCGTTGAATTCAAAATCACTGTATTGCTTTTTGAAAAGAGCAATAGCTTCTGATGAAGTACGAGTAACTACTGTTCTTCCCTTCGGATCATACCAAGCTGGAATCCGTTGTCCCCACCACAACTGACGTGAAATACACCAGTCGTGCACATTCTCCATCCAGTGCTTATACGTATTAATGAATTTGTCCGGAATTAATTTAATATTTCCATTCAATACATTTTCAAGAGCCGGTTTACTAATAGTATCCATTTTCAGAAACCACTGCATCGATAACTTCGGCTCGATTACAGCATCCGTACGTTCAGAGTAACCAACTTTGTTTTTGTAG
>JANOBV010000240.1:0-21655 GCA_031411835.1 Bacteroidota bacterium | reverse complement strand
GGCTGAAGCACCAAGCGCAAATGAAACATTTACACTATGTGCAAAAATCGGGAAGCTATTGAATGCTACAACATATGCAAGGGCACCAAATAGTCCACCCATGATATAAATTCCAAATAATTTTTTCGCTCCTAAATATTCAAGAATGATTTTTCACATCCAGTATAACCAAAGCATATTGAAAAGTAAATGCAAAAAATCCCAGTGATAAAACATATAAGTAAAGATCGTCCATGGACGCATCAACAACTGCGATGTATTGGAAGGAATAGCGATCCATGAAGAAACTTCTGCAAAACTAAAGAGTGGGTAATTGAAGAGTGACGAAATTGCGAAAGTAATTCTCACAAGAAGGAATAGTCCGACATTCACGATCAGCAATCGTTGCAATGAATCTCCGGACTTAAGTGTTCGAATAAAATTATTTTGAAAAGCAGAATTCGCCATTATTTAATTGAAGTAATCTTTTTGTCGCCTGCGATTATTGTTCTTCCAATATTGGATAATTATAAAACCGGTTACCAGTCCACCTAAATGCGCAAAATGCGCAACATTGTCGCCGGCAACATTTGAGATTCCTGAGAACAATTCAAAAAGTCCGTAGATGATCACAAAATACTTTGCTTTAAGGGGAATTGCGAAATAGATGTAGATGGTATTGTTTGGATAAGTCATGCCATAAGCAAGTAAGAGTCCAAATACTGCACCGCTGGCTCCAACAACTACAGGAGCATTGTAAACATCCATTTTGAATTCTTTAACAAAATCGACACTTAATTGCATTGCAGCAGCCTGATCGGTATTTGCCAGTTCATTTAAAGAGGAAATAAAAGTATTATAATGTTCAACCAGTTCATGTGAAGAAAATTTTGTTAAGGCATCCGAATTGAGAAGACTTTGTAACTTAAACGCAGTTGGTTCATTAATATAATCATTCAACAATGCGATTGTCGGCTGCATCTGATAATAGACAATTGCGTAATGCGCAATTGCAGCGCCCAAACCGGTAAGAATATAATAAGTGAGAAATTTTTTCGGTCCCCATAATGATTCTAATACAGTACCAAACATGAACAAAGGAAGCATGTTAAATAGGATGTGCATGAAACTACCATGCATAAACATGTAAGTAATGAATTGCCAGATCCGAAATTTATCAGATAAAAAATAATGTAATCCAAGAACATCAGAAAGGTCAACACCTCTGCTTTCCATTACCATGGTTGCAAAGAACATCAAGAAATTGATGATCAGTAGATTTTTTACGACCTCTGGAATTGAAATTCCTTGAGGGCGGAAGTTGGGATAACTCATAGATCTTTTTTGCCGGCAATTGAAAAATTACCTGCTATCAATATGGAAATAATTTTCACTTAAAATAATCGGAAAGGTCAGCGGTTTTCAACACTTTCATACACGGTTTCCCATCGATTCCGCGATCTTTCTTGTCAGACTTCATTAATTCTTGAATGAGGGCTTGCATTTCTTCACCGGAAAGTTGATCACCGCGACGAACAGCCATACTTTTGGACATTGAATGTGCAAGTTTTTCTGCAATACCGGAAGACAAATCAGATGAATTGTTTTTGTATTGTTCGATGATGTCTTCCAAGATTCCTTTTTCTCTTCCTGATGGAATACCAACAGGTGCAGCATTAAGCACGTAAGTATTCACTCCAAATTCAGTGATGTCGAATCCAAAATCACGAATTTCTTTTTCGATCTCTTTTATGATCTGAAGATCGGAAGAATTCAATTGTATCGTTTGAGGAAACAACATCTGTTGAGAACTGATTGGTTGCCCGTTTATTTTATTGATAAGCTGATTATAGATAATTCTTTCATGAGCTGCAGTAGCATCGATCAAGAGAAGGCTATCACCATTTTTAGCAACGATGTAAGGACCTAATTGAAAGTAGTGTTCACTTGAAATCAAAAACTCTTCGAAATCGATTGGAGTAGAAGCAGATTGTTGATTTTGAATTGGTAGTTGAACTTTTCGAATGTCGTTATAAACTTTATCCCAACCTGCAGCCGCCATCGGCCGACTTTCTTTTTGGAATGGATTGTAGCCCGGGTTTACGAGTACAGTTGGCATTTGAACAGGCTGATGACGCATTGAATGCGGAACATCAAACGATCGTTCACGTTCAAAGTCGAGTGCAGGAGCAACATTGTATTGTCCAAGTGAACGTTTCACAGCTGAGCGTACGATTGCATAAACCGAACGTTCGTCTTCGAATTTGATCTCTGTTTTTGTCGGATGAATGTTGACATCAATCTTGGCCGGATCGATATCAATATATAACCAATAAGAAGCATAACTGTCTTTTGGCAAAAGTTCTTCGAATGCATTTGTAACTGCATGATGTAAGTAGCCGTCTTTAATATATCTTTTGTTTACAAAGAAAAATTGTTCGCCGCGAGTTTTACGACTGTATTCAGGCTTGCCGACAAAACCGGTAATTGTAAGTAATGTTGTTTCTTCTGCAATTGGAACTAATCGTTCATTGTAATTGGAACCATAAATATTCACGATCCTTTGTCGCAAATTACTGACCGGTAAACGGAAATGCTCGATATTATTCATGTTTAATGAAAATGCAACCTCAGGATGAGCCAATGCTACACGTTCAAATTCATCGATGATATGTCGGGCTTCGATTGGATTTGATTTCAGAAAGTTTCTTCGGGCAGGGACATTGTAAAAAAGATTTTTTACTGAGATACTTGTTCCGGATTGCATTCCCACTGGTTGCTGATCACGAAATTCATTTCCTTCAATTTCGATTTGCGTACCGACTTCTTCACCGGCTTTCATCGACTTCATTTCTACTTGAGCAATGGCAGCGATAGAAGCAAGGGCTTCTCCACGAAATCCTTTTGTACGAATAGAAAAAAGTTCTTCTGCTGATGCAATCTTAGAAGTTGCATGTCGAGAAAAAGACAAACGCGCATCCGAAGGAGTCATCCCAACACCATTGTCTACTATACGAATCAAGGTCTTACCTGATTCCTTTATGTATAATTCAATATTAGTACTCTGTGCATCAACAGCATTTTCCAAAAGCTCCTTCACTGCTGAAGCAGGCCGTTGAATTACTTCTCCGGCTGCAATTTGATTAGCCACCGTTTCCGGCAATAGCTTAATTATATCCGTCATACACCGATCCTTCTAGTAGTAGAGTTTAAGTTCAATTTAAGTAATGAAATACAGATAAAACCTGATTTCCCACAAATTTACCGTAAATGTCAGGATTTTATTAAAAGTTCCATAATATTTTAGAACTTACTTTCGACTGTATTCCAATCATTTACTCATTATTAAGCACTTAATTTTGATCTCAAAAGCTTAAAGTCAAGATCTGTGAGCATTTTTTCTATAATTCATAAAAAATTCCTTTTATTCTACTCATTTATAGCCTAATTTGAGGTCTATATTTATAACAATTATGTCTGAAAGAAAATTAAATAAATCTGAAGCAGGGTACCACATGTTGCAATTATTAGCAATGGTCGACGATTCATTTTCAGTGAAAGAAGATCTGATTATTAGAAAGTACTTAGTAGAAAATTATCCTTTTCATGTGAGCCTCGATGGCGCTATGGAAAAGATCTCTATTCTGGAAAAGGAAGATTACATTTTACATTTTCAAAAATGTATGGACGACTTCTATGAAGATTCAACTCCGGAAGAGCGAACTCACTTTATGGATTTTGCGGTAAAAATTGTCAGCGCAGATGAGGTTGTTAGCAAACAGGAGAACATTTTTCTGAAGACCTTATTTGATGCGTGGGATATTGAGCATGCTGAATAATGAATCCAGATAGCTATCGGGATGAAGATTACTTGTTCCAAATGCTGAACCTGTAAACATTAAGCACAATTCCGAAAACTCACACCCAATTGTTAATGATTGGCCAAAATCGTGATACAGTGGAACAATTTAATTGATAAATTAGCCTCACCAAATTAACCATACTTTAAATTAAATCATAACTCATGAAAAAAGTAATTCTCGCTCTCTATGTACTGCTTTTTACGACAGGATCATTATTTGCGCAATCTCAAATTCCGCATCATGTTATGGATGCTTTTAAGCAATCTCATCCTAACGCAAATCGTTCAACTTGGACAACTGAAGGTGCAAATTTCAAAGTAAATTATTTTGACGAATCGAAGATGCAAAATATCAAAGTATATGATTCAAACGATAAGGTGATCAGTCACCAGTATGAGTCAATGGGCAATGCAATCCCTAAAGAAATCGTTCAACATTATCAAAGCTTAAATGTACCTGATGGTTCATATAAAGTTTGGACTTTAGTTGATCAAGATGGCAATAAAAGCATGTTTGCTGAACTTAACAATGTAATCACCAACTTTGACAAATCAGGAAATGCCATAAAATAGTACCACTAAAAAAATCGAAAGCCGCCCAAATTGAGCGGCTTTTTTTTTACCTATAAACTTGCAACCTGAAACCTGTTTACAATTATAGATTTATTGTTGCCCTTTCAATTTTCCTTTGAACACTTTTTTAAATTTCTCTAACTTAGGTTCAATTACAAATTGACAATAAGAAGCTTCCTTATTATCATTGAAATAATTTTGATGATAGTCTTCTGCTTTATAAAAAACAGTGAATGGTGAAATTTCAGTTACAACTTTAGATCTATATGCTCCGGATGCATCAAGTTCTTTTTTTATCTGCTCTGCAATTTCTTTTTGCGTTTCAGAGTGATAAAAAATTACTGAACGATATTGAGTTCCCTCATCATTTCCTTGTCGATTCAAAGTAGTAGGATCATGAGACTCGAAGAAAGCTTTCAGTATGTCAGCATAATTTAATTTCGTTGTATCATAGACTACTTGGATAACTTCAGCATGGCCGGTAATTCCCATACATACTTCACGGTAAGATGGATTTTTAATTTTTCCCCCTGAAAAACCGGATTGTACTGATACAACTCCGTCAAGTATTTGAAATTGTGCTTCAGTACACCAAAAGCATCCGCCACCAACTGTGGCAGTATCTATTGTAGTTATGTTAGAATCTGTCATGTCCATTTTTTGATTTGATTTTTGCTTAGTTTGTCCACATGCAGTCAAAGCAACAAATAAAAAAAATAATAGTGTCTTTTCTTTGTGACTTGTCATATTTGATGTGATTGAAATTAATAACTTATTACCTCACAAATTTAAGAACATAAAACCGGAAAAATGGAGTATCACGAAAATGTTACTATTTCGTTATAGTAAAAACACCTTGTGCCAAGGTATCTCGACTTTCTTCCGAAGTTACTAGAATTTTAAAAGAACCTGTAGTAAAGAAATTTATTGCAGTCATAGAATAAGTCGCATCTCGTTTCACTTCAATTACTCTATCATCGACCCATTCAAATTTTCCATTGATGTCTTTATAAGCTGTAAATTTCAACGATGGATGGACAAGCGAAGAACTGTCTGTATTTGTCAATTCAGCATAGAATAGTACCTGTGTTCCTTTCTCCGTGAGCAGATAAAATGTATCTCTAGCTGCAGCAGGTTTTGCTTTTCCCAATGTAAATCGGCTAGCCGAACTTAAATTATCTGTAATTGTCAACTTTGAAATTGTTTGTGCCTTTGAGCTAGTAGTTAAGACAAAGAAGATCAATATAAGTTTCGTAATTTTTAATATCATGTTTTTAATTTTTACCAATTGCATCAAAATTAGGATTTTTCTCCAATCGCACAAAATGATTCCATTTTAGCTATTTCGCCGGAAGGAAGGATAACCTCGTCTGTTTTTGATGTAAGTTCTAGATTTGCAAATCCATTATCTAAAAATAACGCTTCTAATTCACTTTTAGAATAAAGCTGAAAACCAAATTCCGTGAAAGGCATTTTTGACATCGTTTCTTTTGAACGGATGGCTATAACTAATTTTCCATTAGGTTTCATTACTCTTCTGAGTTCACTCATTCCTTTTTTGGGATCTGACCAGAAGTAAAGTGTATTGACAGTAAAAATTACATCGAAAAGACTATCATCTAATGGCAGTGCAATTACATCACCAAAGACAAACTCAGCCTTGCCTGATGTAACAAGTTCCGAATTAAGATTGATAGCTTCTCTGATCATATCGAGCGACAGATCTAATCCTGTATAGTGTATCGTATCATTCTTTTCAAAAAGTTGATTTACAAAGTAGCCGTTTGCGGGACCAATTTCAAGGACTTTAGATTTTGATTGTAATTTAAACTTGCTGAAAGTATAATCATACATAGCTCGATTTCCTTTCGACATGAAATCAGCGATCATCTTTGAGTTTTCACCTTCAGGCAAACGTAATTGCTTTGCCATCTCTTTCATATCAATCATGTATTGCTGATTTAGAAAATTTAAGAATAGAAAATCCGATAATTCCTGCTAGAAGACTTGCAAAGACAATTGCAATTTTAGCATTCGTTATATAATTAGCATCCTCAAAAGCAAGCATCGAAATAAACATGGACATTGTAAATCCAATTCCTCCTAAGAAGCCAAGCCCGATCAATTGTGTAAGTGAAATCTGTTTTGGAAGCTTACTAATCTTTAGTAAGACCATAATCACAACCATTACTACTATTCCCAATGGTTTTCCAATGATCAATCCCAGACTAATTCCAATACTTTCGGGGACTTTGAGATGATCGATAATATTTCCATTTATCAAAATTGCAGTGTTAGCCATCGCAAATAATGGCATAATGAAAAAATTAACAACCATATGTAATTTTGTTTCCATTTTAATAAGCAATGAATTTTCGCTTTTATAAAATGGAATTGTAGCAGCAAGTATAACACCTGCAATTGTAGAGTGAATGCCGGATTGCAAAATGCAATACCATAATGCAATTCCCGGTAAAATATATAACCAAGGATTCTGCTTTCTTTTGTAATTAAAAACCAAAAGCAAAATTGTGATCAGTAAAGCAAAGAAAAGATACAATCCATGAATCGATGCAGAATAGAAAAGTGCAATTATGATTACTGCACCCAAATCATCTACTACAGCCAATGCGGTTATGAGTACTTTTCCGGCATCTGACACTTTATTTCCTAAAATGGAAATAATACCAATTGCAAAGGCAATATCTGTTGCCATTGGAATTCCCCATCCGTTTGAAGAATTCATATCATGATTAAATACATTGTAAAGTAGAGCAGGAACAAGCATTCCTCCAATAGCGGCTGCTACAGGTAAAGAAGCCTTCTGGAATCCTTTCAATTCGCCATCAAGTAATTCTCTTTTTATTTCCAAACCGACAAGCAAAAAGAAAATAGTCATCAATCCATCGTTGATTAAATGCAAAAAGGAAATGTCTATTTCTTTTCCAATATGAATTTCACTTTCCCAAAAATCGATATACGAATTTGAAAAATTGCTATTCGCCAAAATAAGAGAAAGGGCAGAAACCGTTAAAAGTAACAGCCCCGACATTTTTTGTGACGAGATGAATTTTTTAAAAGCTTCAGATAAACGTAAAGGAATGCTGTATGTAGATTTCATCTTCGGAATTTCAAAAGTAAGAATTTCAAATTAACCACAAAGTCTATTTGTAACTCGTAATCAACCTACCTGAAATTCTTCGTAGTTCCGTTTCCAATGATTTCGCCTGAAAACGTGCTTCCACAAGCCGTAACACTGATTCTTCGTAAGAGCGATTGGCGTCTTGCAATTCAATTGAATTACTTACCCCAATTCTATATCGTTCTTGAGCAATTTGAAGCACTTCGCGTGCAACTAAAATATTTTCTTCTTCCGTATTGAGAATTTCTAAACCGTTAGAGAAATGTCGAAAAGCATTTAGTAACTCTGAATTCACTTGCTCATTGACTTCGGCAAATTGCAACTTCGAATTCAATACATCAAGTTTCGAATTTTTTATTTGTCGATTAATATTAAAACCATTGAAAATTGGAAGGCTTGCCGAAATTCCGTAGTTAAATCCTTTCGATTGATTCAGTAAAAAATTACCTGCGTCACTTGCTGTCCGATTAAAAATATAGTGACTCGACAAATTGATCGTAGGATACCGCAAAGATTGATTTTCTTTCAAACTCAATTCTGCTAACTTTTGATTCATTTCATAAAACTTGAGATTATTATTATCCGATATTGATTTTTTTAATTCATCATAAGTTGGGCGAAAGGAGATGATCACTGTATCTTCCGTTGAAGCAGGAGTATCCAGTGGACGTGCGAGATAAAAGTTCAACTTTAATTTTGCTTCATCGATGTCAGAAAGTGTTACTAGCTTAAGTGATTTCTGACGATTGTATTCAACTTTCGCTTGCAAAAGATCTAGTTTTGAACCTGAGCCATTGTTCAGCTTACGTTCTGCTAATTGCTTGCGTTCTTCAAGTAATAAAATTTGTTGTTGAATTGATTTGAGAAGTTGTTGGTCTCTCAAAAGAGTATAATACGCATCAATAACATTCGTAATGGTTGTTTCCATTTGAATCTTCAGCTGCTGCTCCGACTGATAAAAAATTCCATCTAATTTCTTTTTAGTATGAAACATTTTCATTCCATCAAAGATCGTCCAACTAAGTCCTGCGTCTACATTTGAATAATCCGAACCAACACCTTTCTTGTCGATCTTTGTGCCACTATTTAATTCTTGTTTGAGATCGTTGCGTGCTTTGACATACGAGCCACTTAAATCAAGTGAGGGGAGCATTCCTGCATTTCCTGCTGAGTTATTATTCTTTTCGATCTCAGAAAGATTTGTGTAAATAAGAACATCATAATTTTTTTCCAATGCAATCTTAATTGCAGAATCGATTGCCAATTTCGTGTCCTGACCATTAACAACATAAGAAAAAACCAGGAATAGAAGTGAGAGAAATTTATTTTGCTTCATTTCTTTTTTCTTTTGAAATGAATGTATAGACTGCAGGGATAACATACAAGGTAAGGATCAAGGAGAAGAGCAATCCGCCAACAACTACAATTCCCATTGGAATTCTACTTTGCGCACCATTGCCTAGTCCAATCGCAATTGGTAAAGCTCCTAAAATAGTTGCTATACTCGTCATTAAAATTGGACGAAGACGAGAAGTCGATGCATCAACAGCAGCCTCACGAACCGAAAGTCCATGTTCTTTCCGTTGATTTGCAAATTCAACGATCAAGATCCCGTTTTTAGTAACAAGTCCGATGAGCATAATGATTCCTATTTGACTGAAGATATTCAATGTTTGATTGAACATCCACAAGGCAAGCACAGCACCTCCTAATGCAAGCGGAACAGTAAGCATGATGATAAATGGATCGATGAAGCTTTCAAACTGTGCAGCTAGGATCAAGTAAATCAGAACTAGCGCTAGAATAAATGCAAAAAGAATATTAGAACCTGATTCAGCAAAGTCGCGAGATGGTCCGGTCAATTCAGTTGAAAAAGATTCATCGAGAACTTTTTTGGAAATCTCGTCCATGGCAGCAATTCCATCACCAATTGTTTTACCCGGAGCTAGTCCGGCCGAAACAGTTGCCGATTTATATCGGTTGTAATGGTAGAGTTGAGGTGGGCTACTTTCTTCCTCGACTTTAACGACATTATCCAACTGAATCATTTCACCTGATTTGTTTTTCACATAAAGCGATTTCAAGTCAATTGGTTCATCTCGATTTTCACGATCAACTTGTGCAATTACTTGGTATTGTTTTCCGTTCATAGTGAAGTAGGACATACGTCGGCCACTATAAGAAAACTGCAACGTTTGTGCGATGTCATTCACGGATACTCCTAAAGCAGCAGCGCGATCTCTATCGATTGTAATATTCAACTCAGGTTTATTGAATTTTAAATTTACATCCACTCCTTGAAATGTAGGATTCTTATTTGCTTCTTCCATAAATTTCGGAAGAATTTCTTTCAGTTTTTCAAAATTGGGTCCTTGCAAAACGTATTGAACTGGTAATCCAGTTCGAGAAGATCCACCAACACCAATTGTTTGCTCCTGCAAAGCGAAAATTTTTCCTTCGGGAAAAAACTTTGTATTCTTTGTTACGTAATCTGCAACTTGCTGCTGACTTCTTTTTCTTTCATCGGCATTCTTCAAACCAATACGAACAAAACCTGTATTTACAGCCCCTGAACCTGTGAACCCCGGAGCAGTTACACTCAAAGCAATTCGTTTTTCAGGAATAGAATCATTTACAAATTCAACAAGTCGGTCCATGAAATTATCCATATAACCGAATGCAGTTCCTTCAGGTGTTAAAACTTGCAATCGGACAAAATTCCTATCTTCAAGGGGAGCAAGTTCCGATTGTAGATTTGAACCAACTACATAAACAATTCCAAGTGTAGAAGCAAGGATGATCCAAGCCCAATACCGAACACGGATGAAAGCAGCCAATGACTTTCTGTAGCCTTCTGTCATAGCAACAAAGAATGGCTCTGTCTTTTCATAAAAGCGGGAATGTTTATGGTTTTTTCTTGCTAGTTTAACGTTAAGAACAGGAGTGAGGGAGAGCGATACAAATGCCGAGATCAAAATAGCGCCCGCCATGACGATACCGAATTCTCGAAAGAGTCGTCCAACAAATCCTTCGAGGAAGATGATAGGTAAGAATACAACTGCTAAAGTTAATGATGTGGCAACAACAGCAAAGAAGATCTCATTGGATCCTTTCTCTGCAGCTTCTTCCGGCGACATTCCCTCTTCGATCTTTTTATAAATATTTTCCGTCACAACAATTCCGTCATCGACAACTAATCCGGTTGCTAAAACGATTGCAAGTAATGTTAGGATGTTTATACTGAATCCTGCTACATACATAATAAAAAATGCACCTATCAATGAGACAGGAATATCTATCAAAGGACGAATTGCAATTAGCCAATCACGGAAGAATAAATAGATAATTACAACAACGAGGAGAAAAGCAATCAGCAATGTTTCTTCAACTTCACCGATAGAACGACGAATGAATGTTGTATTATCAAGAGCGATGTCAAGTTTGAAATCTTTAGGAAGATCTTTTTTTAATTGATCATATCGTCTGTAAAATTCATCAGTGATCTCAATATAATTCGATCCCGGCTGCGGAACAATTGCTAATCCTATCATCGGAGTTCCCGATTGCTTTAAAATAGTCTCTTCATTCTCAGGACCAAGTCGAGCAGTTGCAACATCACGTAAACGGATCACATAACCATCATTAGAAGAAATGATCAGGTTATTGAAATCACCTTCCGTCATCAATTTCCCCATTGTATTGATGGTTAATTCAGTTGCATCACCTGCAATTTTACCACCGGGCAATTCAATATTTTCTCTGTTCAGGGCATTTTGAACATCTATTGCAGTTAGATTATAAGAAGAAAGTTTAGCAGGATTAAGCCAAATTCGCATTGCATATTTTTTCTCGCCCCAAATTTGTACTGTACTAACACCTGGAATCGTTTGCAAGCGTTCCAGAATTACATTAGAAGCGTAATCGCTGATCTGCAAATGGTTTCTGACGTTACTTTCTAATGTCATTGATACAATGGCGTCACTGTTTGCATCTGACTTTGTAACAACTGGAGGTGCATCGATATCTTGCGGCAATTGACGAACAGCTTGCGACACTTTATCACGTACATCATTTGCAGCCGCTTCAAGGTCAACCTCTAAATTAAATTCAACCGTTATACTGCTGCTCCCTTGATTGGAAGCTGATGAAATAGATTTTATGCCTGCTATACCATTAATTGCTTTCTCAATTGGTTCAGTTATTTGCGACTCGATGACTTGTGCAGATGCTCCTGTATAGGCAGTACGCACAGTTATTATCGGAGGATCGATGGAAGGGTACTCGCGCACGCCTAAGGAATCGAAACCGATCAATCCAAAGAGGACAATGATGATTGAAAACACCATTGCCATTACCGGCCGTTTTAAACTGAGTGAACTTAATGACATAAATTTATTTCTAACGATGAAAAATTACTGAACGATTGTGATGTTAAGTGGCGTTTTAGGTCTTACTTGCATCATGCCTGTGATCAGAACAGTATCACCTACATTTATTCCATCTGTTATTTGTATCGTCGAATCATTTCTAATTCCTGTCTGTACCATTACTTTTTTTGCAATTCCTCCATTGCTTACATAAACACTTTGTCCTTTTAATTCAGGAATAACTGATTGTGTCGGCAATAAAACAGCATCAGTAATTTTCTTCAACGGAATTGATACATGAGCAAATGCTCCCGGAAAAATATGTTGATCGCTATTTGGACATATAGCTCTCACCAAAAAACTTCTTGTCGAAACATCAAGTCTTGGTTCGAAAGCATAAATTTTTCCGGTAAAAATTCCCGATGCAGATTCAGAAGTGAAAGTGATCTCTGTGTTATTTGCAATTTGTTCTCTGAATCGTTCGGGAATAGTGAATTCAAGTTTCAAGGGGTCGATATCTTGAATGGTTGAGATAATTGTATTCGCAGTTAAAAATGCCCCAAGCGAAACAGATTTCAGTCCGATAGATCCATCAAAAGGTGCACGGATTTCTGTTTTTGAAATGGAAGATTTCACCAGGTCAATATCTGCATTGATACTATTCAAATTATTCAAAGCAATTTCATAATCCTGTTGACTAACTCCGTTAGCTTTTAAAAGATCGTTTTGTCTTTCTTTTGTCTTTTCAGCTAATTCTTTTTGAAGAATTAATTTTTTCAATTGAGCTTTCAAGTCATCATCAAACAATTTAATGAGAAGATCACCTTTGTTCACTTTCGTACCTTCTTTGAAATTGATTGAAATAATTCTGCCCGGGACTTCATTGCGAAGTTGCACTTCTTCATTAGCCATTATGGTTCCTGAAGAATATAACATATAATCTAAAGGTTGGGGTGTAACAACAATAGCACTTACAGTAAGAGCAGGCACACTTTTTTTTGATTCAGGTTTATTTTTAGAATCAGCATTTCTAAACTTATTGAAATAAATAGTAATGCCAATAATTACGATTGCCAGAAGCAATAAAACTTTTCCTAATTTCATACAAACGCTTTGAATTTTAAATGGAGCCGAAGATAAATTGATCCTGCCAAACCTATGCTACAAAGATAAGTGAAAATAGTTTAAAGTGCTCCTGGCTCTATACTGAAAACAGAGAGTCTCAGACCCGCTTAATATCTGAAATCAAACTACTTAAACCCATTAAACCCATAAGACAACATCCACAACTTTGAACTTTGAACTCAGAACTTTGAACTTAATCCTTCCATTCCGCATAAAACAAATTCGTATCATGTCCGCCGCCATTATTTCTGTTGGAAGAAAAAACAAGATGTTTCCCATCCGGAGAAAATACAGGGAATGCATCGAATACAGGATCAAAGGTGATTTGTTCGAGGTCAGATCCATCAAGTTTGCACATCCACAAATTAAAATGATAACCTTTTAGTTTGTGATTACTTGAGAAGATCACTTTTTTCCCGTCGGGAGTAAAGAAAGGAGCCCAATTCGCTGAACCAAGATTTGTAACTTGCTTTAAATTTGAACCGTCGATATTACATGTATATAATTCCATATTCGTAGGCATCACCAATCCTTGAGCTAATAGATCTTTATAAGTTTTGATATCTTCTTCTGTTTTCGGTCGAGAAGCACGGAAAATTAATTTCTTTCCATCAGGAGAAAAGAATGCACCGCCATCGTATCCTAATTGACTCGTAACTTGTTTTAAGTTACTACCATCAATGTTCATAGTGTATAATTCAAGATCACCGCTGCGAGTACTTGTAAAAACAATTTTATCACCTTTCGGACTAACAGTTGCTTCTGCATCATAACCTTTTTCATTGGTCAATTGCTTTACGATCTTTCCTTTTTTATCGGCAACGAAAATGTCGAAACTTGAATAGACCGGCCAAACATATTTATGATCGGGGCGAGGTGCCGGTTTTGGTGGACAATCTTTCGAATCAAGATGAGTACTTGCATACAAAACGAGTGAGTCGCCCGGTAAAAAATAAGAGCAAGTTGTTCGGCCTTGTCCTGTACTGATCATCGTTGGATTAAACTTACTAATTGTAGATCGGAAAATCTGATCACATGGAGCATTGAAATCAAGATTCGTCATTTGAAAAACGATCTCCTTACTATCAAAACTGAAATAAGCTTCAGCATTATCGCCTCCATAAGTAAGCTGACGAATATTTGCAAAATGCTTTTCTTCCGGAAATAGAGTTGTAGTATCTGCTTTCAGATTTCCATGTGGATCTTGCGAAACGACATGATTAAAACTGAATAAAAGCCCCCCCGAAATCAATACAAAAAACAGTTTTTTCATCGGTATATTTTTTACAAAGCTAAGAAAGAGAAACAGTCAGGTTGGAATGTCACCCTAATGCAATTCTCCTCATGTGTGTTAAAGTATCTTAATGATTTCTTCCCTTTCTATTTTTAAATAGCTTTGTTCCCGTTTTAATAAAATGAACATAATCAACTAAAAATCAATAATAAATGATTTCTATCAAAAAACTGCTGTTGCTTTCCGCACCTGCATTGATATTATGGGGTTGCTCAGGTAATCCTAAAACTGATTTGACGAATGTCAAACAAGATGATTTTCTCTTTCAATACATAGACAGTTCTGTAAAACCCGGCGACGACTTTTTCAAATTCGCTACAGGAACATGGATGAAAGAAAACCCGATTCCTTCAAGTGAAAGACGATGGGCTGTTTCTAATCTTGTTCAAAACGATATTTACGATAAACTACTTGCATTAAGTAATGAAGCTGCGGCAAATAAAGAAGCCGCAAAAGGAAGCAATACTCAGCGCATCGGAGATTTCTGGTCCACAGGAATGGATAGTGCAACTATTGAGACACAAGGGTTGACTCCATTGAACGCTCAATTTGAAATGATCAATAACATCAAGACAAAGCAAGATGTAATGAATACAATTGCTCAGTTTCAAATGTATGTTGGTTCACCTTTGTTTGCAGCTGCTATTTATCAGGATGAAATGAATAGTACTCAATATACACTACATTTTTATCAAGGTGGAATTGGTTTACCTGACAGAGATTATTATTTCAATACCGATGCACGCACAACAAACATCAGAAAAGAATACAAGGATCATTTAAAGCAAATGTTCTTGTTGATGGGTGATGATGAGAAAAAAGCAGCTTCAAATGCAATAGCAGTTTATAAAATTGAAGAAGACCTCGCTAAAGCATCTCGTAAGCTGGAAGATCTTCGCGATCCTTATGCGAATTACAACAAAATGTCTGTTGCTGATTTTTCGAAATCAACTCCCTCTGTAAATTGGGCTGACATTTTGAAATCGATGAACATCAATGGCATCGATACGGTTATCGTTGGTCAGCCGGAGTTCTTTACGCAAATGGAAAAAAGTCTGAATACAGTTAGTATTGAAGATTGGAAAAGCTATTTACGTTGGGACTTGATCAACAATTTCGCTACTGAATTAAGTTCGAAATTCGTGAATCAGAATTTTAAATTCTTCGGAACCGTTATGACAGGAACGACAACTCAACGTCCGCGTTGGAAAAAGATCCTTGATGAAGAAGAAAATTATTTAGGCGATGCCTTAGGTCAGCTTTATGTCGACAAATTTGTTTCTTCGACCATGCGTGATCGTTATACGAAATTAACAGAAGCTATGTTGGCAGAGTATAAAAATCATATTGAGAATTTGGATTGGATGAGTAAAGAAACGAAAACAAAAGCGTTAGAAAAACTTTCTAAGATCACTTACAAAGTTTGTTATCCGAATAAATGGAAAGATTATTCAACAATGGAGATCGATCGTTCTTCTTATGCACAAAACTCTATGAAATGTCGCGCTTGGCAATTCAGATATTATGTAGAAAAATTGAACAAGCCGGTTGATCGTACAGAATGGGACATGACTCCGCAAACTTACAATGCATATTACAATCCATCAAACAATGAGATCGTATTACCTGCAGCTATTTTCTTGATCCCGGGCTTGCCTGATTCATTAGCAGACGATGGTATCATCTATGGTTATGCAGCAGCAAGTACGATCGGACATGAATTAACACATGGATTCGATGATCAAGGTCGTCAGTTCGATGCAAATGGAAATCTTTCAAACTGGTGGACACCTGAAGATTCAATAAACTTCGGAAAACGTGCTGCAGTTTTAGAAAAACAATTTAGCGATTATGTTGTGCTTGATAGTTTACATATCAATGGTGCTGCAACGCTTGGAGAAAATATTGCGGACTTAGGCGGATTAGTAATTGGCCTTGATGCATTCAAGAAAACGGAAGAGTATAAGAAAGGCGAAAAGATCGACGGCTTAACTCCTGTTCAACGTTACTTCATGGGTTACACAATTGGTTGGTTAGGTCATGCACGTGATCAGTCAATTGCTAATCAAGTAATGACAGATGTTCATGCACCAAACTTCTTAAGAGTAAATGGTCCGATGAGTAACATGCAAGAATTCTTCGACGTTTTCGGTATTAAAGAAGGTGATAAGATGTGGCGTTCTCCGGATTCGAGGGTGAAGATTTGGTAAAAAGTAAGTGGCGAGTAGCACAGCATTACTTTTTCAATCACTTACTCTTATTAATAAGGTCAAGGGTCAAAGGTCAAGGGTAAATCCCGATAACCTTTGACCCTTTACCTTTGACCTAATTGAAAAGACTAAATGCAGTCGTGCCGTCACAGTGCTACTTACCAATCACCACTCACTACTCACTCAATTCCCAAACACCTTTATCGAAAACTCCTCCTCAACACTTTTTTTCTTGTCTATGTAATCAACAATGATCTTGTAATCGCCACTTCGTACCATGATTGATTGCCAATCTTTAACAGGAGTAGAAGTCAGCTCGCCTCTTTCATCATAAATTCTCAAGCGAACATTTTCGGATTTAGTATTCAATGCTATTCGCAATTTTCTTGCTGAAGCAATTGTAAACTTATATTCTTTTGTCACACTAGGTACCAATGTCCCGCTGAACCCTGAGATAACAGTCTCTTCTGTATTCACACCAAACGGAACTTTTCGGAAAAGATAAACACCGTCTGTATCAGACAAAATCATTCGTGATTCTGTGAGTGAATCTATATGAAATCCTGTTTCAAAAGCTGAATCATAAAATGAATATTTTAGTTTGATAGAATCGTTACCAATTATTTCCCAGTTTCCTTGATATTCACTGGCCACAAAATCTACGGTTCCATCCGGTTTGAAAAAATATCCTTCATTATTCAAAATATTCTGACTATCCAAACTCCACAATCCACAGATAAAACTTTGAATCATTTGATTGGTATCGTTGACAGCAACACCTGCTTGATTTTCACTTGAAGGTTTCTTGGCATCGCCACTACAAGAGTAGATGAATAAAATGAACAGGAGTGGGATGATTTGGTTGATTGCTTTTTTCATGTTAAAGTATTCGACTTTGGAATTAATAACTAAATTTAGTACCGAGCAACAGGCGTCACATTTAACCCCGCAAAATCGTTCCGAAGAAATTTGTAGTAGCCTGCAATTGCAATCATAGCAGCATTATCAGTACAATATTCAAATGCGGGAATATAAACGTTACAACCTTTTTCTTTTAGGCCAATAATTGCATTTCGTAAACCGCTATTTGCACTAACACCGCCGGCAATTGCAATTTCAGTAATTCCTGTTTGTTCAATTGCAAGTTGAACTTTTTTCATCAGTATTTCAACAATGGTCTTTTGTACTGATGCACAAATATCATCGAGGTTCTTTTCAACAAAGTCCGGATCTTTAATTTTCTCGTCCCTTACAAAATAAAGTATAGCTGTCTTCAATCCGCTAAAACTGAAATTTAAACCTTCAGAATGCGGGATTGGAAATTTAAATCGGTTCGGATTTCCTGTCTTTGCATGCTTATCAACCAATGGACCACCCGGATAAGGCAGCCCTAAGATCTTCGCCGTTTTATCGAACGCTTCTCCGGCTGCATCATCAATTGTTTGACCGAGATATTCGAATTCATATGGGCTAGCTACTTTCACAATTTGAGTATGTCCGCCGGAAACGGTCAGACAAAGAAACGGATAGGATGGAACAGGCTTGAATTCAGCAGGATGCTGAACTAAAGGTTGTAAAAAATGTGCGAGAACATGGCCATTCATATGATTTACATCGATGAGAGGAATGTTCAAACCCATTGCAAACGACTTCGCAAAAGAGACCCCAACAAGTAAAGCACCCATTAATCCGGGACCTCTTGTAAAAGCTACTGCATGGAGTTCGTTTTTGGTTATATTTGCCTTGCGAAGAGCTTCTTCAACTACAGGAATGATCTTTTGCTGATGCGCCCGGGATGCCAATTCAGGAACGACTCCACCATAAAAACGGTGAACTAATTCCTGACCGGCAATGACATTTGAAAGCACCATCTCATTACAGATGACTGCCGCTGATGTCTCATCACAAGAAGATTCTATGCCCAGTATGAAGACCTTTTCCATGGTATGAATGTTGTCGGGTGAATGACTTTTTAAAAAGACAAAAATATCAAAAAATTTAGACGATTTCTGTATTGGACAATGAGTATTATTCTCATTCTACTTCTGTCCGTTGTCCTGGTATTACAAGTCGACTCTGTTCAGACTTGGCTAGGCCGTGCAGCGACTGCTTATTTATCGTCGGAGCTAGATGCTGAAATTTCCATTCAACGGATAAGTTTTCGATTGGTCAAGAGTGTTGTTCTCAAAGGAGTTTTGGTAAAAGACCAACACGGAGATACTTTAATTCATGCTTCAGAAATTAATGTTGCGATCAGTAAATTCTCGACTAAAGATCATCAGCTAACTATCAGTAATCTGTTATTGTCAAATGGGACATTTAACCTAAACCGTTACAAAGGTGAGGCCCACGATAATTTGCATTTCCTTACCAGTTATTTTGCATCAACTGATACAACACCAAGTTCTCCTTGGAATATTAATGTTAAAAACGTTGATCTTGAGAACATGCATTTCAGAAGATTGAATGAGAATGATTCTGATAAAGTGCACGGTGTAAATTTTTCTGATCTTGATTTAAGTTCCATCTATGGCGAATTCAATAATTTCCATGTCATCAATGATTCAATTTTTACAGAGATCCATAAATTACGATTTAAAGAAAAGTCGGGTTTCTCTGTAAATGAATTTTCCGGTAATGCAAAAATGTCAGATACAGAAATCAAAGTTGATCATCTGATAGTAACTTCACCTTATACTAATTTGAAAACAGATTTGGTATTGCAATTCGATAGCTTTGCAGCTTTTGATGAATTCACTTCTCAAGTAACATGGAAATCGGATTTTAAAAATTCCACTATTTCTTTCAAAGACATTTCTTATTTCACTGATGATCTTTGGGGAATGAATGACTCATTGAAGATCGATGGTACTTTTAAAGGAAGAGTAAATAGTTTCAAAGGGAAAGGGGTGAGTATTCAATATGGAAAGAACACTTCTTTCAAAGGAAATATATTGATGAATGGTTTGCCGAAAATTGCTGAAACATATATTGAATTAACAGCTGATGAGATCAAAAGTACAAAGCAAGATCTTGAAGCTATTCCACTTCCACCATTCGATAGTATAAATCACTTGATCATTCCGGAAAATTTGGACCCATTAGGTGTCGTCAAATTCAAGGGTCGTTTTAATGGATTTTATAATGACTTCGTTGCTTATGGAACAATTTCAACAGCACTTGGTTCAATCTCATCCGATTTGAATTTGAAATACGATAAGACACATAAAACAACGACATACAGCGGACATCTATCTTCCAACCAATTTGAGGCCGGAGTAATTGCAAAACTTCCTGATCTGGGAAAAGTAACATTGAGTTTGGATATTAAAGGTAGTGGTATGCGATTCGATAATGTGAATGCTGTTTTAAATGGTCGAATAGAAGCAATGGAATATAAAAATTACACCTATAAACAAATAGATGTAAATGGAAATTTTGCGAAAAAACTTTTCAATGGTAAGTTATCGGTTAACGAACCCAATGTGATTTTTGATTTCCTCGGAACAATCGATTATAGAAAAACTCTACCTGAATTTAATTTCACTGCTGATATTCAAAGGGCACAATTAGACACACTCAATCTTTTCAAATTGACAGGTGAATCCGTTTTGCAAACCAAGATCAATACACATTTTACTGGAAACAAACTTGACAATATTGTTGGGAGCATAGATATTTCAAATACAAATTTCCGTGCAGGAAAGAAATTATATCACATCAATTCAATTCAATTAAACTCTGAAACGGAGAATGGCATTCGAACTGTTGATGTTCTTTCGGATAACTTGGATATGAATTGTCGAGGAGTATTTGAATTCGCAACATTAGGAGATGCATTCAAAGAAATACTTCCTCGATATTTACCATCCGTTATTCTCCCAATGAAATCATTCAAGAGCAATCAGAATTTCACTTATAACATTCGCTTAAAGAACCTGAATGTGATCACAGAGAATTTCTTGCCATCTTGGGATTTTGCACCAAATACTGTTTTGACAGGGCATTTCAACAGTACACAATATGATTTTGAAATGACAATGAACACTCCTTATGTTCGATACAAACATTTCACTTTTGAAAACCTACAAATTGGTGCCGATGCTGACCGCGAGCGCATGATCTTGACGACGAATTCACAACGAATTTTTGGATCAGACTCAACTACACTGATCGAACAACCAACACTTTCTGCAATAGCAAGAAATAATAAAGTGAATTATTCGCTTCGGCTAGCTGATCAAGATACATTCGTTAATAGAGCTAGGATAAATGGTAAATTTGATTTCTTAAGTGCTTCAAAATTCAATATGAATGTCGACAGCTCATTTCTTGTAATCGACAATCAGCAGTGGAAACTTGATAGCGGCAATTATATTAGTGTTGATTCAACAATGATCCAAGCCAACCGATTGATTTTCGACAACGGATTTGAATCTGTTGGAATTGATGGGAAAGTAAGTAACGATATAAATGACAAGCTAAATGTCAAATTGAAAAATTTTAATATCAATTATATAAACACTATTGCTAAACTGGACAAAGATTTTCTAGCCGGAACCATGAATGGTGATATTCATATTTCAGATGTTTATCATAAACCACAATTGGAAACAAATCTGTCCATTACTTCATTGCAAGTATATGGCGACACAATTGGGAATATGGAAATATATTCTTCATATAATAGCGATAAAGAATTACTAAGTACTTCAATTAATGCTGTAAAAGGTACAGCTAAAATTATTGATGTGAAAGGCGAGTACTATATGAATAAAGAGTCGGATAACATCAATTACACAATACGTTTAAACAATATCTATATTCATCCAATTGAAAAATATGTTGAAGGTATCCTGAAAAATATCTATGGTAAAGTATCTACAGATCTACAATTGACAGGAACTTTTGCTCGCCCGTTGTTTAATGGAACTGTGAGTCTCAACAAGGTTAGTTTACTTATAGATTATTTGCAAACTCATTATAGTTTTACAACACAAGCAAAAATTGTCGACAATGAAATTCAAATCAATGGCCTTACTTTAACAGATGACAATAATAGTGAAGCAACTTTGAATGGAAAAGTAACTCACAATTATTTCA
>JANOBV010000239.1:0-12528 GCA_031411835.1 Bacteroidota bacterium | reverse complement strand
CCAAATACTTTTGTCTTTTTCAGAAGCAGTGACGATCATTTTTTCAATAGTCGTTTTACCGATTCCTCGAGCAGGAACATTTATGATTCTTTTTAATGCTTCTTCATCGTTGTGGTTGATCACTAATCTGAAGTAAGCAAGAAGATCTTTTATTTCTTTTCTTTTGTAGAATGAAAGTCCGCCATAGATCCGATAAGGGATTCCCATTTTTCGTAATGCTTCTTCCATTGAACGAGACTGCGCATTGGTTCTATATAGAATTGCAAAATCTTTATTGTTCCATTGATTGTGCATCTTCGTTTCGAAAATAGAATTTGCAACCATGACACCTTCTTCATTGTCACTCAGCGCACGCATTAATTTGATCTTATCGCCTTCGTCGTTTGCTGTCCAGACTTCCTTCTTAAGCTGATTCTTATTTTTATCGATAACACTATTTGCAGCATTTACGATCACTTTTGTTGAACGGTAATTCTGTTCAAGTTTAAATACTTTCAGATCCGGATAATCACGTTGAAGCGAAAGAATGTTCTGTATGTTCGCTCCCCGGAAAGCATAGATCGATTGCGCATCGTCACCAACAACACAAATGTTTTCAAATGCAGCAGCAAGTTTTTTTACGATCGAATACTGAGCAAAATTTGTATCCTGAAACTCATCTACTAAAATGTATTTGAATTTGTGTTGATACTTGTGAAGTATTTCAGGATATTTGGAAATGAGAACCCATGTATTGTAAAGCAGATCATCGAAATCCATTCCAGACGCTTTAAAACAACGTTTAACGTAGAGCTCATAAAGTTGTCCGAGCTTAGGACGACCGGAAGAATAATCATCACCAACAAATTCAGTGTTCTTCTGATATTCACTCCACGAGTATAGATTATTTTTCGCAGTAGAAATTCTGTTTAAAACGATATCGGGTTTATACAATTTATCGTCGAGGCCTTGTTCGTTGATAATTGATTTCAACAAACTCTTTGCATCGTCAGTATCATAAATTGTAAAGTTCGATGGGAAGCCAATTTTTTCTGCTTCTATTCTCAAGATCTTTGCGAAGACAGCATGAAATGTCCCCATCCACAAATTCTTCGCTTCGCTTCCGGTGATCTTTTCGATCCGGTTACGCATTTCTTTAGAAGCTTTATTGGTAAAAGTTAGTGCAAGAATATTGAATGCATCGACACCATTATTGAGCAAGTGTCCAATTCGATGAGTTAGGACTTTTGTTTTACCTGAACCGGCGCCGGCAATGATCATGATCGGACCATCAGTATGGAGTACTGCGGCCTTTTGAGCGTCATTAAGTTCTGCTAAATAATTGTCTTTCATCCCGGAATCTCAGAAACTGCATAAAAAAACCGCCTTGGGCGGCTCAAACGATTCTCAAAAATACCATTAATTCGCGTTCAAATCGCATATTATTTGAAATTCTTGACGTAATTTTTCTTCATCTAATAGAATTATCAGAAACTTGAATTGTTGTTTTGTTTATTAACTTGAAAAGACGATATTTGCGTCCCTTTTTAAAACATCATCGGAGAATGGTGATCCACTAGGTCGGTGGAGAAGGGATCAAATAACCATCAAATAGAAGAAAAATGTCAGTAAAAATCAGATTATCACGTCATGGTAAGAAGCACAATGCTTACTATCATATTGTGGTAGCAGATGCTCGTGCTCCAAGGGATGGTAAGTTTATCGAAGTAATCGGAAACTACAACCCCAACACGAATCCTGCGACCATCAACCTTAACTCCGACAAAGCTTTAGCTTGGCTAAACAACGGAGCTCAGCCGACAGACACTTGTCGTGCAATCCTTTCTTACAAAGGAGTTCTATTCCGTAATCACCTTCAAAAAGGAGTTGCCAAAGGAGTAATCACTCAAGAAGCAGCAGATGCAAAAATTACTGCTTGGGAAGAAGGAAAGATGAGCAAGATCGAAGAGAAAAAATCTTCTCTTACAGGATCAGCTCAAAAATCTTTAGAGCAGCGTATGGCTGATGAGATCAAAAAGAAAGATGCAAAAGCAGAAGCGATTCGTATCAAAAATACACCACCACCTGTTGAAGAAGCAGCTCCAGTAGCTGAAGAATCAGCACCTGAAGCTCCGGCTGCAGAAGGTGAAGCTCCGGCAGAAGCATAGGCTTTTATCCGGTATAACTTTAAGAATCCGTTTTGCAAATTGCAGAACGGATTTTTTTATTTTACACTCGTGAAATCAATTAAAACAAGTAAACTTTCCCGCATCGGATTTATAAGTCGTACGCACGGCTATAAAGGCAATTTGAATTGCATCACCGATATTTCTAATCCTGCGAAGTTGATCAAACTTGATTTCATGTTTATTATGATCAATGGACTTCCTGTTCCTTTTTGCATAGAAGAATTAGAAGTAAACGGAACTGATTTTTATATGAAACTTGAAGAGATCAATTCAGATGTTGAAGGCAAAAAATTCCTTGGCAAAGAATTGTTTGCCGAGAAAATGAAAGAGAGCAAGAAGAATTTATTGATGAGCTGGAAAGATGTTGAAGGCTATATTGCCACTGACGAATCTTTTGGTGAAATGGGAATCATTACAGAAGTTTCGGAATTTCCAATGCAGTATATTGCAAAGTGTATCATCAATGAAAAGGAAGTTCTTTTTCCTTTGAATGATGATGTGGTTACGGAAGTTGATGATGATGCGAAGACGATTAATTTGGATTTGCCACTTGGGTTGCTGGAGCTTTATTTGGAATAGTTAAACAGGGCAAGGGTCAAGGGTCAAGAAGTCAAAAAAAATCTGCGGTTATTCTGCGTATTCTGCGTAAATCTTCGGGAAATAAAAATTAAATTGAAATCATGTTGAAATTTCACGTCTTTATCCCCCTACTGCTGACTACTCTCCAATTACCACCCACTAAAAAAATCTCCCACATTAAAAAAATTCTCTTTAAATTTATAAAACCAAATTTTCAAAGTATTCAAATAATGTATGAGCGAAAGCACTTTTCGATTTAAGCAATTCACTGTTCATCAGGAAAAATGCGCGATGAAAGTCGGCACCGATGCTGTACTTCTAGGTTCATGGGCTGTTCCGGGAGATTCAATTCGTATCCTCGATGTTGGTTCAGGAACAGGATTGATTGCATTAATGCTTGCACAAAAATCGGAGGCAGAGATTGACGCAATTGATATCGATGAAAATGCATATCATCAAACAAAAGAAAACTTTCGCATCTCACCGTGGTTTTTCAGATTGTATCCGCATCATATCTCATTGCAGGAATTTGCAAAAGACAAAGTTCCGGCTTACGATCTAATTGTTACTAATCCACCGTATTTTCATCATGCATCAAAACCGAACGATGAAGCAAGAATAAATGCAAGGCATAGCGATGTTCTTTGTTTTGATGAATTGATAGACGGAGTAATAAAGTTGTTACTTCCATCGGGGAGATTTTGCGTCATCCTTCCATGTAAAGAAGGGATGGAATTTTTAGACAAAGCACAAAAACGTGGACTGTTTTGCAGAAATCTTTTACGTGTAAGAACTCGTGCCGACAAATCTGAAAAACGTTTGTTGATGCAATTCTCTTTTCAATTTGGTACGATGACAGACGAAGAAATTATTATTCAAGAAGAAGATGGAACTTTTACTGAGGATTATATTGAATTGACGAAGGAGTATTATATCAATTTAAAGTCTGGGTTGACTCAAAGTAAAGAATAATCTTCAATCCATTTTTTCTTCAAACCACGTCCACATGGACACATAATTTCCGCTCAATATTTCGCCTATCATGTTACGAATTTATTATTTGAATGAGTGAAAACAGAATGCGCTTTTAGATGACTAGGCTGAGCGGTTCCGATTTACAATAAATAATAAATGTACTCAAAAAATATTTGACAAATGTTTGTTTGTTCAAATTGTTTGTTTATAATTGTGCAAGTGATTTTCACAGGCGATAAATGAATCGATAAATAAACTTGTTTTTCCCAAGTTTTTATTATTAGATTGATTGTTTAATTAATCGAATTGAAAATTCCCTATAGTAGATGAATTGAATTTGTTGGCAATATATTTTTCTTTAATTTTAGTATCTAACTATAATAATACTTAAATTCTAATTGATCGCTTTACATGTCAAAAAAAACATTTCAAACTATATTTGCACTTCTATTATTTTCTTTAACATCGTTTGCTCAACCGCAATGGAAATTTCCTATTGCATTTGAAGACGGCTCTGGTGCTAGAGATACAATTTGGTATATTTGGGATTCAAGCGCAACAGCAGGAATTGACACATTATTAGGCGAAGGAAAAATACTTATGGACCCCAATGCTTTCAATGTTTTCATTACGGATTTTAATCTTGATTCAACAAAGACTCATGCTTTACCATTTGGTGCAATATCACTAGGTGTCACAATTCGAGCGATTAATCATCAATATCCACTTACTATTTCTTGGGACTCTAGTATGTTCTCGTATAATTTTACTCAAGGAGATAGTCAAATTGCCAATGCATACATACTTAACGGTTATTTTTTTCTTGTAAATAATGGCGGACCAATACCGGGGTCATTTGACATGCTTCAGGATAATCATGTTGAAGCCCCTGCTTATAATTGGGGGTCAAGGAATCAATTCCCAATGCAAATAGAAATTACACGACTTAATACATCAGATGTTGATGATCCTTCAAATGATATTCAAGTTGCAAGTCCAAACCCTTTCAGTGAAGAACTTCGCTTTAGTATAGCTGATATAAACTATGTGAAGATAATCAGTATAGATGGGAAAACAGCATTTGAAAAAACATTCGATCAGAGATTAAATAATATTGAAACAATTAATTTGAGTCATTTGAATGACGGATTATATATTTTAGTTTATAAAACTAGCCAAAGCATCTTGCATTATGAAAAAATCATCAAAGCATCTAATTTTAAATAGCCTAATTTTTTTTAGTGTATTTTTTTTTAGTGTAAAATGTAAGTCTCAATGTGTTTCAGGTTCGGTAGTAACTCCTGCCCCTATAGGATCAACAGTTGAGTCTATTAATGGATATTATGCACCAACTTCTGGAACTTATAGAGCATTAATAATTTTTGCTGAAGTAATTTATTCTCCATCTACCGACGACCCAAATCCAGCCGGTAATTCTTCTTGGCTTCCTGGAGTTTTACCAACTTGGGCAAATGATGTTTTTAATGTGAATGCTGGAAGTTTGCCATTGAAATCAATGACTAAGTATTTTGATCAGGCATCATCAGGTCAACTTAAATTATTTGGGGATGTGCTCATTAATCCAAATAATCCAACTGGGATCTTTCAAGTTCCTGTAGCTACCTCTATCGCACTTTCTGGTACTTCTTGCTATTCTTTGTTGTTAAATGAAGTCAATAGCAGTACAGGAGGAGTTTTCGCGACACTCAATAATTTGAACCAGTCAGATTTTAATGCATGGTCTCCAACTGCTCCTGGTTCGCCAAAGTTGTTCCCAGGAATAGAGAATAAACATGATATAGTGTTTGTAATATGGAGAAATAGACCTAAATACGACAACGATGGTCGAACATGGAATGGGTTAAGTTCCCCGTTATTTGGTAGAGGAGTAAATGTGATTGTAGAAACAGGTTCTTTCGGTGAGTTGCCAATGATAGCAATGAGACATGAATTTTGCCACAGTCTTTTCGGTGCAGATAATATGCATACTGCTGGAGAGCAAGGTTATGCGAATGATTATTGGGTTAGTTGGCCAGGTGGTTATGGAGCAATGGGATTGCATGGAGTTTCTTTACTAACTTGGAATGGTTGGGATCGCCAAAGATTAGGATGGAAACCAGCTTCTAATACATTTAATCCTTCTGCTAGAAATGCAACTAATACTTCAGAAGTTGATGGTAGCATCGATCCACTCGTACCTGCTCAAGCGGGTGAGTACATACTAAGAGACTTCGTGACAACTGGTGACGCATTAAAAATAAAACTTCCGTTTATCAATGCTACAACTAAATATCCGGAATATCTATGGATAGAAAACCATCAGGGAATCTCTAGAAATGGAAGTGAATTTGATCAATTTCAACATCACTCTGAATCTTGTATCACACCTTTTGAACCGGGATTATTTATGCAATTACAAATTGATCAAGATACAAGGAGCTCTAATACTGTCGATGCTACAAGTGAAGTTTTTTATAATGGGAAAGCATTTTACACTTATCCTATTACTGCTGAAGGATTTTATGATGAAGAATGGGAGACATCTACACAGACGATTTCATGTGTCTCTTGGTTACAGACACAACCTTTTATCAGGAATGTTAACCTGCCAAACCCTTTATCCGGAACAGGTGATCAACAAAATCCTGCGAACGACTTTGTACTTGATGATAAGATAAATAACGATGAAAAAAATTTGCATGAAGTTGAAAAAGTAGGAGGTGTCTATCAGTATAATCTACCTTATTTAGGACACTCAAGAAGTGAATTTAGTCTGAGTGTTAATCATAAGTTGGGAATCAGTACTAATCCAAGTTCAGCTTCTCTAATGAGTATGACGAGCTACAATTGGCCAGCGCCAACAGATACAAAAAACAATGAGAGTGTTTACCTGAACGGAGTTTCAATTGAAATCATAACTGAATATGCCAATGGTGATATTAAAGTAAGAATACGATTTGATGATGTTGATATAAGTAATGATGTGAGATGGTGCGCTCCCACAATTACTTTAAATCCAATTTCAAGCTCAAGTGGGTATTCTTTAAATGTGAAAAATGGAAAAAAGGTGACATTAGATCAAGGCTTAACGTCCACAAGGATTGATTTACCAATGATGTTCAACGGAAAAAAAGTTTTTTCATCTCCAACAAGTTTTATTACATCTTCCGGAGCAAATATAAATCTTGAACCCAACAGTAAACTTATAATTGACAATGGTTCTCAATTCTTTTTAAAAAGTAATTCTATTTTAAATATTCAAAATGGAGCTGAAGTAAGAGTCAAAAGAGGAAGTAGGCTTTTATTAGAGTCTGGCTCCAAAATTCAATTGGAAAATGGAGCACGAGTAATTATTGAAGGTGATGGCTTTGTTGAGTATTCTCAAGGTGCAGAAATTCGCCTTAATGGATCAAATTCAGTTATGGAAATAGATGGCCAACTAAAACTCAATGATAATTCTATTTTTACTTTCCTCCCAACAACTGGTAGTCATGGATATTTTCTTTTTGGATCTAGTTTATCTCCTTCCAGAAATATTGTTGCAGGACTAAATTGTTCAATTGACCTAAGAAGTTCCTCTTCTAACAATAAAATTCTTGAAATCGTTCAAGAAACTTTCTACGCTCCGGATAATCTTATTCAACTGAAATTAAATAGTGGAAAAGTTGTGTTGCATCCGAATTCACGATTACAACCGGACGGACTTGCAACAAATGTTGAATTCAATAATGTTAGATTCACAAGCAATACTCCCGGAAGTTTTAATGGTCATCGCGGAGTTCATTTATATGGTCAACAAAATATTTCTATATCTACTTGTACATTTGAATATGGAACGTATGGTATATTTTCTTATCAGACTTATGGTGGCGCACCTTTGAATTTGCTTGGTTGTGTTTTCCGACATAATGAGATTGGAATTCGCGCTTATGATAAGGGACTTGGATTATACCAATGTAACTTCTTCAATAATTCATGGGGTGTTATGGCAAATGAAATGTCCTTCCCTTCTACATTTATTGATGGACTAATCGGTGGCGGAGTTGTCAACAGTAACTCAACAGGTATATCATGGCAAGGCTATGCAACTCCAGGCCTTTGGTTAGATAATCCGTATATAAATACTAATAGTATCGGTGTCAGCTCTCATGGTTCGCCATTGATTGTAAGATGTGGATCGATCTCTTATAACACCGATGGAATTTTACTTACACATGGAGCGGATCTATTAATGGATGATCAATGGGGTGGTCCTGCCGGTGTAACAGTTTTCAATAATTACTATTCTATAAGAGCAGCAGGGGGAAAAGAATTGTTCCTTAACAATGGTTCAAATGATTTATCACCGGCAAATCCAAATAGTTTTAAAAGTGTTTTCGGGAATCTGTATCGACTAAATAGCAGTATACCTGCAGAATCAAACAAATGGAATGTTTCAGGGACATTTTCAACGAACGATTATTCGCTAACAGGATATGGTGGGTCAATACCATTAACTGACGGTTCTCCTTTGACATCGATACTTGGTTGCGGCCAGGCAATTCCGCCTTGTCCAACTCCACCTTGCACAAATCAATCTCCTCTTGAGAATTGTCCGAATTGTGATGTGATTAATACTGATGATTTCCTAGGTGTGAAACTTAACATTGCAACGAAAGATGCAATTGCAATGTTAAATTCTACAACGCCGGGCAAATACAAAAAAGCACTTGAGCTTTTTTATCAGATATTAAAAGAAATTTATAATAATCCTGATGATAAAGAAAAATATCTTCTTGGTTTGAATTATATAAAAATGATGGAAGCTTTAGGAAATGCTTATAAATTCGGTGAGATCAATTGTGGATCTACTGAACCAAATCCAGATCCAGGTGCACCTGTCGGTATTGAATCGCTTCCTGAAAGTGTCCTTCAAGTAATTTCCATTCTTGATAATTTAATTTTAAAAGCTGATCAAGATGGAAATTATAATCTTCGATTTAAATACAGCATGGATAAAGCTCAAGTTTTACGTCTGGCTTGTAAAAGAGAAGATTGTATCAACTTACTAAATGAAATGCTCAATTGGGCCTCGGGTGAAGAAGTGCATGATATAAATAAATTTATCTGCGAGGTAAACCTTGAGATATTGGTGATCAATGGATCTGTAAAGATTGAAGAGATCAGCGAAATGCTTGCAACGTGTAATTCCGGCAGTGGAAGAGTTAGAGATCTTTCAGAAACTACTGGTTCACTTGAAAAATTACAACCTCCTGTTGTCTATCTTAGTGTTGACATCTATCAAGCTGATCGGTCTAGTGGAATTGACATTAAAACTAATGCTCAGTTTGCCCATATGGTTGTAATGAACTCCATTGGAGAATTGATTATCGAAACTGATATCAATTACGACAGCAATATTAATTCAGAAGTACTGAGCGCAGGAATGTACATAGTCAATATAACTAACAGTCAAAACGGTGAAAGCTTTGGTAAAAAGTTTGTTATTGAATAAAAAAACTATATTCTCAATTTTATATAGCAATATTCTTAACAGAGGTCTTTGACAAAAGGCCTCTGTTTTTTTTCGATTCCACTTTCTGCGAATGTCACAACTTTATAATTAAGATAAATGAAGATCTATTATTTGAAAATCATTTTCTGAACTACATTTTTTAAAAATTTCGATCCCTGCTCGGTAGAATTTTTAACACCAACACTTCTGCACTCATTTTATGCAAACCCTGATGAGATTCTGCCCAGAGTACTCAAAGCCGATGCTTTATTGATTGACGACAGCATCATCTTTTAAGGAAATTAAAAACCAAAACGAGAAACACCTATGTAAATTTATGAAATCTATGTGCCTATGTTTTTTTTTAAAACACGTAAGCACAAAGTCGTTTTTGAATACCAAGATATTTTAATCAAATTGTAAAACACAAGTTCCAATTTGATACTTTACACAGGTTCACATTGGATGTAATTCCCGCTAGGAATTTCAAAGAAAAAATCAACCTCTCATTTCCACAAATCGGACTCCATAATTTTTCAGTTCATTTAAAACCGGTCCGTAGATCGACTTATCTGTTGGGATTCTAACACCTTTCAATGAAATCTTTTTATCAAGAATAAACTTCGCAGCAATTGCAACCGGCAATCCAACAGTTTTCGCCATTGCCGTATAAATTGAATTATCTCCTTTCACAACAAGCGATGAAGTGTGATGCACTTTTTTTCCTTTCAATTTATATTCGAAAATGTGCTGCATAACTATCATGTCTTTGTCTTCGGGACGAAGTTTCCATTTTTTCTCGAGCAACGATTGAAGAATTTGTGCGGGTGTGCTATCCGGCAAACCAATTAATTCGTTCGATAATACTTCCGTCCATTCAACGAGCTGAATTGATTCATCATTCACCGAACAATTCATGAAAGCTGCGACTTTTTCAACCAATGAATTTCCTTTTACTGAATTCGGAATAAACGCTTCCACGAATTGAGCGAATGTCATTTTCGAAGAGTCTTCAATAATAAATGAATCATCTGTCAAGCCAAGTTTTACAAAAACATTCCAAGCTTTGCAATATCCTTTTTGACGTAATGTTCCGCGAAGCATTGTTGGAATAGTTTCTAGTCCGTAATAATGACGATACGACAATGAATCGCGATTGGCATAACCATCATAGTCACCGCTTCCTTCAACACTTATCGTTTCTATCTCTGTATACAATCTACTATATGGAATGTATTTATATTTTCCATTCTCAATGAAGCGTGCCGTACCCTGACCCGCTAAAATAACATTGCGCGGATTCCATGAAAATTTATATCCCCACGGATTATCATTTGATTCAGGAGCAACCAATCCGCCGGTAAATGATTTGAAAGATGTAATTTCTCCACCATTCGCTTTGATCTCATCGATGATCTGCATAGCACTCATGTGATCGATACCCGGATCCAATCCACATTCATTCAATAAAATAATTCCTGCTTCCTTCGCACTTGAATCCAATTCCTGCATTTCAGCAGAAACATAAGATGCAGTTACGAGATTCTTCTTTTGCTTCACACATTCTACTGCGACAGAAAGATGCATATGAGCCGGCAAAAGTGAAATTACGATGTCGGCATTGGCAATGTGCTTTTGTCTGTCAGCATCACTATTAATATCAAATTGTATTGCTGTTGCAGCAGGATGATCATTTGTTTTTTGTCGAGCGCTATCAATTGAGACATCACCAACTGTTAATGTCCAATCTTCGGCTTTTGCATTATCTAAAAAATATTGAATCAGATTTGAAGACGACCTTCCGGCTCCAATAAGTAGTATACGACGCATATAAACAAATGAATTTCGGGCGAAGATAACAATAGCTTAGAGATGAATAAATATTTAAGTGATTAACAAAAGTATCTGGAAAGCACCTTTTTTATACATTTGGCATGTTTTTAGTTAACACACGAATTCCAAACAAAAACTAGCAAAATAATATGAAAAAAGCCCTTTACCTTACTGGACTTGCGTTCTTTTTTTCTGTGGCCTTGATGGCACAAGCAAATAATGCAATCCTATTCGCCGAGAACGGCGAAAAATTTCAAGTCATCTTAAACGGTATTTTACAAAATCAAACACCGCAAACAAATGTGAAGATGACAGAGTTAGTAGCAGATCACTACAAATGCAGAATCGTTTTTGCCGATACAAAATTAGGCTTCGTTGATTTTAATATGTTCTTCAATGAAATGGGTTCTGAAATTACTTGGAATATTAAACAAAATAGCAAAGGTCAGTATGTTACAAGATATGTTAGTGCTGTACCAATTGCACAAGCACCGCAAACTCCTTCATCACAAACTGTCGTAGTTTATACTGCAGTTGCGCCTCCTGTAACTCAAACTACAACTACTACCGTTCATTCTCAAACTACAACAACAGATGGAATGGGCGGTGATAATGTGAATATTAACATGGGAGTTAGTGGAACGGATGGCGGTGGAAACATCAGTATCAATGCATCAGGATTTGGTATGGATAATAGCGGAATGGAAAGTACGACTACAACCACAACAACACATTCATCAACTACTACTACTACCGGAACCGGAACAGTTGTTACTGGCTCAGGAATGGCAATAACAAATACTCCTCCGCCTGCACAGGTTATTTATGTTCAAGGATATAATGGAAAAATTGGATGCCCCATTCCAATGAATCCGACTGATTTTGGTGACATGAAAGAAACGGTACGTTCGAAAGATTTCGAAGACACGAAGCTTACAATTGCTAAACAGGTGTTACAGAATAATTGCTTAACATCACAACAGGTAAAAGAAGTGATGAGTTTATTCGATTTCGAAAATACAAAGCTGGAGTACGCAAAATATGCATACGATCACACATATGATATCGGAAACTATTACAAAGTAAATGATTCATTTGAGTTTGAATCATCCGTTTCAGATCTCAACAAATACATATCTGGAAGAAGATAAAAAAGAAAGCCTCGCATGAAATAAAGCGGGGCTTTTTTATTTATATCTTTGTTTGACAAATTAATTTCACTCTCATCTAATTAAAATGAAAACCTATATATCGCTTGCATCATTTTTTGCAGGTACAGCTGTCATACTTGGGGCTTTCGGAGCACACGCACTGAAAGAAAAAATAAATGTTCAGCAATTGCAAGTTTTTGAAACCGGCGTTAAGTACCAATTCTATCATGCACTTGCAATACTCGCAATAGGCTTATTAGCAGATAAAATTAATTCGCCTGCTCTTAATTACTCTTCATGGTTTTTCGCGGCAGGAATATTGTTATTC